>NVTH01000165.1 GCA_002401525.1 Moraxellaceae bacterium | reverse complement strand
TAAAGTTGGATTCGTTCTCTTTCGAACCCGAGGTGTCGAAAAAGTTTAGGTTGATGTTTTGTTGGCAAGCTTGAGTGATTATGAATTCCAGGACTTGCTTGGCTTTATCTGACTCGTGGAGTTGATCGAGAATACGGTAGAAATCTTGGTTATGTATGGAGCCTCTTTTCCACCAGCCATTAATCGCTTGAACTAAATGCGAAAACTCATGACAGCAGGTGTGCGCTAAAAGGTGCGCATAATTAAGCTGACCTCCAAAATACTGCCTGGATTCGATTTCATAGCCGGTGATCCAGCTGCGAGCGTCCTCAATTTTGCGTTTACTGATCAACATCTTTTGTCCATAGGTAATCACATGAACATTGTCTTTATGAAGGTGATACGTGGCTCGGCCTGAACCGACACGGCATTGGAACACGATATGAGGTTTGCGCTGTCTAGCCCACTGTTCGTTAGGCGCCCACAGGACATGATGGGTGGCACGGCAGAGTATTTCTGCGAGCTGCAAAGTATTATTCATTAAAAGGGGGAGTATCGGGTAGGAGATTTGGTGCGGATTTAAAACTATTTTAAATTCGCCTGCAACAAAAAAATTGATTCTGGAATAGGCAACTGATGACTGGCCCTAATAGTCTAAATTTATTGTATTTTATGGCCTAACATCACTTTTAATGCGGGCTGAGAGCCTGATTTATAGCGTAGATAGCGTCCTCCAATTCATTCGTTAGTGATCTAGATTACATTTCTGCGTTTCCTTAATCAGCTCTTTCGCGAGGTGTTTCATTCTATATTCCGCTTGGCGGAATAATAAAGTAATTGCTTAGATGAGTTTGCTTTAAGAGCAACCGAAGGCGGTATTCATCATTTAGAAGTGGAATTTTTCAATATCTCGCTGATACTTATATCAGGCAATTAAGGGAGGGGTTTATGTCGGTACTTGCCGCAGCGATAAAAAATGGAGAGATCGCAATTGCTTGTGATACCCAGTGCAGCTTTGGTTCTCTAATCGTCGATTCAAGAAATCTCCATAACCACAATAAGCTTTACGTGATTAAAGAAAGTGTGATCGGGGTGATCGGTTGGAGCGCTGTTGCGGGCGCTATGGAACATTTAATGGCCTCGAAAAGCGAGCTAATCGACTTTACCAGCCGGCAAGCGATCTATTCAACTTTTCTTAAGATACACCCTATCCTACGGGACGAATATTTCATTGAAGCGGATGAAGACGATGAGCAGCCTGCGGAAAGTAGCCAGGTCAGTGCGTTAATTATTAATCGCAATGGTATTTTTGAGGTGGGGCGCTTCAGGGAGGTTAATCAATTTAATAAGTATTGGGCCACCGGTGCGGGGCGTAAGCTGGCGCTTGGTGCAATGTACGCCACGTATAACGCTGCAACTTCAGCCAGTGATGTGGTTAAGGCCGGCGTGTTGGCTGCTGCCGAATTTGATGAAAGTTGTTCAGGCCCGGCGATTATCGAGACCTTAAAACACCGCCATTCAGCTGGGAGCGCTTCCTAATTTCAGTGCAGCGTAAGCCCATTACGGTACTGCGCTTACTATTCCTGCGCGTATAATTTCCCAAAGTGCCAAGCAAGCCCAAGAGATACCAGCAAACCGCCGCAAATAAAAGCAGCAGTGGCGCTGGCATTCGAGAAAATATCGATGTTATAGAATCCCAACCCTAGGCCAATAAAAATGTTGGTCCAGCCCCAAAGTACATTCACTAACGCTGAAGAAAGACCTACCCCAGGAGGTTTTGCGAACGGTGATTGAAATTGTTTGCCGGCAATTCCATGGGTGAGGTGAGGGATTGCGTTGAATAAGAATACCCCTGCAAAAAAGCTCCGTAAAAGTTCAGCAGTCATTGTACTAATCCTCTTGTCGATCTGGTTGTTGGTTTGGGTAGTCGGTATGGATAGTCGAAAAAAACGCTAAGAATTTCCCTCTCAAGTAAGAATGCGGGCGCGGGTTGCTGCGGACTAGTGCGGGGAACATAATCCATTGGGTATTTTTTGTCTAGTGTCGGTGGCAGGATTTGAGCAAGGGTTGACTCGTGGCTCGATTTTAGGTCAGGGTGGACGTAAGCAGTTCACTTTTAAAGAGCGCCTTGGTCAGACCTTTGAGGCTTAATCAAATGGAGATAGTTATGGATACGGATTTTAGTCGCGTATATCGGCAGGAATTGAGCCCGGTTTCTTTCTTGGAACGTGCTGGCCAGGTTTATCATGATCGCGTCGCGGTTGAGGATGGTGATGTCAGTTATACCTGGAAGCAATTTAGGGCACGATCACGCAAGTTTGCTTCTGCTTTGCGCGTCAACGGCCTTAAAAAAAATGATCGCGTGGCTTTTTTGACCTTTAATTCAGAGCCACCTTTGCTTGCGCATTTTGCCGTGCCACAGGCCGGCGGTGTATTGGTGCCTATTAATACGCGCTTATCTGCCCAAGAGGTGGCTTATATTATCGAGCAGTCAGGTAGCTCGCTTATTTTTTATCATCAGGCGTTAAAAGATAAGTTGCAATGTGTGCCATCGACCGTGCCCACTATTGAAGTCGGTCAGGAGTTAGAAAGCTTTCTGGAGCTCGGTTCTGAAGCTGAAGTGGAGTCTTGGTTAGACGATGAATACGACTTAATTAGCATTAATTATACTTCTGGGACCACCGGTCGGCCGAAAGGGGTTATGTTCCATCATCGGGGTGCCTACCTTAATGCAATGAGCATGGTGATTGAACATCAGCTCCGTAGGGAAAGCCGTTATTTATGGACCTTGCCCATGTTTCATTGCAATGGCTGGACATTTCCCTGGGCAATTGCTGCCGCAGGGGCGCGGAGTATTTGTATCCCGAAAATTGACCCGCCGGAAACGTGGCAATTATTTGATCAAGGGGTCAGCCATTTTTGTGCCGCGCCCACCGTGTTAATTATGTTAACTAACGACTCTGCTGCCCATCGCTTGGAAACACCGGTGCGTTTATTTACCGCTGGGGCGCCGCCTTCACCGACTTTGATTGAAAAGATGCAGGCGTTAAATTTTACCCTCGATCACGTCTACGGATTAACCGAAACTTACGGGCCTTTCACGATGAATGTGCCGCCGATCAATGAAGCGACGTTATCTCAATCTGAGCAAGCGAAATTAAAAGCTCGACAAGGATTTATTAATGTCTGCGGAGGTAAGGTGGATGTTGTGGACGATAATCTACACAGTGTGCCGATGGATGGGAAGACGATGGGAGAAGTGGTGATGCAGGGAAATAACGTGATGAAAGGTTACTATGATAATCCCGAAGCCACTGCCGAGGCGTTTAAAGGCGGTCTATTTCACAGTGGGGATATTGCGGTTAAGCATGCAGACGGGTCTATTGAACTTCGGGATAGGAAAAAGGACATTATTATATCGGGAGGCGAAAATATAAGCACCGTTGAAGTGGAACAAGCGGTAATGAGTCACTCTGCTGTAATGGAATGCGCAGTGGTCGCTGTTCCCGATGATAAATGGGGTGAAGTTCCTAAGGCATTTGTCACGTTGAAGCCGGGGCAGTCGAGTTCTGTGGACGAGATCATTAAATATTGTCGCGGTCAGTTGGCTGGATTTAAAGCGCCTAAATTTGTAGAGTTTTGCGAATTACCTAAAACCTCTACAGGGAAAATTCAAAAATATGTGTTGCGTGAGAAAGAGTGGCAAGGGCGGGAAAAAAGAATTAATTAGGCAGTGATAGGGGTTGCTTTATTGGGGGGAGTGCTGGCATAATCCGCTCTCCTTGAATTGGCAGATTTTATAAGTGCTTGATTTAAGAGCTATATGCAATTTTATTGCAGCAATCTTACGTTGCTCGATAGTTTAATCAGCGTAAGCAATTGTCTAGTGTCCCCTTCGTCTAGTGGCCTAGGACACCGCCCTTTCACGGCGGTAACAGGGGTTCGAGTCCCCTAGGGGACGCCATTAATTAGCAAACATTAAAGACGACAAGTCGAGTGTTTGGGTTTTTGATGGCGTTACTGGTTACTATTTATTCAAGGTGTTGAGTTCCTCTTTACACCTAATCCTTACTTCTGTGAATTGATTCGTGGTAGATCTTTGTTGGTTTTCCATTGTTCTAATATAATCAACGCTCTCTAAGTGCAACTCCTCCTAAAAAGTGATTTTAACTTTAATTTTAATTTTAACTGTAACGTTTGATCATGCTCATTGTGGTTTTTATTTTGCCGTTTCGATTTTAGTGGGAACCATTAGACTGTTATTTAGTCAATGAATAGGCCTGTTATATAGAGGGAGGTTTTCCGTCTATTTACTACAGGCGGTTTTTTCGTCTTGGCGATCAAGTTTATTTATTTTCAAATTGAACGATGTTTATTTTTCTAAATTGTTTCACTTGAAATTTAATTTTGAATTGTTTTTCGTTAGCGATTTTGGCGGAATGCTTTTCCTATTAGAGGGCTTGATTCGTTAGGTATTTGGAAAGTGATTATTGATCTCAGGGAATACGGGAATGCGGTTTTTAACTATTTTATTTTGTTGTTTAATTTTTGTGGCGTGCAGTAGTAAGGATTCAAGCCAGGGGGATTTATTGTCCACTGACGATGCTGCTTCGGAGTGGGATAACCGAGAGGTTTTTGACGACGATTCTGGGATTTTTAAGCCTGTAGGCACTTACACCGGTTTTATTGACAGTGGTTTTTCCTTGTCTCATTCGCAAGCGATTGGTGGGTTGGTACGTGTGCGATGGGGGGAGATTGAGCCGAGTAATGACCACTATGATTGGCAATTAATAACTGATCAAGTCGAAAAGATGGATGCCTTTTCTCAGGGCAAGCCTTGGTCGCTGGCCATCGCTGGAGGGAAAGAGGCCCCTGCTTGGTTGTACGATGAAGGAGTTGCTTCCTATCAAGTGGTCACCGCGCGGTCTGGGGAGGTTAAGCTTCCTAAGTTTTGGGATGAAAACTTACAATTTCATCTAGCTGACTTTGCAAATGATTTAGCTGCACGCTTTGGAGACGATGAGAGACTCATATTGATTTATCTGCCACAAATGACTGTGAATGGAGTAGAGGGGCATTTTAATAGTGTCGACTATGAAGTATTGGAGGCCGCCGGGCTAACCGCCGATGTGTGGATTGATGCGGTCAAGGACGCGGCGGTGAATTTTGCTCTGGCGTTTCCCACTAAAGCCATCGCGGTGGAGTTGCATGATATTTTAGGTTCGGCTGAAATACCCATTGCTATTATGAATGAGCTTTGGAATGACCCTCAATTGGGGCATCGTGTAGGCGTCGGTATGTGGTGGATTTCGGGGGATGAGCAAGCTTATCAGCAAGATTTACTCAATGCTTTGGAACTATTTCCTGGCGATATTTATGGGCAAATCATTGGGCGCTCTGATCAGGTGGATCGGTTTCCCGAAGGATATGTTGCTGTTTTTGAGCAAGCAAAAAAAATAGGCATGCGTTACATCGAGCCATGGAATTATGAATTTTTGCATTTTACGCAGGATGAAGCATTGCAAGATTTTAATGAGTGGGCGTTTCGTATTTACGAATAAAAAAATTAGGTTTTGAGCGGCTTTTTTGCGCTAATTGGTGGTCTTTAAGAAAAAAATTTAGGCGATTCTTAATGTGGGTGTTAGCAAACCGTGTCACATAAAAATTAAATTCGATTCCCAATTCATATAATTAACTAAAACATGTAAAAAATTTATGTGCTGATGGTAGTATTTTAACAATAATATTTGGCTTTAAATCATGGGTGGATCAGTATGAGCTCCTTAAGAATCTCGAAGTATTTGGGGTGGGTTTCAGTGCTAATAGTTTTTGTGTTTGGGGGACAGGTTGGATTTGGAGCAGGAAATGAAAATGCGGAATTATCGATGGTAGGCGGGGGAAGCGGCAATGGCATGTCTCGTTCAAACGCCGTTAAACCATTCGGTGTTTTTAGCGATTTTATCGGTGGCGGCGATTCATTGGCCCATCCAGAAGCAAAAGGTGGCTTGGTGAGAGTAGCTTGGAATCAGTTAGAGCCTACGAATGATGACTATGATTGGCAACCCATTTTAGATCAAATAGAGCGAATGGACATACATTCATCTGGAAAGCCATGGTCACTCGCAGTGGCTGCAGGTAAGGAGGCACCTTCATGGTTATATGAGGAGGGCGTTTCGTCCTTTATGGTGACTTCGGGGCGAGACGGCGACGTGGTCATCCCAAAGTTTTGGGACGAGAATTTGCAAGCCCATTTAGCAGATTTTGCCTTGGCCTTGGCTGAACAGTTTGGTGATGATGAGCGGTTGGTTTTGATCTATTTGCCTCAAATGACGCTGACTGGTGTGGAGGGGCATTTTAATCAAGTGCCATTTGAAACCTTAGAGGCGGCCGGTTTAACGGCTGATTTATGGATTGATGCGGTCAAGGAAGCGGCCACTAGTTTTGCTATGGCGTTTCCAGAAAAACCCATTGCGGTAGAGCTTCACAATATTTTGGGTTTGTCGGAGATTCCAATCTCTATAATGAATGAGCTATGGGGCGATCCGTCATTGCAGCGCCGTGTAGGAGTCGCCATGTGGTGGATATCGGGCGATGATTCKGTATTTCAGACTGATCTTCTTGCGGCCATGGAAAAATACCCTGGGGATATTTACGCACAAGTGATTGGTCGTTCGGATCAGGTTGACCGCTTCCCCAACGGTTATGCTGCAGTTTTCGAGCAAGCCAAGCGATTAGGGATACGATACATTGAACCCTGGGATTACGAATTCGTTAATTTTACGTCGGATGAATTATTCAAAGAATATAATAGGTGGTCGAGGGCCAACTACGAGTGAAGGCTTGCTAGGTCGGTCTTTGGCAATGCCAAGTTTACGTGACGCACTAAAGCGCCAATTTAACTGCAATTAGTGCTCCTGAACGAGAGTCACTCTTTAGGGCACCTCTAAAAATCGCCTTTTTACCCGATAGCAGCGTCTGCTTCGTACTCGACTCCTCATGTAGCCCTTGTACACTGCGGGTCTCCGTGCGACGCTTCCTTGCTCTCGAATAAAAATTCTGATTTTTAGAGATGCCCCTTAGTTCTTAGTTCTTATCGTAAGTTAAATCTTATTTACTTGATTTCGCAGAATGAGTTGCATTTTGCAACGCAATTTAGAACTTGGGCTAATCAGAAGTTTACATGAACGATGTTATTTTCGAAGTGGTTCTGAGCAGCGATTAGAGTTGCTAATTCATGCTCAACTGCTTGACTGCGGTTATCGGAAATCAACCAATCGAGTTTAGCCTCGCTAAGAGACCAATAGCGACCCAGATTGTCGATACAATAATCTTGATAGATGATTTTGTTATGGATTCTTGCTGGGGATTTGATGTGTGTGTAATCATCAATAATCGAGCTGGACAGCTTTACCCCAGACTCGATTCGACAATTAGAGCCTATTAGCAGCGGCCCTTTTAACTCTACTCCTTTTTCAATGATGCAGCTTGAACCGATGACCACATTGCCCTGTATATTACTGAGCGGGCATTGGATCACTGTGTTGATACCGCAGTGGAGGCCCTGCTTCAACTGCGTGCCAGGGAGAGTCACGAGATTGCTGCCAAATTGCA
>NVTH01000164.1 GCA_002401525.1 Moraxellaceae bacterium | reverse complement strand
ATTTTCTCGCCGATTCCCTCGGGAAGTGACGTGATAGAGAGCACCTGCGTATTCAATTCTTATTGGTCTAGCCATGGGGCATACGTTAGCAGCAGGGGTGCGTTAGTACAAGACCTGACCCCATCTCCCTCTTTGGTATTCCCAAGCTTTATGATAGCCTTATCATCTAAAATGATAATAAAATCGAGCAATTTATTATGTTAAACCTAATTTGTATCCTTTTAAGTGCTTACTTTATCTATTTGGGTTCAATGATGCTTTATTTTGAACTCAAAACTCGGGGCGATAATTATTTCGCTTTACCCCTTGCCGAACGTCGCAATATGCGAGCTAGGATTCGATACCACGGTCGCTTTATCTATCCATTTTTTGTGCTCGTTTCAAAAGTATTTAGGCTGCGTACTCCACCCTTGATGCGTTACAACGGCGTGACCGGCCCTTTAATCATGTCAACCAAGAAATCGTATCGATTTACGAATCATTATAAACCCCAAGAAAATGACATTTTTATTGCCACCCAAATGAAATGCGGTACCACTTGGATGCAACAAATAGTCTTTGAGATTTTACATCGCGGCGAGGGCAATCTCGGCGACGACGGTTATCGTCACATGTACGCTCTAAGCCCTTGGATAGAGACCTCCCCTACTTCCAGCGTTCCCTTCGATCGTGCGCCACTAGTGGGAGAAAAGAACAGTCGTATTATTAAAACTCATATGCCCGCAGACTTGTGCCCTTACAGTGACAAAGCCCAATATATTTACGTCACCCGCCACCCCGTCAGCTGCTTTGCAAGCTGCCTCGACTTTATTCGTTTACTGGCTGGCCCCTCTGTTCCGAATAGAGAAAACATGCTGAAGTGGTATTGCAGTGATGATATGTTTTGGAGAGCCTGGCCCGAGCATGTTGAAGGTTGGTGGCGTAGAACAGAGGACCATCAAAACGTTTTATTTGTTCATTACGAATCCATGAAGAAAGATTTGCCCGCAGCAGTTCGCAAGGTAGCCGATTTTCTTGCCATGGATTTAACGGAAGACGAAATTAATAAAGTCGTGCATCGTTCGTCCTTCGAATACATGAAAGAACATGAAGAGCACTTTTCAATGTTCTCCCCTAATGTTTTTTCTGAATGTCTCGAAACCGTACGCTTTATGCAAGCAGGAACCGTTGATCGATACAAAGATGTAAGCGATTCCGAATCTGAAACTATTATGGAATTCTGTCAAGATCGACTGGAATCAAAACACTACCCACTCGCGAAATATTACCCAAAAGGCAAGCCCTTTGCCGACGGCAAAGACAGCAGCACAATCACTTCAATGAGCAATGTAATCTAGAAAAAACTCCAGCCTACGGGAGAGTCTCTTAGCTATTTTCCATACAACCTCAATGACGCTATGTAACACATTACTGACAAAATGTTCGGCTTTATATCGAATTTAGATATATCCTTTATAGCGTGCATTAGCGTTTTTAATTCTTCGATATTCAATCAAAAAAGTCGACTGGATCAAAAGAACCATAAAGAAGCGAATATCCACTGCAACCCCGGGGTCAGGTCTTGCAATCACCTAAAGAGCTTCCCTTCGATTGTCTCCACGACAATATGGTAGTGATTATCCATTTGGCACCCAACATAACATCACCAACAAAACGAGCGCAAACTCGAGAAAACACCGCCAATCAAATCCAATCAATCTTCGTCGTCACGTAACCCCAAAAGACAAAGCAAAAAAATTACGCCTGAGCCCGTGCTTGCCAGTTAAGCAAAAACTTAGCGACATTTTTTTTCGGCGTCACACAAAGTTTTTGTATTAGAGCAAAAGGAATATGCTCAAGCGTCAGTTGCTGATGGATGGCCTCAATAATTTTTAACCAAAGTTTTGCAGTCATTTCAGCATCGAATAATGCGCGATGAAAAGAGCCGTCGGTGGGGATCTTGGTGTAGTCAATTAAGGTGCCCAATTTATGATTGGGCGCGCCTTGAAAAATGCGTCGAGCACTTAACAAGGAGCAGGCGAATTCGCCGCTATACCTACGCGGGATGCGCTCGAACTCCGCATCCAAAAAGCGTTTATCGAAAGAGGCATTGTGCGCAAGCAAATTATCGTCGCCGATATAATCAGCAAAGCGGTTCATCACGGTGCCGCAGGGCTCAGCGTCTTCCAACATTTCATTGCTGATGCCGGTATAGCTTTCGATAAAGCTGTCTACACGCATCCCGGGGTTCATTAATGCTTGAAAACTGTCAGTGATCTCGCCCTCAACGATACGAACAGCACCGATTTCAATGGCGCGGTCACCTTGGTCTGGAGAGAGACCGGTGGTTTCAAAATCAAGAACAACAAGCGTATTGGCTTTGGGCATGGATAACTCGTGAATTTGAAAAGACATTAGTGGATAAAAAGGCGAGTTTAATGTGCTTCGGTTGTAGTGGCCAGCGATTTAGTGACGGATAATTTTGCTCATACCGCAGAGGCACCAATCAAAGTTACAAACCAAAGTTACAGATCAAAGTGGCTGTTCTTTAGGAGTCTTGCCCCTTCCCTAAATCAGTTCAGGGTACGCGAAAGCCTGGCCTCAACACGGGATTCACAGGCCACTCAGGCGCATCAACGCTTTCAATTAGACGAATCTAAGCTTTCAATTGGACGAATAAATACTTTCAATTGGACGAACGGTAACTTACACTTAGCCGAAACCGTAAGTCGACAAAAATAACGCATTCATATGAATATCACTCTCTACAACAGGTTTACAGAAGCAACATTACATGAGGCGCTGCAAGACACGCCAGTGGTGCTGATTCACGGCTCCCGTCAGTGCGGAAAGACCACGCTAACACAACTCATTGGTAGGCAACTAGGCTATCACTACATCAGCTTTGATGACGATAACCAACTACAAGCCGCCAAGGCTGACCCAGTCGGTTTTATACAAAGCTTACCCGAAAAAACCATCCTTGATGAAATCCAGCGCACCCCTGAGCTATTCACATCCATCAAAGCCAGCGTTGATCAAAATCGAAAACCAGGCCGGTTCATTCTCACAGGGTCTGCCAATGTACTGTTATTACCACAATTAGCAGACTCTTTAGCAGGCAGGATGGAAATCATCCACCTCAGACCGCTTGCGCATTGCGAAATCGCCAATCAACAACCCACATTCATCGAACAAGTATTTAATGCCGGTTTTTGCACCGGCTCAAATCAAAACCCCTACCCTCGTTTAGGTGAATCGCTAGCAGAATGTATTTGCCAAGGGGGGTATCCTGCCGCCATCGCTCGCAGCACAGCGAAACGTCGCACGGCATGGTATAAAGATTACATCACGACCATTATTCAACGGGATGTTCAAGATATCTCCAGCATCAAAAATCTAGACATACTGCCGAAGCTGTTAGCATTAGCGGCCAGCCAGACTGCTCGTTTGTTTAATGCCGCCGACTTAGCCTCCCGCTTTTCCATTAGCCGCCCAACGATTCGTGAATATTTAGCGCTACTTGAACAAATCTTTTTGATCGAACAACTGCAACCCTGGCATAGCAACCGATTAAGTCGCTTAATTAAAACCCCAAAAATGCACCTAGCGGATACAGGACTGGCTTGTACATTATTAGGTGTAAACAGTAAAACACTTTGGCAAGATAAAGCCCTGCTGAGCCAACTGCTGGAAACCTTTATCTATCAAGAATTACGCAAATACGCAGACTGGCATGACGAGCCACTGGCCTTTTATCATTTCAGAAACAAAGACAAGGTCGAAGTGGATATTATTATTGAACAAGGCCGCGAGCTAGCGGGCATTGAAATCAAAGCCTCCGCAACAGTCACCCAAAGCGACTTTAAAGGCTTAAACAAATTGAAAGAAGCCTGCGGTGAACACTTTGCTGCAGGGGTGGTATTTTATGATGGCGAGAACATATTGCCTTTTGGCGAACGATTATTTGCCGTACCCATTAGCGTACTCACCCCCTAGACACTTATACCAGACACAAGCACCACACATAGAGCATTATTAAATAGCGATTTAAAACCCACCCACTCAGAATAATTTTTTTATGAACACCCTCTTTCTCGCAGCGTTAAACGACGATAGACATTAGCCATATAAAGAGCTATATTTAGACCTAAATAAAGGTCTTAAATAATGTTAAGAGGCTCGATAATGAGACAGATTTTAGCTGATTGTTCCGCAAGCATCTCAGAACTAAAGAAAAACCCTACTGCATTGCTTGCCGAATCTGGTGGCGCACCTATAGCGATACTCAATCACAATAATCCAACTGCCTATTTGGTACCGGCAGAAACTTACGAATGGTTAATGGATATCGTCGATGATTATCAATTGAGTAAACTGGTAGACGAGCGGCTTCTTGACAAGGGCCAAGCCGTGGAAGTGAGTCTTGATGACTTATAAGCTTAAGTTTTTGCCGGCAGCACTTAAAGAATGGGAAAAGCTAGCGCCACCAATTCGGTCGCAATTTAAAAAAAAGCTCGCCGAAAGACTGAGCGAGCCTCGAGTTCCGTCTGCGAAGCTTAGGGGTTACGAGAATGTATATAAAATTAAACTACGCACTGCTGGCTATAGACTTGCGTATGAAATTGTTGAACAGGAGCTAGTGGTCTATGTTCTTGCAGTAGGTAAAAGAGAAAAGGGGGCAATTTATAAAAAACTTGAACGACGCATCTAGGCCCCACATTCAACCATATTAATCGATCTTCATTGACCACCAAACATGAAGTACGTCAGTACGAACAAGGGCGTCGAACTCAACACAATCGCACGTATGGGGTCAGGTCTTGCATTAAAGCATTAAAGCATTTTCTTCATTGAGCTCTGGGCATGGATAGCGATGGCGCAGGAATACTAGTTTATTTTTAAATGAGCCTGATCCCTTTTGACCTTTTGATTCACTTACTCATTGATTCTGGATCGCGGAAATAAAAGTCAAGCTTACGGATGTTCAATTTATTATTAGTAACGCGAGTGCGTTAATGCAAGACCTGACCCCATTTTTCTTGCTCACTGTATGCGGTTTTTAAACGACTAAAACCGTATCGAGCCCTTCCCAAAAACCACATTAAAAAAAACAAAGACTGTACTCTTAAAAAAGAATCCAGCCTTTGTTTTATAATATCCTTTATTAAACGGTTAGCGCACAAAGACCTATACGCTCCTCTAACAAACGGATTGAGTTAATTCTCTAAAAAATAAGACGCTGTAACCCCAACGTAGGAACCATCAAGATCGCCATCGAATGTTTCAGGTGAGTACTCAATACTAGTGTAACGAACGCCAACCGCAATATTATTTTCAAAAAGGTAATTATACTCAGTCACAAAACCCACAGCATTATCAAACGCAATAGAATCATTAAATTCAGAATCAATATCGATGCTAAATTCAGGGTTCAAATGATAGGTTATACCCGCGCCTACTCGGTGATTTCCCGTATTATAAAATCCTAATACATCGATCGGAAACCGGGTAAATTCAATATCACCATTTTCCGCATTCTCTGAATCAAAGTGATAGCCCAAAGTAGCTTGAACTTCCAAAGGCGAATTTTCTAAACGATACTTAACCCCACCACCAAAAAGAAAAAACCCGCCACCTTCTATCGTCCCATCATCACCCTCCTCATATTCAACGGTAATAATTTCATCACCACCCAGGGTAAGCCCTCCGTAGAAGACCCCAGCGAAACCACCAGAATTCTCTGCGGCATAAGACTGGCTCGCCCCCAAAGAAAAAGCCATCACACTGCCCAACAATAAGACGTCAACACTTTTTTTCATTCCCGCAACTCCAAGTTAAATTCGAAACTACCTACTACTTCAAGGCGACACTATATAATGACCTACTTAAATGGTAAACAGTGCTTTCAAGACGATTTGTAACGTATTTAAAGGGTTACGAAACTAATCCCTCCCCCCTAACTGCCGCGTTAAATATCCTAAATCAATCGAACCATCACTCATGATGATTTTTAAAGTCCGCCTTGCCCCCCCCCCTCATGCCCGCTTCCAATCTAACCTACTGTTATTTAGAAGCTTTATAGGAGAGAAACTAAGCCAGCCAGACAGAATGTGCTACGGAACAACCAACTTACTTTTCGTGTGCTGAATGCAGAGGTATTGAGCGGGGCTGTAACTAAGTGCTTTCAATTAGACGAATCAAAACTTTCAATTGGACGAAGGGTAGCTGACACCTAGCCGAAGCCGTAAACCAACAAAAACAACACATTCATATGAATGCCGCTCTCGACAACAGGTTTTTAGCAGATACGGGATTGGCTTGCGCATTCTTGGGTATAAACAGCAAAACACTTTTGCGAAATAGAAATAATAATAGGACAGCCTCTAATATAATAAGCCCTCAATATTGTAGCGGCATTCCATAATAATATTATTTTTCAAATTTAACCAAAGCAAACTGCTCGGAATTAAATCTGTATCAGCGCATAACTAATCGATGACACCCATCTCCGCCACCACGCCCCCCAGATACAATAAAATAGCGTTTTTTCTCGGCCGAGAAATTAAAATGGATGCCCCTTAATATTTTTAATATTTTTTCTTCGTTCGTTACTGCCTGAATGAAGGCTGGCCCAAGACCTGACTCCATATTTCTGCAATGCCGTCATAAACAGGCTTTTAAAAGCCCTCTTCTTTATTGTGACGGACTCGAACAATCACGGCTCGACTTGCTGTTTCTCGGCGGTATCGGATGATGTATTCACCTGCTCCGAACGTCAACATAAGGTCTCTATAATCGATAAGATCTTCCACCGGCACACCGGCTTCTGGGTTTTCTTGCAGGATGTTCACACCCTCGATGATTCTTTTGGCGGCACGCTGAGCCGCGCGGGGATTCTCAGATTTGATAAAGTTTCTTAAACGGGCAACATCTCCGGATGCACCAAGTAACCAAACTATTTCACTGGGCACGGTTTCTCCTCATCTGTACCCCAAGAGTCTAGCCAGTCCGTCATGGCTTCATTGTTAACGGTTTCGCCAGTTTCTTGGTATTCCTCCCAGCGAGCCATTGTTAACTCATTTTCACGCTGTTTACGCTCTTCTTCATCGACATAACGAGTTAACGCCTCTTTAGCTAAGAAGCTCTTGGAACGATGTGTCTTGGCCGCTAGCGCGTTTAAACGCTTTTCAAGCTCTTCGTCTAATCGGACGCCTAACATAAAATCACCTGCTTACATTTGTTAAACACTGTTTAACAACGATAACACTATATCGCCTCATCTTCCATTTTTTCTCTCTTAGAATCGAGAACAGCTCGTCCTCCACCTTTAGCTCACTTCCAGCTTGTCGCTGTGGATGCATCGTCGGGTGCGTCATATCGTTGATTTGCCGGCAAAATAACGAGGGTCACGCAGAATGAGGGTCAAGTCTTGCAATTAAGCGCCTCAGTCTTCTGCACACCCCGACTCACTGACGAGCAATGCACACCGAACCAGCTGGCTATCACACGTATGGGGTCACACGTATGAGGCCACACACACGTACGGGGTCACACACACGTACGCACACACGTACGGGGTCAGGTCTTGCATTAAAGCATTTTCTTCGTTGAGCTCTGGGCATGGATAGCGATGGCGCAGGAATACTAGTTTATTTTTAAATGAGCCTGATCCCTTTTGACCTTTTGATTCACTTACTCA
>NVTH01000163.1 GCA_002401525.1 Moraxellaceae bacterium | reverse complement strand
CGATCCACTCGCGGCTGCCCGCCAAGCAGATCAATCTTATTGTAGATCATCAACACTTTTTTGTTGGCGCCGATTTCGCTAAGCACATTTTCCACTTCAGAAATATTGTCTTCTCGCTCCTCAGCACCGGCATCCACGATATGCAGCAATAAATCGGCTTCTTTAGTTTCTTCTAACGTAGCACGAAACGCGTCCACCAGCTGATGCGGCAGATGCCGAATAAAACCCACTGTATCAGCCAATACTATGGGGCCGGCACGGGGGATTTCAATACGTCGTAAAGTGGGATCCAAGGTAGCAAACAATAAATCTTCAGTAAACACATCGGCGTGAGTGAGCCAATTAAACAGAGTGCTTTTGCCAGCATTGGTGTAGCCCACTAACGCCACGGTAGGAATGCCAGCGCGAATCCGCCTGCGTCGACCTTGCTGACGCTGACTGCGCACTTTGTCCAAACGTTTGGAAATCGATTTAATGCGATGACGAAGTAAACGGCGATCGGACTCTAATTGGGTTTCCCCAGGACCGCGCAAGCCAATACCGCCTTTTTGGCGCTCTAAATGGGTCCAGCCTCGAATCAATCGAGTGGACAAATGTTGCAGCTGAGCCAACTCAACCTGCAATTTCCCTTCAAAGGTACGGGCGCGCTGAGCAAATATATCGAGAATCAAGCCAGTACGGCCCACCACTCGACAACACAGTGCTTTTTCTAGATTACGTTCTTGGGTAGGAGACAAGGCGTGACTGAACAAAACAATCTCTGCCTTGCGGTCATCCACGACCTGCTTGATCTCTTCGACTTTTCCGGAGCCCACAAAATAGCGCGCATCAGGCACTTGCCGAGAAGCAGTCACTGTAGCGCAGGCAAACGCCCCAGCCGACTTGGCAAGTAATTCAAATTCTAAGAGGTCTTCTCGATCTTGGAACTCTTTAAAACAGACATGAACAAGAACCGCTGCCTCGCCACTGTCAGGACGCTCAAAAAAAAGCATTTGAACGCCCTATTGGTCTATTCAATAGCACCTAGCCCAACGAATAACTTCGATATAAGGAGGATTACATTCCACCGCGCATATCGTGATCTTGGCCGCCTTGACTACCTTGGCCACCGCTCTCTTCTTGCGTTGCCATGCGCGGATTACGAGCAGGAACAACGGTTGAAATAGCGTGTTTATAAACCATCTGATTGACGGTATTGCGTAATAAAACCACGTATTGATCAAAGGACTCAATTTGGCCCTGTAGTTTGATGCCGTTTACCAAAAAGATGGAAACAGGCACACGATCTTTCCGCAGTGCGTTCAAAAAAGGGTCTTGTAGCGAATGCCCCTTAGTCATAAGAGAGCTCCTATAAAAACTTCAAAAAAAGAAAAGGCCAAAGGCCGTCAGCGTAAACAGTAGTTGTTCAATATTTCGTGCTAGTGTCATTAGATATAGTAACCGTTTGCAAAACTTTCAATAAATCTTGCGTTAAATCTTCCCGATCACTATCAAACCAATGCACGTTTTCCCAGCTTCGCAGCCACGTCATTTGCCGTTTGGCCAATTGACGAGTGGCAATAATGCTCCTCTCAAGCATAGCATCATAATCAAGACTGCCATTCAAATACTCCCATGCTTGCCGATACCCTACAGCGCGAAGGGCGGGCAAATCGGGAGTCAATTCGTTTCGACGATACAAAGACTGAACTTCATCTAAAAACCCTTGTTCAATCATCAAACCGAATCGGTCAGCAATTCGCTTATGTAGCAATGCGCGATCCTTTGGAGCAATCGCAAAACTAGTGACATTATACGGAAAAGTCTGCGTAGAAGCTTCTCCCCAACGGCCATTTAAGGCACTATTTTTCTTTTCATTGGTTAATTCTGTGAGCGACTTGCCAGTACTCCTGTAAACTTCCAGAGCACGCTGTACGCGCTGCTTATCATTCTTATGAATTCGCAACGCCGACTCAGGATCGACGCGCTGCAATTCTTGGTGCAAAGAATCCCAACCCTCTAGCTCCGCCTGCGTCACCAACGCCCGTCTAATATCCGCATCGGCGCCTGGCAATTCAGCAATCCCCTCCAGCAAGACTTTAAAATAAAGCATGGTACCACCCACCAACAATGGAATACGGCCGGCCTCAGTAATCTGCTTCATGTGTCGAAGCGCATCGTCCCGAAAGTCCGCCGCTGAATACGGCTCACTGGGATCACGAATATCAATCAGACGATGAGGCGCCTTCGCCAATTCCTCAGCACTGGGTTTTGCCGATCCAATGTCCATGCCTCGATAAACCAAGGTCGAATCCACGCTGATTATCTCGCACGGCAACAATTCAATGATTTTCATCGCCAACGCTGTTTTTCCACTGGCAGTTGGGCCCATTAAAAAAATTGCTGGCGGCTTGCCGTCTTGATTCAGGTGTGACGGAGAAGTAATGGTGGGGGACGTCATGGAGATGGGTACCACTGATTAATTAAAAAAGCACACCGTAATTTAATAGCAGAGCACTACTGACCTCGTAAAAATAGCCGATCTAACTCTTTTAAATCCATTCGAGTCCAGGTGGGACGGCCATGATTGCACTGACCGCTTCGCTCTGTTTGCTCAATGTCTCGCAACAACGCATTCATTTCTGGAATGGCAAGGGTTCGATTGGCTCTCACAGAACCGTGACACGCCATGGTGCCCAACAATTTATTAATGTCATTTTCAACGCGCTTGCTGATACCAAACTCCATCAACTCAGCAAACACATCGCGCACTAGTGTTTCAATATCCCCATTGCGCAATAAAGCGGGCACTTGACGAACCGTGACCATTTCAGGGCCAAGCTGCTCGATTTCAAAACCAAGAGAAAGGAACAATGCTTCCTCATTCGCTGCAAATCGCGCTTCTTTCTCACTCACCAGTATAGAAATAGGCACCAACAATGGTTGGCTGACTATTTGCTCTTCACTGTAGGTAGACTTCAAACGCTCATAAGTAATACGCTCGTGCGCTGCATGCATATCGACAATAATTAATCCGTGCGCATCTTGAGCGAGGATATAAATCCCCAACAACTGAGCTAACGCAAAACCAAGCGGCGGCACTTCTTCTTGCGCTGTAAAAACATCTCCAGCGCCCGAGGCATCCTCCCTCGACCGGGTTTCAGAGGATAACCGATTATAAATCGCTAACTGCTCTCGCACCCCCAAGGTATCCACCTGCATTGGCGACTGCCATCGATTGATGCCACTGTTCGGCGCGCTACTGCGTTCACCCGCTTCAGACAACAGTGCGAAATTAGCCTGCTGGGGTGCAGGTGTAAGCGTAGGTGTAGATGCTTTAGATTCCAGCTCGGAAACGCCTTGCCCCGGAAACAAACTCACGGTATTCGTCGACGCAGATATGGACTGGCTCAACTGCGCGCCTGGCGAAACAGATCCAGGAGATTCGGCGATGGAATCAGGGGAGATATCGGCAATGGCTCGATGCAATGCACTGAAAAGAAAATCATGCACCATTCGGCTTTCACGAAAGCGCACCTCTTGCTTGGCAGGATGCACATTCACATCCACCAATGCCGGATCTAAACTTAAGAACAACACATAGACTGGATGACGCCTGGAAAACAGTACGTCGTGATAGGCTTGACGAATCGCATGGGTGACCAATTTATCGCGGATAATTCGCCCATTCACAAAAAAGCATTGCTGATCCGCTTGACTGCGAGAGAAACTCGGCAGCCCCACCCAACCACTCAAATCCAAGCCGTTACGGCTCATTTCCACGGGGAAACAATTTTCCATAAACGCGGGGCCATACAAGGAGGCCACTCGGCGCTCTCTTTCAGCCAATGTGGTGGCCGCTTTTAGCTGCAATACGCTGCGTTGATTATGGCGCAAATAAAATGCAGTCCCAAAATGGCTCAGCGCCATCCTTCTCACCACTTCTTCAAGATGGCCGTATTCAGTTTTTTCAGTTTTTAAAAATTTACGCCGCGCCGGGGTATTAAAAAATAAATCCCGCACTTCTACCGTCGCACCGCGAGGATGAACTGCCGCCTCCACCACAGGCTGCATGGTCAAGCCTTCAGCGCGCACCTGCCAAGCTGTGTCTTGCTCCGCTGTGCCCGACGTTAAGGTTAAACGAGACACCGAACTGATCGACGCTAGCGCTTCACCTCGAAAGCCCAAGCTTACGATATGTTCTAAATCATCCAGCTCTTTAATTTTGCTGGTGGCATGCCGACTTAACGCCAAAGCCAAATCATCCTTATGAACGCCTTGCCCATCATCGCGAATACGAATCAGTTTAACGCCGCCTTGCTCAACATCAATATCAATCCGAGTCGCGCCTGCATCCAAGCAATTTTCAACCAACTCTTTCACCACCGATGCGGGGCGCTCCACCACTTCACCGGCAGCGATTTGATTCGATAAACGAGAATTAAGCAATTCAATGCGCATTAGAGCCTCAACTAACCTTGTGGAATTAACAATACTTTGCCGACCCGAATCACATCGGTTTCGATCTGATTCACTTCCCTTAAATGTTTGACGGGGACGTGATAATAATTGGCAATGGTGGACAGGGTGTCGCCCTTTTTAATGGTATGGCGTGCAAACTGCCCGCTGTGTTGCTTCTTCCACGCGTAGTAAGTCCCCGGCAAGGGGTAACGGGTAAAGTATTCACGGGTCCCGGACAACACCGCTCTCGCCAATTTCTTTTGATAGGCTTTG
Source organism: Moraxellaceae bacterium (assembly GCA_002401525.1). Taxonomy (GTDB): domain Bacteria; phylum Pseudomonadota; class Gammaproteobacteria; order Pseudomonadales; family UBA3067. The sequence goes on along the minus strand of NVTH01000163.1, from coordinate 2,994 downwards.
GTGCGCAACAATTTTTCTTCTTTAGGGTTTGAAATAAAACCTGTTTCAACCAATAGCGATACCATTTCCGGAGATTTTAGGACCCGAAAGCCAGCTTGCTCGACTCGCTTTTTATGCAGCGCAGAGACGTCACCAAGTTCTTCTAAAATATGCTTGCCTAGATAAAAACTGTGCTCAAGTACCCCTTCCATGGCAAGGTCCACCAGCACTCGACGCATCAGTTCATTCTCTTCCTCAGTGATCACGCCGCCGACAATATCGGATTGATTGGCTTTTTCCGCTAGGTAACGCGCCATGCCACTAGTCGCCCCACTGCGAGACAAGGTAAACACCGAAGCGCCGTGTGCGCGCTGATCTTTAAACGCATCCGCGTGAATGGAAATAAACATGTCTGCATTGTATTTTTCCCGAGCCAGCTGACGACGCTTATCCAGTTTTAAATAATAATCACCATCACGAATTAACACCGGCGTGATGCCTTTTTCTTTTTTCATTAAGCGCTCTAATTGACGCGCGATGGCTAATACGATGTCCTTTTCTTTACTGCCTTTTTTGCCAATGGCCCCCGGATCTTCTCCGCCATGCCCTGCATCGATGGCAACAATGACATTTCGAAACTCGTTATTGGACTTCACCTTGGCAATGTTAGTTTCAGTTTTCACCACTTTAGGAGCGTTGTTGTACAAATCGATCACCAGCCGATGGCCGTATTGATCGTTAGGGGATAAAGAAAAACTTTTAGGTTTGAGTGCCTGTGTTAAATCAAACACCACTCGCAGGTTGCCATTTTTTTGCTTGGCACTGCGAATCTGAGAAACAAAGGTGTCGGAATAATCGAGATGCCCCAATAAAGTCTGCATGGTGGTTTTTTCTAAATCCACCACCACTCGATGAGGGTTATCCAGCATAAACACATGGTGAGGTGTGGCGACATTGAGGTCGAACACAAATCGCGTATGATCCGGCGCTTTCCATAAGCGCACCCCTTCTACCGAGGCAGCCCAGACCGAATTACCCAATCCAAGTCCGAACCCAAGTCCAAGCATTAAGAGCCCCGCTTTTAGCAGCGCCCCCCCTCGCATCGATCTCTTTGGATGGGCAGAGTGGCCGCCAAAGGAAATGACAAATTTTAATTTCATAAATGGCTACTTTTGGTAGTACTTTTTTTAAGTACTACTGATTTAGTAATACTGGTTTCGTTAGTACTTGCCTAAATTAGAGTCCATTCCGATTTCGGTCATGCCAATCAAATTGGCTTACAGTGACTTCTTTGCTAATGCTTTCATTAGCGTTCTTCCATAATCACTACCGGCAGTAATGGTGAGGCTTCGGCCTTCGATAGGGGCTGTCGCCTGATTTATTGGCCCGCTTTGACAGGCTTCGTTTTCACTCACGCCAGAGTTAAAATTACTAATTTTTTCAGGCCGTTGGCTGTGACTTTTAATAGTAATTATTAAATCGCATAAGGGCAAAAAATCAGCCCCTTTTTCTGGCCATTCCACTAAACAAATGGACCGCGATGAGAAATAGTCGTCAAAGCCGAGGTAATTGAACTCCTCTGGATCCGACAAACGAAACAAATCAAAGTGATAAATCTCGCATTGACTCAAGGAATAGGGCTCTACTAAGGTATAAGTGGGGCTTTTCACTGCCCCCTCATGACCGTAATGGCGCAATACCCCCCGACTAAAGGTGGTTTTACCCGCGCCCATTTCACCCACCAAATGCACCACACCGTTACCTTTTAACGACTCCCCGACGTAAAAGCCCGCCAAAACGGTCTGCTCTTCATTGCTTAGGGACCAACACACTGCTTCGCTTTGCACTTATTCGATGATTCCTATTGGGTTTAACAATCCAACGCAGCAATGAAAGCTTGCGTTAAGTGTTTAAATTTAAGCCATTAATTGTCAGCAATTGAACCATTCACCAAGATTCGCAAATGCGCGAATAAGTCGGTCGCTAGCAAACCTCGCTCACCATTTTCAGCAGCCGACCGGTCCGCAGCAGCGCCATGAAACACCACACCCAGACTCGCCGCATCAACGTCATTCAAGCCTTGCGCGAGCAGGCCGCCTATTATGCCACTTAATACGTCTCCCATCCCAGCACTCGCCATCCCCGGATTGCCCACACTGGCTAAACGCAACGATTGAGTCTTGGCAATTTCAGTACTGACGGCCTCAGCACTAACCATCTCAGCACTAACGAGGGTACCCGCCCCCTTCAAAACCACGGTGGCGCGATATTTTTTCTGTAACTGCAGTGCCGCTCGAAATCTATCTTGGCCTATTTCTGAGCTTTCGCAAGCCATCAAGCGCCCAGCTTCTCCAGGATGAGGGGTTAATATCCATCGATGAGTCCGCTCCCTGGATTGCTCGGCGTTTTCATCAAAACAATTCACCGCTAATAAATTAAGCGCATCTGCATCGATCACCATGGATTTACCGCAATCAATAATCGCCCCAAAGACTTGCTGGGCCCATTTATCCTGCCCTAAGCCTGGCCCCAACACGATCACCGTCGCTTTGTTAATAAGAGGCCCCAACTGCGCTGCGCTCTCAATACCGTGAGTCATCATTTCCGGGCGCAAGGCTGTGACGGTTGAGACATGCTCCGGGCGGGTGGCAATACTCACCATCCCCGCGCCCACTCGTAACGCAGCCTCACCGGCCATCGCCACCGCTCCCGCCATGCCGTAATTACCGCCCACCACCAACACGTGGCCAAATGTTCCTTTATGACTGTCTTTCTCTCTCGCCTTCAAGAGACCGCCTAAACTCGGCCAATCAATTCGTTCAACCACCCCCGCACCGTCTTGTATTACTGCTTGTTTTAACGATTGCTTTACTGATTGATTGACAGACAGATAGGCCTCTTGCTCTACGCCCAAATCATCAAAAATTTTGATTAACTCGGCTGCATCTTTCAGGCGGCCATCCACCTGTATCTGGTCGATAGGCAGGGAGCCAGCACCCGGCATATGGCCAGATC
>NVTH01000162.1 GCA_002401525.1 Moraxellaceae bacterium | reverse complement strand
AGGCTCAAGCACATGCAGTGCGAGTATTTCGCCGTCCGCCCGTACCATCTGGCTGGCCTTATCGATCACCATTTCTGATTCATCTGTTAAATCGATTGCAACCAATACTTTTTTGTAAATACCCATTATTGATAGCCTCTGGTCTGATAGGAGCGCGGTTGTGGTTCCTATAATTCTAGTATAAGCGTTTACGGGACGGCTAGGGTATTGATGCGTGTCATAAATCAAATGGCTCCAATCAAAATGAAGACGGTTGCAAACAAATTTTAAATAAATGATTTGGCGAAGAAGGAAGTATCGTCAGTGTGTAAGCCTGTATAGATCGAGTTAGGCCGGTTTTGATGCGAGTGATAAGAAACTGTAATAAGAAATTAGCCTAACGTTTGGGTGCGAAGGCCAACGGTTAAGTCAGCCTTTCGGAAGATAGCTTTTTGACGCTTGAGTGGGCTATGGCCGTTTTCTTGTCTGTGGTGTTCAGAGCTCAGCAAAACTTATTAGTACTCAAGCGTTTAAACTATTTTTTTGTCGTTGGATTTATTGCCAATCTTTTTGTCGGGATAACGACACTCATTAATCTCCTGTAGTTTCTGGGTTTAACATTAGATTGTTTAAGCCGTAAAAAAGAACCGCGTGTTAGTGAACGATGTTTTGTGGTGCAACATTTTGTTCGATGGAACACTGTGCGATTTCGGCGACTTGCTCATCGTAACGAAACTCGTTATGGAGTTGGTCTTTGAGTCGATCAACAACGCTGGTCATTACTTCAATGGTTTGTTCTACTTGGTCCAGGGCCATCAGGATTTCCTCTGGATTTGAATCACTATCTTTGTAGGATGACACTATTACCTCCGCTTATGTAAGGTTAGAATTATTTTTTATAATAGGTGCTGCGGCTACGGTTATGCCGGTAATTCTTTTTTAAAAGAGCAAGTTCTAATGGGTGAGATAGGAATCGCTATTAACAAAACCGACGCTAAAGACGCCACACCAATTTGAGAATTAACAAAACGAATCACAATTTTGGAACCGATTATCCATTCGGCATCATTAATGATCGTGTGGAGTGATCAATGTTGGAAAATTAAAAGAGCGCTAATAAACATCAAAACAAAGCGTTCTAGATCTGGGTGGTCAGCTGCGGTGCTAAAGGTATAGGGAGCGAATTTTTATTGCAAGCGCTATTTATGTGGATAAATTGTGGGTAAAATGTTGGTAACATTTTTTTCTGGGCTAAGGCCAACGTAGACTCCTATAATTTAAGGGATTTAATTTTTTTAAAAAAATTAAGAATAATTTTAAAAAAAGAAAAAATTATTCAGTCTGGAGTTGTGGGGCAAAGAGCTTGGCTTGGTTTGAGCGGTTCGAATGGTTTAAAAGGTCTGCTGAGTGTATGTAGGCGCAGATTAAGGTTGAACTGCTTTTTAAATAGAATGGTTAGTTTGTCCTGTTTGGGGCTTGCCAATTTCCCATCATGAAAAATTAATTGTTTAGGTTTAGGTTTAGGGTGCGTTTCGGTGTCATTGAATTTCTCTAAGAATTAAATGACACCGTTGGATGGTGGTAACCTGGCGGTGTGTCGCCACAAAACCCTTTTACGCTTTTTAGTGTCGCATAAATGCGTATTAATTCGAAAAATATAGAGTGGCGTGAGAGTGCGTTTACGAGCCTTCGTAAATGCAACCGCTGGTGCAGGTTTCTTTTATTTCTATGCGCTTGAGTAGCTTGAGGGTTGGTTTTAACTCTTTCCAGATCCATCGCGCAATGTTTTCGCAAGTGGGGTTTTCCAGTCCTTCTATCTCGTTTAAATAATAATGGTCCAGCTGATCTAAGACGGGGGTGAATTGCTGTTTAAGTTCCGAAAAATCCATGACCCATCCCGATTCAGATCCAACCGGCCCAGAGACGCAGATTCGTACATGATAGGAGTGTCCATGAAGGCGTTTACATTTATGGTCATCCGCAACATTGGGAAGATGGTGAGCGGCTTCGAAAGTAAAATCTTTAAAAATTTCCATACGGCAGGGGCAGTGGTGACTCATTTGAATTGAAGTTAATAATAGGAGGGGTGTTGTTGTGCCAGTATAACATAGATTGATAAGCTTCAATTGAGGGGCTTCGAGTGAACGTATTCGCAGGGGGGGGGTCTTTTGGGTCCGCTACGGACTCTTTGGCCGCTGTTTTTTGAGCTACAATGCGAAGAGCTGTTGGGCAAAGCGCTGCGTTTCAATGGTTAGGTAGTCGTGGTTATGCAGTAGGGAAAGAGTCATGGTTGGAAATGGGCACCCTTATCTTGAGACAGGCTACTCCATGTTGGAAGAGGGGGAGGTCAATGCTCAAAGTCTTCGTTTCGAGCTTAGGCGATATTTGATCGTTGACCCAGACGGAGAAACCATTGGTACTGCTAAGACCTTGTTGCAAGCTCAATCATTCCTTAAAAACCTCTTAGATTCGGCGCCTAGAGCTTAACGAAATCCGGTATGCTTTTTTTGAGGCGGATGACGAGGTGTTGCGGAACCATGAAAGGAGTATGTGAAGAGAGAGTTTAGTGCTGATTTTTAGTGCCTATTTTGAGTTAATGCCGTGCCTGGCGTGGGTTGTAGCCCATTGATCTTTATGGCGTTCTCTGTGACTTTGAGGCTATCTAAATAAAACCTAAATAAATCGTTGACAGAGAAGAAGAAAAACGCAAAATGGCGCCTCTCCTCGGGTGGTTAGCTCAGTTGGGAGAGCGTCGCCCTTACAAGGCGAATGTCGGGGGTTCAAATCCCTCACCACCCACCAAGTTTTGGAGCGGTAGTTCAGTTGGTTAGAATACCGGCCTGTCACGCCGGGGGTCGCGGGTTCGAGTCCCGTCCGCTCCGCCAAAACGATGTGAAGAAAGTGTGTTGAATCAAAGGTTTTGATTCATTCCTTAACAGGGCACACTTTTTGATCACTTTCTCAGTTGAGAGCCCTCTTTTATCTAAATTCTATTTATCTAATTCTTGCTTATCGGTCTAATTGTCTCGATTTTAAATACCCACTTTAGCGCATTTTTTGAACAACCCTACGATATCCCCTTGTCTAGATTTTGACCTGCCGTTCCTTAATAACAAACTGAATAATATTAAGTTATTAATTCTGATGCCGTTTAATGCGCCGGATAGCCACTTCCCTCGTATGGGATTACTGCTTATAACTGGAAGACTGGAGTATCTGTGCTTTAATTTAATTGTCTATTCAATTTAGTTGGGCTTTAAATTGGGATAACAGTTGCACGGAGGCAATGCTGTGGATGAATATCTAGAAGACCTGTTGGAAACCCCTGACGAACTATGTTGGGATGAGGATAGCGCGGATGTTGAGGACGCGGTAGAAATGTAGTGTGCGGTCGAAGTTTAGTGTGTAGTTGAAATGTAGTGTGTTGATGAGCTCCCGCTCATTTTCCTGATTGTCGCAATACCGCCGTCGTAAATAATGTGGGTGATGTAGATGAATTGCTCAGTCTACTCTCTGCTGTATTAACCCGCTTTATTAACGCCGGTTGTAATCACCCCCACCCGCAATCCGATTAAATTCTTCTTTAAATCCCTTTTTATATTTCTTTTACCTGCCCATCCGCTCGACTGGCATAGTTAATGGATATTGTTAATGGATATTGTTAATGGGTATTGTTAATGGGCATTTCTAATAGTCAGAGTTGATGGTCATAGTTGATGGTCATAGTTGAAGGCCATAGTTGAAGGCCATAATTGAAGGCCATAATTGAAGGCCATAATTGATGGCCATTATTGAATCCAATAGTCATGGCATTTTAATATTATTCCTCGATCTTGAGGAAGGTCACAGAGCGAACCAGTTTTCAGTCACTTCGAGCCGTTATTCTTTCCGCTAGACTATGGAAATAGGCTGAGCTTACGACTTATAGCCAAATGGTCCAAAGAAGATAATTGGGTTAATCGGTGTGTTTGAGCTTGGCATTGAAATTAGAATCGGAATTGGGTTATGGATTTAGTCTATGGGTTTTCAAACTGCCGAGTTTCATGAAGCGCTGCTGTTTTTTGAGGGGCATCAGGTTTGTAAGGAAATGCTCTACGCGGAATTTGAGGCGGTTCTTGATGGCGTGGTTGGGCTTACGGATTTCGCTAATGAAACTCGTAAGGTCGCCTACGTTACGTTTGATAATCACTTAACCGTGACGGGCTGTGTGCTGTTTACTCTTGAGTTCGGTGGTCATGGGGATATCAATAGATCATGGAACTTGCCCTTACGACATCTTGAAGAGGTGGCAGGAGGTGGCCCCGATTTGGGGGGCGGTGCGATTCGTCTTGCCTGTAAAACTCAATGCCCCATCCCTTGGCATCAAGCTCATTTATGGGACCCAAGCTTAGGGGCTGCCGATAACGATTTAATCGCCATCAGTAATGCCATCGAGCGTAATAATTTATGCATTGCGAATGACCAACAAGTGTCACCATCACTGGATAATCACTCTACTTCTCACTCTCGCCCCCTAAAAGTGGATCGGCGAGAATATTTATCTTCGCCTGCCTCAAACGATTCAGAAGATCATTCACGTGCGCGTTCAGCTCCAGACTCGGATCTTCAGCCAGAAAAATTATCCTCTGCGGCTGCCTTTGCGATGCAAATTGCTGCTTCTTCGGGGCCGGGGGGTGTTGAAGATGACCGGGTTAGTTCAACACCCAAGCCTGCTTTAGATGAACAAGCTCGCAAAAAAATTGCGGGCATTATTCGTAAACAACGCTTGCAGATCAGCACGCTTAAAACAGAAAAAAATGAGCAGGTAGCAGCACTTCAATTCAATTTTAAAGAACGTGAAACCGAGTTTGAGTCTCAATTGATGCAGCAACGCACATTAGTCGCTTCCCTGCAGGCGCAAAATGATGCGATAAAAATGCAGTATGAGTCACAAAAAAGCCAACTTGAAGCGCTTAAGCTAGATTGGCAGGAGAAATTCCAACAACAACTTGCTAATAAGGACGATCAGTTTGAGAGATTTAAGTCCGAGTACCAAGAACTGCAAGCTCAGCAACAACAGAAGCAATTTGCCGAGCTTAAAGAGACGGTCGAAATTAAAAAGATGGAATTGATTTATCGAGACGAAATCAATAAACAGCTGCGCGAGGAATTATGTCAATTAAGACGCGATAAGCTTCGTTTGATGAATTCAGGCGCAGATCAATTTCTGGATAAGCTCGATCGTATTGGCGTGAGTTTTATAAGTTTTCACCCCGGGGCGGGGCATCTTTCGATTCCACTTGAGGACATGGTGGATTACATGGAAGATCCGACCCGTTATGCGGCTAAAAAATGCATGGTGTCAACGGATCATTACCGTCGTTGGCTACGTCATCATGAAAATCCCAGTTGTCAGTGTGAGGTCACACCGGGTAATTATTGCAATACGCGCATACGTCGGATCGAGGTGCCCAATCAATTTGCTTCGGGGGAACACGATCGTTGCGAAATTCATCAGCATGGATTAGTGCAATCTTCCTCCGTAGTGAAGTTTGCTCGACATTAGGGTGGTCGGTTATTGATCAGATTCTGTAGTGGTTTGGGAGAAGTATATTATTAATGACATGGAGCGCTTGTTGTCTTTTGCGCCACAGGCCCCGTTGCAGCGGGTGGATCATCCGCTATATCAATCCCATGGATTGATGGTGCGAATGCTTCGCTTAGACCTGATGCACCCAGTAATTTCTGGCAATAAATGGTTTAAATTACGCGAAAATTTGTTGCGCGCGAGGCATTTAAACAAGCCATTGATTGTCAGTTTCGGCGGAGCATTTTCAAATCATATTCATTCATTGGCGGCGGCTGGCCAACAGTTTGGGTTTCGTACCGTGGGCATGATTCGAGGGGAGCCTGAATACGCCAGTAATCCTACATTATCGGATGCTGCCCGTTGGGGAATGGAGTTACGATTTATCTCGAGAGCGGATTATCGCCAAAAAGAGAGCGACGAGTTTATTAATCAGCTGCGTGAGCAACTAGGCGATTTTTACCTTATTCCGGAGGGGGGCGGAAATGCCCTTGGGGTGCAAGGTTGCCGGAAAATCTTAACTGATATAGAAAGTCGAATTGAAGCGCAGCCGGATTATGTGGCGTGCGATCTTGGCACGGGAACCACCTTTGCAGGATTGATTAGTGCGCAGTGGCGAAGTCGTTTTTTGGGTTTTGCGGCGCTTAAAGGCCCCGAGTATTTACAGCAGCAAGTGAAGCATGCATTAGCATTGCAATCGAGTGGTGACCCAGGGAATTGGGAGGTGATCGGGGGGTATCATTTTGGAGGATTCGCAAGAATGGATCGAACTTTAGTGCAGTTTATGCAGCGTTATGAGCAGCAAACAGGGATTGCCTTGGAACCTATCTACAGTGCCAAATTATTATTTGGTTTACATGATTTAATTCGTCAAAAGCGTTTTAAGGCCGGCGACGAAATCCTCGTTATCCATGGCGGTGGAATGCAGGGTTTGCGAGGAATGGCTGATTCTGTACAACGCTTGAAGGAGGCCGTTTGAAGACGGCTTATCAATAATAATTAAGAGTGGAAGGAGTGATTAATGGCAATACGCTTTAATAATGTCGTTAGTAATGAAATGTTGCAAAACTTTGTGCCAGTGGATTCGATGGATGCGGATTGTATTGACAAGCTGAATGAAGACTTAGAAGTTGAAGTGGTGTGCCAGGGGCAGACTATTTTTAATGCAGGTGATAACGATCATTTAACGGTTTATTTATTGAGTGGAGTCGTGGCTCTCGCTGATTTAGTGGGGGCGACTACTTTAATAGAGGCGGGCAGTCTTGAAAGCTGGCATCCATTGGATCATTACCAGCCTCGCAAGACCACGGCGATGGCGGTCACCGATGTGCGTTTGATTCGTTTTGATCAAAATAAATTAGACACCTTATTAACCTGGGATCAAACATTGGGTTATAAATTGTTGGATTTGGCGAGTTTAGATGCGGTAGGGGAGGATCACCAATGGATGATTCAATTGTTGAAATCACCTGTATTTTTTTACTTGCCTCCAGCCAATATCATTAATATTTTTAGTCGACTAGAAAGTCTCCCGGTTAGAAAAGAAGACCAGGTGGTGGAGCAAGGAGAACAGGGTGATGCGTGGTATTACATTCGTGAGGGTGAAGCTGAGGTGTATCAGACGGATGAATCGGGTGAACATTTAATCGCCACTTTACGTCAAGGCAGCTGTTTTGGAGAAGAAGCATTGCTAGGCAGTACAGTGAGGAATGCAACGGTGCGCATGACCTGCGACGGTTTATTGATGCGCTTGGATCAACACAATTTTGTGGGTCTGCTCAAACAGCGTTTGGTTGAAGAGTTAAGTTGGATTGAAGTAGATGATTGTAGCGAGCCTTTTTATTGGATCGATGTGCGTACCGAAGATGAGTTTGGGCGTTACGCACTGGCGGGCGCGTTGAATTTGCCGCTAAAGATATTGAGGCTTAAATCTCGGTTTTTGGATAATCGTAAGCGTTATTGTGTTTATTGCGATACCGGGAAACGTAGCGCGGTGGCGGGCTATCTGCTGCGACAATTAGGTTTTAAAGTCATCGTTTTAGAAGGTGGGCTCAGCGGTTTGCCCAGCAATCCAAGCGACAGTATGGCGAGATCAGCCGCAGGGGTGTACAGCTAAAGAATAGCGCCGCAAAAAACTTGATTCTGCGTCATTTCTAATCACCCTCCTATTCCAAATTGAACCCTCGCCTGACTGAATCACTGAAGCTAATTCAGTCA
>NVTH01000161.1 GCA_002401525.1 Moraxellaceae bacterium | reverse complement strand
AAAATCATCGATTTCGGGGCCAGAACCCTGCTTAACTTTAAGCATATCTCATTACTTGTTCGCAACATGCCAATCCACGAACCGGATAATTACGGCCGATTGAAAGACAACTTAGTGCTCCTGACGAACTCCTGCGAAGAAAAAGTAAAAACCATCAATAACGAAATTACGCTACAGCAGCAAAGAGATGGCGGCATTGCCTCTATCATTTCAGGATGTCATGAGGATTTAACCAACGCCTCCAAACAAATCAAATTCTTAGATAACTTGATCGATGAAGTCATGCTTTGGCAACGACAAGAATTGGAAGATAAGCTCATTTGTTTAGGTCTCTCGGAAGAACAGGAAGACGCATTACTGCAGATGGTCGACACCAGCGTTAGAAAACTAGAAGTGTCGCGAAATATTGGCGAAGAAATAGATAACCACTTTGCTACCATAATCCAAAAACTCACTGAACTGATGGACATGAGCTAAACCACCGCAGCAGAAACCTCGTTAAAACATCTCGCGCAACTTGCCGAACCCCCCGTCTAAGCTAAAATTGATAGGCTGAAAGCGAGAGCACCGCTCTATAAACAGCATCCTATCCATCCAATCAGCAACGAGCATTCAACTCAACAACCGTTGCATRCACATTGACGGTGTTCACGGGGCCTCATGGAAGCAAACCCTCAGACCGAAAAAAGACCCTCCAATAAAGAAAAAAAGGGGTTCTCTAACACCACGACGCCAGCCGGCCTCTTCAACGCCTTTGCTCTTGATTCCCCCGCAAGCACTCCATTTCCAACCCCCTCGGGAAGCGYACCTCAAAGAGTGCAAACCTTAGAACGAAAGTTAGACCTGCAAAAATGTCTAAACCGACTTAAATCAGACGATCGAACGCTCAACAACGCATTCGCCTCTGCACAGCAGTCAATCGACGCATTGCTAGAAAGTCACGCGCCCCATTCTCAAGAAAAACCCCAAGAAAACACCCTGGAAGAAACCCACTTCGCTACCAAGCGACCCCAGCCGCTTTTCGATTGGAAAAGAGTCAATCTTGAAATCTCAGCATGGCAAAAAGAATTAACCCTACTCGATCAGAATCGGCCCTTAATCCAAGATAAAATCAAATCCTCTTGCCAAACCATTGGTTCATCGCTGAACACATTAGAGCAAGATTATCGAAAAGCCATTACCGACCGAGAACAAGAAAAACTAAATCTGACCGAACAGCTAGGAAACTCCAATTTACCCTACGAACTTGTCAAAGAAATCAGAGAAAAAATTGCAGCCATAAATCAACAGGAAGCAGCATACTTTCAGAATCTAAACACCACGATCTTTAGCGCAGAAGCGCTCAGCAAGGCCTCAAAACAACTGATCGAAAGAGCGCGCCAATTAACCTCCGAAACTGAACAAGCGATTCAGACGTTAAAGCGCCAATCGATTTCAAAAATCCCCAAAAAAGCCCTTGAGCAGGCACTACTACCTTCGTCTCAAAAAACAGTCCATCAAAAAACAGCTCATCAAAAAGAGTCGCCTCAACAGTCATCCACTCAAACACACAAAACAGACCCATCTGCTTCAGTAAAATTAAATCAGCTGTCCGAGTTACTCGAGTCGATTCAGCAATACCGAACTGAAATTGACGCACTTAAAAAAGACAACCATACATTAACAGACGACCACCAAAAACTTAGATCCGAACAAGTCAAAAACTATCAATTCAGTGATCATCTAAAACAGGACACAGACAGCCTAAAATGTGAAACCGAAGCACTGCGGATCTCCAATCAACTGTTGAATTCTGACATCAAAGAATCGCGCAAAGAAAACCTACAATTATCGAAACAGTACATCGGCCAAAAAGCCGACCTAATCACCAAAAAAGAACTCAAACAACTATTTTTAGACAAAGACAGTGAAGACGAATTACGCGACCAGCAGCGTTATGAGCAGTTTGAATCAAACCACGTTAATCTAGCGCAAAATATCCAAGAAATTGAATGCTCTCTTGGCCAGTCCCTACAGGACCAAAGCTTGCTGTCAGATATCACCCTGAAATTAAAGGATCAAACTGAAAGCAGCCGTTGTGAAACCCAACGCTTAGAAAGCGAGATCCAACAACTCAAATCAAGCGCCGAAGAGTTATCAAGCACCTTAGAACCCCTAAAACATTCTCACGACAATCAGCAAGAAGAAAACAGAAACATTCAACATAATCTTGCGCAACAGCAAAAAACAACAGAACAACAGCAAACAATCATTGAGAAGCAAAATCAAAAATCGCAACAACTCGCAGAGCGAATCAACGAAAAGCTACGCTCTAACAGCGCACTCGCACACCAACTCCTAGCACTCAAGGACAATCTCAACTCATTTCTAGAAACCTCCAAATCGTCACACCAAGAAAGCACTCAAACACTGCAAGAACAAAAAAAAACCAATCAAAGCGCTATCGACTTAATAGAACGCCTAGAGCACAACCAGCAGCAACAGCGGCATACTCAAACCGCCCTCAACCAACAATTAAAAACCATTAATCAAACCATCCAAGACAGCGAAGTCGAAAAACAAGCCCTCACCCAATCCTTAAAAACCTGCGACGCAATACAGCACGATTTATTAGACAGTATTCAGCAAGCCAATGAAGTCAGCGGCGAATTAAAAAAGGCTCACCAGGCACAAACAAAAAGCCTGCTTTACATAGACACGCAACATAATCGAGCCGACCAACTCACCCTTGACTTGACTGAATTAAAACTATTCGCCCAAAACGTAGTCAATAAAAACCGCGCGCTCACTGAAGATTTCTCAGCACAGCTCACCCAAATCAAAAATAAAACCGAGCAAATTTCAGACCTTGAAAAAACCGTCCTCATTCAACTCGACAACACCGATGCTCTGCATGATCAAAATGAGACGTTGTACAAAAAAAGTGAAACGTTACACCAACAAAATGAAGCCCTAGCAGAACAACTCGAGCAAACGTCTGACCAACTAGGTGAGTCACATCACCAACATCAACAATTATTAGGCCAACAGCAACAGCAGCTACACGCCCATCAAGAACAGCTTCAAGATCATCAAGCACAGCGACAGGAACAGCTTCAAGACCACCAAGATAAACATCAGGAACAACTTCAGGTCCACCAAAACAAACTTCAAGAACAACACCAAGACCATCAAGAACAACACCAACGTCAACTGCTAGCCCAATCTCATCTTCAAAATCAATCTACTCAACTAGCAGACGACTTACAGAACCAACTCAAGTGTGTCGAAATATCGCTGTCCGAATCCTCACAGAAAGCCGAACAGCTCGATCAACTGTACGAAACCAGCCATACACTCAACGATAAAACTAACCAGCTGATTGACACGCAACAGTTTCTAAACAGCGAATCTCAACGTATTCAAAATGAAACTCAATCCGAGCTGGAAGACATTCGTACCCATAAAGCCGAACTCATTATCCTCCAGGAAACCCTAGAGCAGGCGTTACAACAAGCTCAACAACAGCAGCGGTTGGAACTTGAAAACAACAAAAACGCCTACGCCGAATTGGAACAAAACCATCAACAAGCGCTCCAAGACCTCAAGACCACAAAACACCAACATCAGAAATCAATCCAAGAGTCAAGAATTCAGCAACAGCAAACCCACAAACAACTCGAACAAATCCAACAAATCCAACAACAATATCACCTTCAAGTTGAGCAGCTGCAAAGCAAAATTACCGAGACTGAAAAAGCCCTCAAAGAATCACGGCGCATGGTCGAGCAAACTCAAGAAAGCTTTGATAATAGCGCCACGGTCCAGCAATCCTACCAACACACCATCGAAACATTTAACCAAACACAACTAAGCTACATCAAAGCCATCGACTCTATTCAACAGCACGCGCCCCCTTTACAGCATCAGCCTTCAAATCAATCACCCCAACATCCGCAATCGATTTTGTCCCTTGCTCAAGCCTCGCTGCAGCCGCCACAACAGGACTTTCATTGGGAAATGCCTGCAGCCAATCAAAACCAAGCACCGGCACCTTGGTACAAAGCCCCTCAGGGCATATTACTGGCCGTGGTTTTACTGGTTTCACTCATTTCCAGTGCTTTAGTGGTACTTAATCAAATCAATAGCGCTGCGCCCCCCAATGACTCAATAAGAAGTCATCTCGGCTTCAACCCAAATTACCCCACAGAAAGCAAGCAGACCGCACTCGGCGCCCAACAAACCACTGAATTGCTTCAATCCAGTACCGTAGAAACGCTACTCGCGCTCATCATGAGTAATCAATCCACCCCGACACAAACCAAAGCGGCGCTAGATACTATCCTCGAGCGCCCCGAATCCGCGCCATTGCATCACTGGGTTCGGCAAGAACTAAAATCCCTGCAACAAGCGCCGGTTCGATCCGAGCAACTCGGTAGCAATGGGTTTATAAAGAAGCAATTCAATCAAGCCCCCTCCGACCACGTTCCCTCCTTTACTTGGCCACTTGAAAAACTTCATCCAGACCCCGCCTCCATCACCTATGCACGGTTTCGGCAAGGCATCACTATTACTGCCGGACAAGGCCACCCCATCGTCTCCATCTCTGACGGTAAAGTTATATTCAGAGGGCAAGACATGCTCGGCACCGGCAGCCTAATTCTGATCCAGCACCCAGACCAATACATCTCGGTATACGGCAACAGCCGATCCTTAGCCGTCGCCTTGGGAGAACAGGTGAAAAAAGGCCAAGTCATTGCCCAAATCGGCGATCATTACCAAGCCAGCGCACCCAGTCTCTATTTTGAAATTCGTTACCGAGGCAACCCAGAAGACCCTTTCTATTATTTTTCAAATACTTAAGCTCATCTCCAGAAAACCGCTAGCGCTAGCTCGAAAACCCCAATTTAGTTATAATGCCCAGCATTCGATGACTGTAGCGTTGGATTAGTCGGTATTCAGATAGTATTTAGATCGCTTTCAGAGTGCTGTAATTCAAGCAAAGCAGTGTTTTAACGCCGGGAGAGAATCAAACAGATGAAAAAAGATAAAGCAAAAGTAACTGAAGAAGTGCTTTCCGATGAGAAAATTAAGCGCTTTTTAGAATACCGTCCCTACGATGACAGCTCTGCGGACCACCATATTCTATTAACCGCCTACCGAGGCCTTAACGAATCTGATTTCGCAAAATTTATTACTTTCTTTCAAGCTGAAAGCTTAAACCTTAGCGCTGAAGACAAAAGCGGCAACACATTGCTTAACCTCGCCCAGCAACACGCTGCATCCAAAGGCTATGCCGAAATTTTAATACAAGCCGGCGCTTAACTTCCTACTCACCGCACGGCTTTAATTCATCCGTCACTATTATCACCCACGAACCCAGGTCAGCGCCTGGGGTTGTGGCTCGGATCAATACACCGTAAATTGCACTTTTAAAGCAGCCGCTTGCTTTCCATCAACATCCACTCGACTTGTGAGTTCAAGTTTTCCCCTGCCTTTTTTGCCCACGCCCTCAAGAAAACGCTGCTTAAATTCGGCTTTAGGGGCCACCGTGTAAGCTTCAAAGTCTTGCGCTACYGGCAAGCGATACTTTATCTCCGCTTTAGAGACCACAATATCGGCCTTTAAACCCGCCTCTTCCAACAACAAATGCACATGCCCCCAACCCGCGAGCAGCAAGCCACAATACAAACTACCGCCGAAGGCCGTGCCATGATGATTTTTATTGCATTCCAAAGGCGCACGCACCGTCAAACTATCATCAACAAACGACACCACTTTAAGCTGCATCGGCTCCACCAAAGAAATCTCTGCATCGTACAATGCTTGCAAAGCAATCAAATCCACCATTGAAACTCCGTCACTTATCTTCTTTCCATCAGCGTTTGAGATAATAATAAGAAACCACACAATCAAGAATAATCCTTCCCAGCCAAAACACCCGCATTATTCAAACGGAGCAGGAAGTAAGCCGGGCATTTTATTTTTAAACCGTCTCACTCCAGGAATCTTCTACTACCCACTTACTGCAACAAACCGACTGCGATTTCTAACTCGGATCTCCCGATTATAAATACCTAACCACGAATTCAATCCAACCCTCGTCGGCTGGCTAGCGCCAACAAAAACCAGACACAATCGACTTACTTCTTTACACAGAAAAACAACAGTTCTTGAGCACTAGATCATTAGAATAAGGAGTTATAACGCACACTTTTTAAAATCGATATTAACTAGATGTGAATGAAGGGGAAAACCATGAGGGAACCACGTCATTTAAGTAGCTTTCTTCCTAATGTCCGAGTGCTTCGTCGCCTTGAAGAAGAAATACAAAAGTCTCGCCATAAAAACAGCCACCTGATGAGCACCGAATTCTACACGCCCAAAGAATCAATCACCCAACCAGAGCGTTATAAACGAAATCATTAGTCCACTATAAGTTGCCACTCGGAAACAGAGTTACCCCAAGAAATAGTAATCCCGAGAAACAGTTACCTCGAGAAACAGTTACCTCGAGAAACAATTACCTCGAGAAACAGTTACCTCGAGAAACAATTACCTCGAGAGATTGTAGCTCCGAGAATTTTCGACGCTACAATTTAGCAATTGCTGCGCAACACCCTCAGATATTCTTCTCTTTTCGCCACCCAGTTCATCTATTTTCCATAAAGTCTGTATTTATTTGTAAAGTTATGTAATATCCACGTCTACGGAATTATCGGTTCACTTTAAAAAAAAGTGGACCCATAAATGAAAACGGAGCTTCGAGCTATTGCTAGCCACAACCGATTCGATGGAAGAGTCCATAACTATAAAGGCTAGTTCATTAATAATTTTATAATCAAAACTGGGGTTTTATTCATGTCTTCAAAATTAGACAAAACTATAAAGGCGTTAGCTTCAAGCACTATCATTGCAGCCAGCTTAGCCATTGTACCAGCAGCATTCGCAGAAGAAGTAAGTTACGATGCATCGGTTTCTATAGCGAACCTATATTTGTTTCGTGGCGTAGACCTCGGCATGAGCACAGGAGATCCAGCTATTTCTGGTGATCTTACCGCTAGCTATATGAATGGTTACGCCACCGCATGGGCCTCCAGCGGCGACGCTACAGGAACAGAATACAATTTGATTGTTGGTTATGGTCGTGAATACGACGAGTTTAGCTTCGACTTTAATCTAACCAACTATATCTACCCAACTAGTGAAGAGGGTACCAACGACACTATTGGAGAATTGACCGACGTAATCGTTTCTTTGGGCTACGGACCAGTGAGTTTCAGCCACGCCAACAATGTCGCCAATGGCACAGGGATCTCATACACTACTTTTGGAGCCGAATTCGGCGACTACAATGTTTTAGTTGGATATAACAATGACGACAATGATGAGCGTGAAGACGAAGACGACGTTAATATGACCCATATTGATCTAAGCTACGCATTCAATGACAACCTAAGCTTCACCGTAAGCAAAGTCATTGCTCAAGACGATGGCGCTGACGATGATAGCGCAGACGAAGACACGTTATTTGTATTTTCCTTGTCACTACCAATTGATGTCAAATAGCGCAGCGCTTTACACCTTATGACGTAAGAACGACTGGAAAATTAAGGGTTTTATTGGCCACAATAAAACCCTTTTCCCGAAGATCAAAAGTCAACTCAACTTAATTCTGCTAGCAACTCTAATCTAACTGAAACGCTAGAACCCCAATACTAACCCCCAAAAATAGTCGCCGGGTTGCCCACCATCATGGTATCAATCTGTTCCTGACTCACCCCCGCCTCAAGCAAAGCCGGCAACACGTCTTTTGAAATATGACGATAATTCCAATTTGGCGCGAACTGCTCCATTAGCCCCTGATCCGCAAAAAAATCGATATGGCTGCAGGCATCATGGGACACCACCATTTTTGAAGCATGG
>NVTH01000160.1 GCA_002401525.1 Moraxellaceae bacterium | reverse complement strand
CCTCAAGCCAGGTGCCCGATCGGTTGCGTTCGGATCATGCCAGGAGGCTACCCACTTACATTTCTCTGGAAGTGTAAAGGGTGATCACTGCCCGGCTCTCGGCAACTGTACTTGGAAACCCCTTACAGTTTAATCCAAAGTGTAAGGAGACGCCGGAAGAACAACTTTTAGACCAGGAATATGTGTAAAAATATTATATAAACATTGCGAATGCTGAGCGGCAGCACTAAAGCCCGCACCATACATTGCGCGGATAACGACTGGCGTTTCTGCCTTGCCACCAAACATGTAGCGGAACTTGGCTGCCTGGTTAAAAACCTGATCCAGGCAGACGCCGATAAAATCGACAAACATCAGTTCCGCAACCGGTCGCAGGCCTGCCGTGGCCGCACCAATGGCCGCGCCGACATAGGCACTTTCCGAAAGCGGGGTGTCAAGCATTTGATTGGGATGTTTATGATAAAGGCCCTTTGACACCCCCAAAACACCGCCCCATCATCACGCCCCGTGTCGGCCTCCAAAACCCCACTTGATATGGGAGCCTCCCAGATGCCTAGATAGTATTCGTCAGCGAGGGTCACACGATCAACCGGCATAATCGAACGACCCAGCCATAGGTGTAACTGCTCCGAAAACGAATATTGCAACACCGCGTCCAATAATTGAATCTCAGGGTCATCCTCATCACCGTCAAATCCGAAAGCTACTTTTATACGGCTATGATCGTTAATCTGAGCGATGGCAAAAACGCGCGCGTCAACCATTTCAAAGTCAAACGAATCATCCGTCGAGTTCGAGGCCGCTAACTCTTCAATAGACAATTCAACTCTTGCTGCGGCTCCCATAGTTAAGGAGCGGCCGCCCTCCAGTGGGATTGAATACTCGGCAAACACCGCCCCAGAACCGCCCCCAAAACTGAACGCAAAATAAACCGCCCATCGCTTATATTTACCAAGCATCTCTCTCTCCTTGAGAGCGTCAATCCAATTCAATCAATCCAAAGTCAATCAAACCTAAGTCAATCAAACCCAAGCCAATCGAATCCCATGAAACACGCTAGAAATAGCCACAACAAAAAGAATGGTTCCAACCCCACAACGAACCCAAAGCTCTTTAAAAATAGTGCCAAAACCTTGCAGCCACCAGTTTAGAGAAGCAAAATAAAGGCTTAAATTAAATCAGCAACTTGGAATCGATAAGGTTGAATTAGGTAGGAATACCCATTTGAAAACTAACTAAGAAGGGGGTAACGCTTAAATCTTACGCCAAAAATGAATGGGCAACCGCTTTAGGAGCCACTTTCGAACACCACAAAAGAAACCACGTATTCTCGCTCGTCACTAATGGAGAGATGCTGATTACTGATGCCGAGGCGATCCGCCAACGCCGAGGCGGCACCGCTCAATACAATCAGCGGTTTGCCTAACTCATCGTGACCGATAGCAATATTTTGAAACGACACACCTTTGGCAATACCAGTCCCCAGCGCCTTTGCGACCGCTTCTTTGGCTGAAAAACGTTTCGCCAAGAAAGCCACTTTATTTTTTTTCTTATCAAAATCATCGAGCTCAGGGGGGGTTAATATTCGCCGCGCGAAACGCTCCCCCAAACGGGACCATGTTTGCTGGATTCGATCCACCTGAACAATATCGGTCCCTATGCCGACAATCATAGCGCTCTCGCTTGAACCAGTAATCGAGCCATTTCTCGAACTGCTTCTGGCAGACCTACGAATACCGCATGCGCAATCACACTGTGGCCAATATTCAGTTCATTAATGCCTTCCATTGCCGCAATCGCCTCAACGTTATGGTAATGCAAACCATGCCCCGCATTCACGATCAAGCCTTGCTCCACCCCATGGGTTACCGCTTGGCTGATTTTCTCTAGTTCATCAACCGCCGCAGAACGGTCCAGCTCAGCGTAGGTCCCGGTGTGAATCTCGATGCACGGAGCGCCCACCGCAGCCGCCATGTCAATCTGCCGTGGATCAGGGTCAATAAACAGCGACACTTGAATTCCTTGGTTCGCGAGCCGCTCACAGGCGCGCTGTACTGCCGCCTGATTATTGACCACATCCAAACCTCCTTCGGTGGTCAACTCCTGCCTTTTTTCCGGAACAAAACAACAATGAGCTGGCTTCACCTGTTCAGCGATAGCTATCATTTCTTCAGTCACCGCCAACTCCAAATTCATCGGCGTTTGCAGTATTTCCTGCAGACGAAATACATCATTATCCTGGATATGACGACGGTCTTCACGTAAGTGAATGGTAATTCCATCCGCTCCCGCTTGTTCAGCCAGCAATGCCGCCTGACCGATATCCGGGTATCGTGTGCCTCTGGCTTGCCTTAGGGTGGCCACATGATCAATATTGATGCCCAACAAACAACGCTTCATCGTGTTCCTCATAAAATTTGAATCCCCAGCCGAGGCTTTGGTGTAAAAAAAATAACAAACAGCCCACCCACTAATCCACCCACTGTTCCGCCCACTATGGAGCGTTAGGTAAATGGAGCGTTAAGTAAATAATTTCCGTGATTGTAGGGGCTTTCCCCCCAACTGAGCCTGAAGCGCAATGCGCATTAAACGCTTCGCATCTTTTAAAGTCGTCACCTCAGAATAATCTTGGGTCGCAATACCCAGTAACGACGCCCCAAGAAAAATAGCCGCTTGCACTTTTGGAAACGGGTTAAGGGGTGCATCAATGATTCCTTGCTGGGGGTCATAGTGATAAAAACCATCCGCCTCTAACGGCTCCCCGGTGACGCTGTGGCAACTCCAATCAGGAGCGTAACCGAGTTCCTGCAACAGTGCACTCTCAAAAATTCGCAGCGGCAATTCAACATTCTCAGCCTCTTTAAGCGCAGACAAACAACGCAAATAATCGACAAACAAATCTGGATGCGGATCAAAAGGTCTTAACAGTCGAACCATTAATTCATTAACATAAAGCCCACACAGAGCCGCTTTGCCTTGCAAAAACACACTCAGTTCGGAGGCCGCTTCAATATGGGTAAAGGTTTTTAATTCCCCGCGTCCCCGCCATTTGACTGAGACTCCTTGGAATGGCTGAATCAGCGCCTTTTTAGAAGACTTCCGACCACGAACCTTTTTCACCACGCCGGCCAAACGGCCATGTTGCGCGGTGAATAATTCGCACAAGGCATTGTCTTCCTGGAAAGGCCTCGAGTGCAGCACTACCGCGTCCACAAAGGATTCGGATTGTTGCATCCTTAAATACCGTAGCCAATAGCGCTATTAAAGAAATTATTATGAGAAAAGGGATTATGAGGCACTAATCTCCGAATTCATCATAGCCCAAGCTTTTTAACGCCCGCTCGTCATCGGACCAGCCACCTTTCACTTTCACCCATAAGTTCAGCATCACTTTTTGGTCCACTAACTTTTCAATGTCTTTGCGAGATTCTTGACCAATGAGCTTTAACCGCGAGCCCTTTTTACCGATGACAATGGCTTTCTGACCGGCTCTTTCAACTAAGATTAAGGCATTAATAAAACAGATCTCCTTATCTATTTTAACGCCTTCAATTTCCACTGCAATTTCATAGGGAATCTCTTCCCCAAGCTGACGCATGATTTTTTCCCGAATGATTTCAGCCATCATAAAACGTTCTGTTTTATCGGTGACCTGATCTTCCGGAAAATAGCCATGCCCTTCAGGAAGGCTCGCCAACACACATTGCTCGAGGGCATCCAAATTACTTTTCTGCAGCACTGAAATTGGAAAAATTTCGGTAAAGGGAAACTTTTCTTTCAGTGCATCGATGTGTGGAAGCAACTTATCTTTCTGTTGAATCCGATCTATTTTATTAATGAGCAAATAAACCGGGCAGCGGCTTTTCTTTATTTTTTCCAGCGCCCAATCGTCATCATCAGTCCAGGTTAAGCCTTCCACCATAAACAAAATCATGTCCACGTCTTTCACCGCTGAAGTGGCCGCCTGATTCATGTAGCGATTAATGGCACGAGGAATGTTTTTGTGTAATCCCGGCGTATCCACATAAATAGCCTGACGCGACCCTTCTGTTTTGATACCCAGAATACGGTGCCGAGTGGTCTGCGGTTTACGCGAAGTAATACTGATTTTCTGACCAAGAATATAATTTAACAACGTAGATTTGCCCACATTGGGGCGTCCAACAATGGCAACATAACCACAGTGACTGATGGATGATAATTCCAAACTCTTAGAATCCTTTATTTAATGGATAACAATTCAAGCGCTTTTTCAGCGGCCATTTGTTCTGCGTAGCGCCTACTCGGCCCCACACCTTCCGCCGCATCATCGACGCCTTCGATCTCGCAAGACACTCTAAAGATTTGTGCATGCGCTTGGCCGTCAATGCCAATGATGGTGTATTGAGGCAACGGCTTTTTTTGAGCTTGCAGAAACTCCTGCAAACGAGTTTTCGGGTCCTTCTCCGTGTGCTCTAAGGTAATCTCGGTCAGCAAATCCTCATACCACTCCATCACCAACGTTTCACATTGTTCTAATCCGGCATCAATATAGATCGCACCGATCAACGACTCGAACGCGTCCGCTAAAATAGAATCACGGCGAAATCCACCACTCTTCAGCTCTCCAGAGCCGAGCAATAAAGTGTTGCCTAAATCAAGCTTGCGCGCAAGCATCGCTAGCGTCTCGCCTTTCACCAAACGAGCCCGTAAACGACTTAGCTGCCCTTCTTTAGCTTCTTCAAATTTATCAAATAATTTAGCGGCAATTAGGAAATTGACAATGGAGTCCCCTAAGAACTCTAATCGCTCATAATTGTTCTTATTGCTAACGCTCTTATGAGTCATGGCCAATTCAAGCAAAGACGGGTCTTTAAATTGATAACCGATTCGACGGCTTAATGCCTTTAACTTATTGTTCAACAAATTATTGTTCAATGGGACACCGCTTCGTATTGATTTTTAAAATCGATTAATAACGAAAGGTTCTGAATCAGCGGTATTCTCTTTTCATAATTTAAGGTAACCGTTAACTTACCCTTTTCTTTCTTTACCACAAGATTTTCCATCGGCAATCCACGCACATTATTAACGGTTAACTGCTTATTAAGGATGGCCTTAATTTTTTTCTTACTCATTTTGGTAA
The DNA here is from genome assembly GCA_002401525.1 of Moraxellaceae bacterium. Taxonomy (GTDB): domain Bacteria; phylum Pseudomonadota; class Gammaproteobacteria; order Pseudomonadales; family UBA3067. The sequence continues at coordinate 2,790 of NVTH01000160.1, read as the reverse complement.
TACCCACCTGGTTATCCAAGGCGTCAAACGCACCTCTTAATCCCATATTATCCATATAGGCAGGCACAATATGCATAACAACCGCAAACAACATACCAATCACCGACATATAAATTAATGCATTATAGAGCGACACGCCTTTCTGACGCCCTTTCTGATATCGTAGTACATTCATGAACTGCCTCCTCGAACCTGAAGCCTCCCAGCATCAATGATGCTTTCTATTGGGTGGGATGCTTCTTAATTATGCATGCCCTGCTAAAGCAAAAGGGTTGACTGCATTCGCTTTTTTTAAATTATTCACTCACATCAATGCCCATTAACGCAACCCTAGTAACCGCCTACCCCGGCTAATTGATGGTGCTATTTCGACCGAATGAAGGCAGGTGAAGCCCCGGCTCTGTATTCATCCAAATCGCAAACGCATTGCCCACGATGTATTTGTCTTCCACCATGCCCCATGCTCGGCTGTCATTACTGTTATCACGGTTATCTCCCATTACAAAATATTGCCCTTCTGGAATGGTGCCGCCAGGAAATTCTAATAAATTATGATTTCGAGCGATGAGGTGCTGAACGGTATGGTTCACCTCACCTAGCTGCTCATTGTAAATAATCGTGGTCGGCGATCGAGGCGGCACCTTCGCCACAAAGTCGGTTTCCATCTTCTCACCGTTAATATAGAGCGTTTTATCTTCATAGCGGATATGGTCGCCGGGAATCCCGACGACGCGTTTAATGTAATTGATGCGAGGATTCTGAGGGAACTTGAACACCATCACATCGCCTCTTTCCGGATCATTAAACGCCATTACCTTAGTACCAATGACTGGCAAGCGAAGCCCGTAGGTAAATTTATTCACCAATATGTAATCACCGATTTCTAAGGTCGGCAGCATCGAGCTGGAAGGAATCGTAAACGGCTCGAATAAAAAGGAGCGCAACATCAGCACAATAAATAACACCGGGAAAAATGACTTCGCGTATTCCACCAATAAGGGCTCACGGGCGAGCGCTTGCACCGCAACTCGATCTTTCTCATCGATGTCTAACGCCGTCAACGACTCGAAATCCAATCGTTGATCGTCTTCTAACTGAGCGCCTAAAGGGCCATTAGGGGTCGGGTATTCGAACACCGCCTGCTTTCGCGAACCCAATAAAAATAGGTGATCAAATAACCAAACCACACCAGTGACCGACACTAAACTCAACAAAACCAGTGAAAAATCTATATCCATTACTTCTTATCTACCTTTAGTACGGCCAAAAATGCCTCTTGAGGAATCTCTACGCTGCCCACTTGCTTCATACGCTTTTTACCGGCTTTTTGTTTCTCAAGCAATTTTCTTTTCCGGCTTACATCACCACCATAACATTTAGCGGTGACATTTTTCCGTAATGCTTTCACCGTCTGGCGAGCAATAATATGCCCACCAATCGCTGCTTGTATTGCCACGTCAAACATTTGGCGAGGAATAAGTTCCTTGAGCTTTTCGGTTAAGTTACGGCCACGACTTTGCGCTTGATCGGTATGACAAATCAACGCCAACGCATCCACGCTTTCACCGTTAATTAACACGTCGAGCCTTACCAGTTTTGCCGTTTCAAAACGATCAAAGTGATAATCCAGCGAAGCATAGCCTCGACTGGTGGACTTAAGTCGATCGAAAAAGTCCAACACTACTTCAGACAAAGGAATATCGTAGCTGAGGGACACTTGTTTGCCGAGGTATTGCATATTCTTTTGCACACCACGGCGCTCAATACAGAGAGTGATCACGCTGCCAACGTATTCGTGTGGCACCAAAATATTAACATCGGCAATGGGCTCCCTAAGCTCATCTAATACCGAAAAATTAGGAATTTTTGAAGGGCTATCCACTTCCAACAATTCACCAGACTTAAGCACCGCTTGATACACCACCGTTGGGGCGGAGGTAATTAAGTCCAGATCGTATTCCCGCTCCAAGCGTTCCTGAATAATTTCCATGTGCAGCAAGCCCAAAAAGCCACAGCGAAAACCAAACCCCAATGCATCAGAACTTTCCGGCTCGTAAATCAGCGACGAATCATTCAGCGTTAATTTTGCCAAGGCTTCCCGAAAACTTTCATAATCATCCGAACTAATGGGGAATAACCCGGCATAGACCTGAGGAGTGACGTGCTTAAAACCCGGCAATGATTCAACCGCAGGGGTTTTCAAATGGGTCAATGTATCGCCCACCGGCGCGCCATAAATATCTTTAATACCCGCAACAACAAACCCTACTTCACCCGCGCTTAATCGGTCGGTGACTTTTCTTTTCGGCGTGAACACACCGACACTGTCGACTAAATAGGAATTCCTAGTGGATTTCACCAGTATTTTATCGCCTTTTTTGATCGAACCATGGACAACTCTTACCAACGACACCACGCCAAGGTAATTATCAAACCAAGAATCAATAATCAAAGCCTGTAAATTGCCCTCGGGATCTCCTTTGGGTGCAGGAATCTTCTCTACCAATTGTTCTAGCAGATCCTCAATTCCCACCCCGGTTTTAGCGCTCACATGGCAGGCATCGATGGCCTCTATGCCAATGATGTCCTCCACTTCCTGAGCCACCCGGTCAGGTTCGGCCTGGGGTAAATCCACTTTGTTTAGAACCGGTAACACCTCCAGATCTTGTTCAATGGCGGTATAACAGTTCGCTACTGATTGCGCCTCAACTCCTTGAGCGGCATCCACCACCAACAACGCCCCTTCGCAAGCGGCGAGAGAACGAGACACCTCRTAGGAAAAATCCACGT
>NVTH01000159.1 GCA_002401525.1 Moraxellaceae bacterium | reverse complement strand
GATCACCCTTGGCTATTACCTTTGGAACCCTCGTTAATCCCCACCACCCAATTTAAAGATGTCTTGCCTCACCCATCGCCCCCTCCGCTTTCTTAATTTTTGCTCGTCAGCCCAGCCTCTCTGAGACCCAGGCCTTATAAAGCGTCGTAAATCATTTCGATCAACTCATATCTGTGAAACCCAACACGCACTTTTATTCTTTAGCAGCGTAATCTTTTGCTTCTCAGCGGCAGCCACTCAATTTATTCAAACTATTTTTTGGGTGAATAGGTCAATGCTTGGATAAACTAAAAGTATCGACTTACAGCAATATCAAATCAATATCATTTAAATCAGCGCTACAATCCTTTGGTAAAAACAGGGAAGCCCATGACCATACAAAGACGTTCGCCAAGAAAAAGCATGACCTATTACGTGAGCATCTTCGACCGATCGACCAATGCATTCGTAGGGCATTTAGCCAATTTATCGAAGTTTGGTATGAAGGTCACCAGCACTAAGCCCTTACAACCCAATACGCAATATAGTTTTGGCCTGGTGGATACCAACATCCTTAAAGACGCCAATCAAATAGGCTTTGATGCAACAAGCCGATGGAGCACAAAAACCGAGGACGATTTTTTTGATACCGGGTTTGAATTTTCAAACATTTCGCCGGAAGCTGCCGAAATGTTTGAGCTTTATGGCTAAAGTTCAGAAGGAAATTATTTCGTTCGATGCCTAATGCAAATGGTTGGAACCTTTTGCTTCCTCCCTTTCACGTCGACGTTCACGAAGAAATGCCGCCTGGCGACGCACCACGTGCTGAATTAATACTTCCCTATCAGCATCATGCAAGTGAACAAAATCCAACGCCAATAAGGTTTGCTTTGCATCAATTCGCTCACACCTCACCACCTGTCCTGTGCAAACAATGCGTATAGCGCTAGGTTCCAGCGTTAATTCCAACCAAACCAAATCGTTAACCGCCGTAGATTCAGAGCAATAAAAAGAGATGCCGCACGCACTGACGCTCACCATGCCCGAGCAGGATATTGCTCCCGGTTGCTCCTGCTCTATACTTAACGTTGCATCGGCAATCAAATTTATTTTACTGTTTAATAATCGCAGCACTTCAAATAACTCTCGCTGCTTTCCTTTCGCTTGAAACAACAAGGGTTCCAATTGATTATTAAGTTGCACCAGTGAGCGCCCCACATTGCTCGACTCAGCGATTTTTTCTGAACAGGCTTCGGCGTCAAGATCACTGTCGCCCAGTATTTGATAACGAAACGTCATCACATCACTGATACGCACAAATTTACGACGCTCACTCCCATCATAGCGACTGTCTGGCGATGCCTCTTTATTCATAACTAAAAGATCTCATCTGACTCTTCTTCAGGTGCCACGTTAATGGCCTCAAACTCCGTCTCAATTACGTCGATTACCGCCGCTGAAGAATCGGGCTCGGAGGAAGAATCCGTGGCTTCAAACGCCTCATCAAAATCGAAAACATTCGCAGGCACCAACGAATCCTCTTCAGAGGTTACCGATCCGGGTTCGATTGAGCCAGGTTCGGTGCTATTAGTAGGGGCGGTATTAGTAGTAGGAGCAGTAGTAGTAGGAGCAGTAGTAGTAGGAGCAGTATTAGCAGGAGTGTTAGTAATCGATTCGTCCTCAACCGATGCCGAGGTCACTTCACCCGATTCCAAATTGGGTAACCCCGTCATTTCAAGTTCTACATTTCCGTCTTCGAAGCCTTCTTCGTTCTCACCTTCCTGACTGGTTTCTCCATCCTCTTCGCCGATCTCGGTATCCAGAGCATCCGCTTCTTGAGTAGTCCGAACGGTTGGGCCTCGTACCACTGCGGATTGATCGTCACCGAGCTGATCTCTATTAATTTCATCTTCTCGAGTATTTACATTCGCCGTACCACCCAATTTTCCCTGCACATCGCCCTGAAAATCAGCTTCCGCATCCAAATCCACACTTTCGCGATCATCTTGCAAAAGGTCGGTTTGTGAAATGATAATTTCTACGCGCCGATTAATCGCCATATTTCTCCGAGACTCATTAGGTAGTAAGGGCTTGGTATCCGCGTAACCGCTTACCGAAAGTCGTTCTGCACTTAATTCGTCCTTCATCAATAGTTCATGGGCGACGGACACAGCCCGCGCCGATGACAAATCCCAATTCGAGCGAAACCGATCGGTATGAATCGGCACATTGTCACTGTGCCCTTCCACCGAAATCACACCAGGAGTGAACGCCAGCACTTTTCTAATTTTTGCCATGATGGGAATAAAGCTAGCCTGTAATGTGGCTGAACCCGAGGGAAAAGAACCGTTTTCCCGCACGCGTATTATTATTTCTTGGCCATTGGTTTCAACTTCAACTTGGCCATTGCGAATTTCTTCCTCTAACGCCTCAGCGATATTCATTGCATCTACCTGGGTTTTTCGAACCAGCTCTTCCAATTTAGTGAGCATGATTACACGGCCGGACTCATTCCCTCCTCCAACATCGGTAGTTTCATTTTCAGGGCTTTCGGAGTTTTTTTCGCAAATAACATCGAGGGTACTTTTGGTCATGTCAGTGGTTTTCTGACGCACTTCATTAAGAGGCGTTGGGTCAGGCCGACCCGGACTAAACTCTTGCGCTACAACACTGGTACCCCTAGGAATATCCTTTTTCTTGATTTCGTTTTGCACACCGAAGGCTTCACGCATCGACCCCGCAACCTGCTTGTATTTCATAACATCCATTTCTGAAAACGCCAACAGTAAAACAAAAAAGCACATCAACAGCGACATCAGATCCGCGAACGTCATTACCCATGCCGGCATACCTGCCGGACATGGCGGGCATTCCTCCTCGTCACTCATACGGACTTCACTTCTATTTCCAAACGCCTTTAAAGGTCGTTAAATTTTTCATACTTCGATGAAGAAGCCCCTATTTAATAAGAGCGCCCACTCTAAGTGCCCACCAAATAAAATTAGTCTTCATCCATTTTGCGCTGCCCCTCAGGCAAATAAGTCTGCAGCATTTGTTGAATCACCCGCGGATTTTGCCCGCCTTGGATAGCCACCAGCGCATCGATCACTAATGCTTTAACCTGGCCTTCCTGCACCGCTCGCAAGGCCAGTTTGTCAGAAATAGGTAAACACACCATGGTAGCCAACATTGCGCCGTAAAGTGTAGTCAACAATGCTACTGCCATGGCAGGCCCAATGGCCTTTGGGTCATCCATTGCGGACAACATTTGAACCAATCCAATGAGGGTCCCAATCATCCCCATGGCAGGCCCTACATCACCCAGCGACGAAAATATTTTGGCTCCCTGCTCATGTCGCGAGATGGCTTTAGCCATGTCCTTGACCATTAAGTTGCGGGCCACTTCCGGATCATGACCGTCCACCAAAAGCTGAATGCCCTTTTGAAGGAAATCATTGCTCACCTCTTTACCCTCTAAGGAAAGCAAACCTCCCTTACGAGCGGCGTCGGCTAAATCAACAATTTGTTCAATTAGTTCGTCGGAGGAATCGAGCTTAAACTTAAAGGCCTTCGCGGCAACTTTTAACGCCCCTAAGAATTGACCTACCTCAAACTTCATCAACACCGCAAACAATGTGCCGCCAAACACCACAAGCATGGACGGCACATTTATAAAGATAGTTACGCTGCCCCCCATCGACATGGCGCCAATGATTATGCCAAACGCACCGATGATTCCTACCAGTGTTGCTAAATCCAAAACCACCTACTCCCTGTGTTCAATGCGCTAAATAAGCAATTGATAATCGACTCGTCTTACCGCCTTATCAAGTTAACTTATGACTCACTACAGTGGCCAATGCTCTCCCCCTAAAAATCCCCTGCACCTATTTATCAGTCTAGCCCCATTTTAAAAGTTTGATGAATTGACGATGAGAAACAGCGATTGACGATGCCCATAGGTGTAAGGTAGTGTGCAGCTTTCCGGGGTCAGGCCAATTAAATACCTGCTAATACCGAAATGACGCATTCTAAAGAGCCGGATCTTTCACTGCTAACCGGACATCACTTGGGAACCTTTATTGGAACGCTATAGCTTTTTAATGATCCAACTGTTCTAAACTTCTCATCACTAAGGACCACTGCAAAAATTCGCCATGGCACGCAAAAAAACCACCTTTAGTTTCGAAGCCTCCCTAGAGAACCTTGAAACCATAGTCGATCRAATGGAACAAGGTGAACTCTCCTTAGAGGATTCCTTAAAAGCCTTTGAGCAAGGCATAAAACTCACCCGAGAGTGCCAACAAGCGTTGCTCAAGGCAGAGCAAAAAGTACAAATGCTCGTTGAAGAAGACGACGAAGATTCATTAGTAGATTTTGAAGAAGAATGATTAATCATAAGTTTAAAGAACTGACCTCCACTTATAACAAACGCTTCAACCGCAGAATTGACTCCTTACTGCCTGCCCCAGGCGCAACCCGCAGCGCATTGTCCGAATCCATGCGTTACGCTTGTTTAAACGGTGGCAAACGGCTTCGTCCAGCGCTCTGTTACGCCACTGCCGAAGCACTTCAATGCAAGCTCGAAGTAGTCGAAGATCTAGCCTGCGCTATTGAATTCATTCACGCTTATTCATTASYTSMWRAYSATYTGMCKSMTAWSSRSMATSMMSRSYKRMRMRGRRKSMRMCSMWSSMRKCRYMRAGTYTRTSGSSAMSCGATGGCAATTCTAGCCGGTGATGCACTGCAAGCATTGGCCTTTGAAACGATTGCAAGCTCCACTGCCATCATTGAATCCAACAGCGTGCCCATTATCATTCAACAAGTCGCCCGCGCCTGTGGCACATCCGGCATGGTTGAAGGCCAAAGTTTGGACCTTGAATCGGAAGGAAAACAAATCAATTTAGACCAGTTGGAAAGCATACACCGACTTAAAACCGGCGCTTTAATCAATGCCAGCCTAGAATGCAGTGCTGTCATTTGCGGATTTCAAGACACCGAAGAACTACGCGCGCTTTCGACTTACGGTAAAAAATTAGGCTTAGCGTTCCAAATCCACGACGATATTTTAGATGTAACAGGCAATACGCAGACTTTGGGCAAAACCCAGGGATCAGACACGGCCAACAATAAATCCACCTACCCCGCGTTGATGGGCATCGAAGAAGCCCTCAAGAAAACCACGCTTCTTTACGACGAAGCCATTGAGGCATTGAGTCTCTTTGGTGATTACGCCGAATCATTACGAACCATCGCCAGTTTCATTGTCTCTAGAGACCACTAAAGCGCCTCTAAAGGTCAATCTGGCTTTTCCTTGTTTGCTCGCTAAATCCCTCACGCTATCCTAGCGTTAACGACGAGCCATCGAAGCAAATTCTTTGGGCATCTAATATAATTAAGCGAGGCGGAATATTACCCACTAAGGTATCATTACCTCTATCGATAAAAGCATCGTCAATACAAATAATCTAACGTTTGATTGCGCTGCCATTAAGGCCCTTTATCAAACGATTTACTCATTGAGATGGCGTACTTTCTCATGCTGCCGAAAGCATGCTAGCCAGATTCTCTAGCGGGATTGTTTTCCAAGCTAAAATATTGCTGCTTTATAATGCAGCATGCGATACCCCAGGTTTAATAATTAATGTTCCATAAAATCCCCAGCGCTCGGCCCAGCACACCGCTTCTAGACGTGATCGACGCACCCGAACAGCTGCGATTGCTGCCACAGGAAAAGCTACCTCAATTAGCGAAAGAGCTGAGAGAATTCCTACTCTACAGCGTTGGGAAAAGCGGCGGGCACTTTGGCGCAGGCCTTGGCGTAGTGGAACTAACCATCGCCCTCCATTATGTCTACAATACTCCTGAAGATAAGATTGTCTGGGATGTAGGTCATCAAGCCTACCCCCATAAAATCCTTACCGGTCGCAGAGAACAATTGTCCACCATACGTCAAAAAGACGGTTTGGCTGCATTCCCACGGTTAGGAGAGAGCATCTATGACACGTTTGGAGTAGGTCATTCAAGCACTTCAATTGGCGCTGCTCAAGGCATGTCCATCGGCGCTAAAATGTCAGGAAAGGACTCAAAATCCATTGCAGTAATTGGTGATGGCGCGATGACCGCAGGCATGGCCTTTGAGGCTTTAAATCACGCGGCTCACGAAAGAAACGACATGCTTGTAGTTCTTAATGACAACCGCATGTCCATCTCCCACAATGTTGGAGGCTTGTCGAATTACCTTTCCAGAGTCTGGTCTAGCCGGCTATACACTTCTGTCCGCGAAGGAAGCAAAAAAATACTCGCCAATTTTCCAGACCCCGCCACAGAACTAGTGCGTAAAACCGAAGCGCATATGAAAGGCATGGTGTCACCTGCGACATTATTTGAGGAGCTAGGCTTCAATTACATCGGCCCAATCGATGGCCATGACATAGAGACATTACTCTCTACTTTGGAAAACATTCGGCACCTTAAAGGGCCTCAGATACTCCACTTGATGACCACCAAAGGCAAAGGATTCATCCCTGCCGAAGAAGATCCRATAGGCTATCACGCCATTAACAAAATCGAACCTTCGCCCCCAGTAAGAGCCGCTCAAAAGCAGCCTTCAGCGCCTAAATATCAGGATGTATTTGGTCAGTGGATYTGCGACATGGCAAGCCAGGATAAACGATTGGTGGGCATTACCCCGGCCATGCGTGAAGGTTCGGGCTTAGTGGAATTCTCCAAACGTTTTCCCAGTCGATATTATGATGTCGCCATTGCAGAACAACACGCGCTCACTTTGGCGGCCGGAATAGCCTGCGAACAACAAAAGCCGGTGGTGGCCATCTACTCAACCTTTTTGCAGAGAGCTTACGACCAACTAATCCATGATATTGCACTTCAAAATCTAGACGTGACTTTCGCCATTGATCGCGCAGGGTTAGTGGGCGCTGACGGGCCAACTCACGCGGGAAGTTTTGATCTCAGCTACATGCGCTGCATTCCCAACATGGTAATCATGGCCCCTTCAGACGAAAACGAATGCCGGCAAATGCTTTACACGGGCTACCAATATCAAGGTCCAGCAGCAATCCGCTACCCCAGAGGAAAAGGGCTTGGGGTTAAAATTGAAGAGAAAATGCAAGCCCTTCCAATAGGGAAAGCTAATATTCGGCGACAAGGAAAACAAATCGCCATACTTGCCTTCGGAAGTATGCTCAAACCGGCACTGGAAGCAGCAAGCTCTTTCGATGCCACGGTAGTGGACATGAGGTTCATTAAACCGTTAGATCAGGATTTAATTTCTCAGCTCGCACTTGAGTATGAATTGTTAATCACCATTGAAGAAAATGCCGTCAGTGGAGGGGCCGGATCAGCAGTCACTGAGCACCTTAACCAACAAGGAATTTTGGTGCCAGTGCTGCAGTTAGGGCTTCCAGACTATTTCGTAGAACACGCAAAACCAGAACAAATGTTAACTGAGTGCGGATTGGATAAAACCGGCATCGAAAAATCCATTTCAGCTCGGCTAGCACTCCTAAAAAACAATCAAGATAGACCCGCTAACAAACTCGCGTAAATTCAATCTACCAATCTAGACGCACAAACCTTTGGCGTAGGCATCTATTATTACGCCATGCCTCATTTCCCCCGGCCTCTATGACCCCCCTGCTTCAGTGCCGGCGAACAAATCTCAAACCCCACACCAGCGAATAATTTTTATCGACTCCTTAATCCATCATCTTGTGAGGACAATTCCGTTCAAATAAAGATAAATCGAGCAAAAGATTTAAGTACACGGGGCTATCGACCCCTCAATTAAAGCCCTCAAAACCTAGACATAAAAACCTAGACATAAAAAGCGGGTCTTAAAAGCACGCACTTAAATCGAAGCCAAAAAAAAACCCTCAATTCATATGAACTGAGGGTTTTAAATTAAAAGCCTGACAATGTCCTACTCTCACATGGGGAAG
>NVTH01000158.1 GCA_002401525.1 Moraxellaceae bacterium | reverse complement strand
GACCAAAATATTTTGGTCGTGATCAAATAAACAATAATCTCTATTAGGTAAGAGTCGATTTAAATTGAGTTGATATCTGCCCACTCAGTATCTGTGAGCAATTTATCTAATTCCACTAGAATCAACAGTTCGCCGTTCTTATTACACACACCCTGAATAAACTTAGCACTTTCTTCATTGCCTACACTGGGTGTAGTTTCTATTTCTGATTGCCTTAAATAAACCACCTCAGAAACACTGTCTACTAGAATGCCCACCACTTGGCCTTCCGCTTCGATAATTACAATCCGTGTATTATCAGTGACTTTATCGACCTTCAAGCCAAAACGTTGACGAGTATCGATGACCGTAACCACATTACCCCGTAGATTGATAATGCCTAATACATACATGGGAGCACCCGGCACTGGGGCAATTTCGGTGTAACGCAGCACTTCTTGAACTTGCATTACATTGATGCCGTAAGTTTCATCATCAAGACGAAAAGTCACCCATTGAAGAATCGGATCGTCAGCTATCTTTTGGGCAGTTTGATTCACACTCACGGTAATTTTCTCCCACTTTAAATACAATTACGCGCATATCAAGGTTCCACAACACCCATCATCCACGACTTCAAAGAGCCCGCTTACTAGACCTCATACTTCAAGCATAGATCAGCAACCCCAACTTGCCAAAGACCTCCCAATATCAAAAACCTTTATCCTCCCGAATCCCAGCCAACCCGGCCATATCCAGACCTGAGCGTAGCCAGGTCGGCCATGCTCGACCCAACAAGAATGAATTGCTGTTCATTAGCAACACCATAAACCCTAAAACACGCCCGTCATTGCTTTGTTGAATTAAAATCCAACTGCACCGCAAGCGCTGCCACGTCAACTACCGTACACATATGATCCACCGCAGTGCCTGCAAACCATTTCTTTACACCTTTCTCGCTTCTCCAACGCACTTTATCGGGCTCCAACGTGATGGATTTCAGAATTTTATGACACGCCAGGCCCCAAAGCGTACCATTCACAGTAATCATAAATTCGAGATTATCCTTGTAAATAGCCTCGTAGCTGTTACCCATAATCACAAAGCCAGTATCCACGCCGTGATAGCTCACACCCGCGTGTTGCATAAGCCCCAACGTCCAAAAGGGAGAACCGACGATATGAGTAAATTTTTGATTGATTCTTAGAATACACCCCAGCTCCACCAAAGGAGCAGCCAACACCAAATTACCCACTTCAAATAACAAACACTCAAAACGCGACTGCGCCCAAAAAGGGCGTCCATTTTCATACAAGCCGATTTTTGAAGAATCCACTTTTTCCCAATCATCACTGCTCAAATCTCGAAACAGTTCAGGCCTCACCACACTTGCTTCATTAGAGCGCGTTTCGGATTGCTCGTCCTCTTGAGCCTGAGAAAGTTGAACCGCTGCCAAATCCTCTTCGACTAAAGAGGAACTGTCTTCAGCGGTACTCGTCGAGGCAGCTGACGTCACGACACTATTATCTTCAATCTCGCCTTCAATCTCGCCTTCAACTTCACCTTCAACTTCACCTTCAACGTCAGCTTGCCTCTGCTTAGATACCTCCTCAGAAGACTGGAGCTCATCTAAAGAATTAACATGCGCTTCGTAAGTAGGCTTTGTTTGCGAGACAGGTTGATCAATTAATGCGTCATCAGCACCCTTAACATTCTTTTCAATGTCATTCGATTGGGTTTGGGTTTGGGTTTGGGTTTGGGTTTGGGTTTGGGTTTGAGGTTGGGTTTGGGTTTGAGGTTGGGGCTGGGATTTAGAGTCGGCTTCAAGCTGAGTTTCACTGATTTTCTTGTCAGCGGTTTCTTCTACAGGTTCGTCCAACAAATCCGCGCCAAAATCATCATTCGACGCTTCGTCGACTTCTTTTAGTAACGCATCCAGATAGCCGAGAATAACCCCATCTTGTTCCTGTTTCTCTTCAACAGCAACGCGAGTTTTTTTTGAAGGATCATCTCGTTTAACCATGATTTACTTTCATACCAATCGCAGTCAAATTTTCCACTAAATACTTTAACAAAGAACGGTACGCTTTAACTCCTCGAGATGAAGGAAACATTTGCGACAAAGGCATTCCAGCACTACTCGCATCACGGAACTTAGTATCAATAACAATACATCCGGGCCAAATATTGTTTTCATACTGCACCCGTAACCTTCGTAAACTTTCCACCGAAGCATGAGTTCTACGATCATACATCGTGGGAATCACCAAATATTTCAACTCATGACCTTGAGACTTCATGATCATCTGCAAGGTATGCATCATTCTTTCCAAGCCTTTCAAGGCGAGAAATTCCGTTTGTACTGGGATCAAAATTAATTCACTCGCCGCTAAGGCATTGACTAACAACACCCCCAATTGAGGCGGCGTATCAATAAAAACGAAATCATACTGGCCCCGCAATTGAGCCAGGGCCTTACTAATCACTAGGCCCATTCCAGCTTGCACACCGAACCGTCGCTCGAGAGTGACTAATGCTGAAGAAGCGGGAATTAAATCCAAGCCCGGCACGGAGGTCGAACACACCATCTTCTGCGCCAAATCATCAGGAACCGTTCCCTCATGCAAAAATAATGGGTAGCTTGATTGCTCAATACTGTCAGGATTTAATTTAAAATAACAAGTAAGCGATCCATGAGGGTCCAAATCCACCATCAACACTTTTTTCCCAAGGCCCGCCAACAGACCACCCAAGCTCACCACGCTTGTGGTTTTCCCCACCCCTCCTTTTTGATTTGCAACCGCCCAAATCTTCAAACCCTTTCCTTTTGCTCATTAGCGGCACTACTCATTATCTTCCGCTTGATACCCTAGCGCCTCTATCCACTCTATCCCCATGGCCCGATTACTTTTGTCTGCACATTTACTGTTAATTTTGATCTGGCTCAACCAACGACTCTCTCGAAAACAACAACCCACCGCCCTTCAAACGTTTGGGTGTAAGTGGGCGTAGAGCTCGATTCGAATCCACAGTAGTGATTTCATTCGCATCGCTATTACTAGAACTCGCTTTATCACTCTGTTCATTCTCCTTCTCCGCAACACCATCGTGTTTAGAAATAATCACCACCACGCGCCGATTCCGAGCACGGCTCGACTCAGAATAATTACTTCCTATCGGTTGGTATTCTCCCAGTCCTACCGCCGCTAATCGCTCCGGTGCAACCCCTCCTCTAATGAGGAGTTGTACCACTGCCACCGCTCGAGCCGCCGACAACTCCCAATTGGACGGATAAATATCGGTCACAATGGGCACATTGTCCGTATGCCCCTCGACCCTTATTTTATTAGACAAGTCGCTCACCGCACCGGCAAGTGCAATTAAAATAGGTTCGGCCTGAAAACTGATATCCACCATGCCACTATCAAATAATATTTTGCTTTTAATCTCTACCTCAATCCATAAATCTTTTCGATTCACAGACACCAAACCCTCCCCGATAAAGTCGGTTAAAGTGTTTTCTAGAATTGAAGCAATGTTTTCTAGCTGCTTGTCATTAGGGCCATCTCCCGGATCTTCTTCCTCTCCTATTTCATTGTCCAATTGCTCCAGATCCCCTTCATCGAATGATTCAATTTCCCTCATCCAATCGGGGAATTCGATGACCGAAAACTGAGGCTGATTAGCGCGACTATCAAACTCAATAGGTCTAACCGACTTCTTAAGGGGACGAAAGGCCTCCACCATTGATTCTGAAAGCACCTTATATTTACCTTCATTCACTGACGAAATTGAGTACATCACCACAAAAAAGGCGAATAAAAGCGTTATAAAGTCGGCGTACGATATTACCCAACGGTCATTATTTTCAGGCTCTTCTTGTCTAGCGCGGCGCATACTCATAACCCATACGTGTCAGACCGTTTATACCTCGAGGTTATTTATACTTCGGTGTGGCTTAAACTTCGGTGTGGTTTATAAACTCACTCTTGTTGCAGACCAATCCCTAGGTAATGTATCCATTTAATTTCATCTCAATCGCGCGCGGGTTATCGCCTTCCGCAATTGCAATCATTCCCTCAATCAGCATTTCTCGATAACGCAATTCCAACGCAGAAACACTTTTAATTTTATGAGCCACAGGCAAAAAAAGTAAGTTCGCGAGCCCAACGCCATAGATCGTCGCAACAAACGCTGTGGCAATACCGGCGCCTAGTTTCGACGGATCCGCTAAATTATTCATCACATGAATTAATCCCATTACTGCGCCAATAATACCGATAGTGGGCGCATACCCACCCATACTTTCAAACACTCTTGCCGCTGCTTTATCGCCCATCTCTCGCACAATAACATCAACTTCAAGCACACTGCGAATGGACTCAGGCTCATTGCCATCCACGAGTAATTGCAATCCCTTCTGAGCAAAAGGGTCTGGCTCTATCTCAATAATAGCTTCCAAACCCAACAACCCTTCCTTCCGCGCAGTAGTACTCCAATGGACCATTTTTTGAATGCCACTCTCCAGCTTAATCCGAGGCGGAAAAAACACCCAAATCAACAAACGCATTGCGCGGTATAAATCTGCAAAAGGAGTTTGCAGAAGCACAGCACCCAAAGTACCCGATAGAACAATAAAAGCCGCAGAAAAATTCAGTAGCGCATCAATGTGGCCACCGTCTAGGTAATTACCCACCACGACCGCACTAATGCCTAACACCAAGCCAATGAGGCTTAATATATCCACTTAGCCCTACTTGTTAGAATCAAATCATCCATTGCCAACCATGCCAATATAAAATCCACCTTTACCGCCACAGTTAATGTCCCGCCATCCGTTCCGAAATATCGGCCAAACTTAATACTCGATCCACCAAATTCGCTCTAGTGACGGCCATGGGCATCCCGTACACCACGCAACTGTCCTCATCCTGAGCCCATATCGTCGCGCCCATTTTCTTAAGAGACTGTGCGCCCTTTAAACCATCCGAACCCATGCCGGTTAAAATAATGGCTAATACCTTGCCGCGAAACATTTCCGCTACTGAATTAAAGCAAACATCCACCGATGGGCAGTAGGATGACCTATTGCCCTCTTCGATCACCCTTACGGTTTTCGAATGATGCCCTGCCATGACCAATTGATGCCCCCCAGGGGCCACCAAAACGCTGCCCTTTTTAATGGAGTCGCCATCGCAGGCTTCCTTAACACTGACATCGCAAATCTGGTCCAAACGTTTCGAAAACGCTTCAGTAAACGACATCGGCATATGTTGAATCACAATAATAGGCACAGAAAAGTTGGCATTCACCCGTTCTAGTATTCGTTTCAACGCCACCGGTCCCCCGGTTGAGCTTGCCATTAAAATCAAATCAAACTTTGAAACATCTAGATCATTGTTATCGGATTTAGTCTCTCGTGTAGTCGCCTTTTTGATTGCCGTTGAATCAGGCACATCATGGCGAGGGGAATTATTGGTCTTCTGATCACCGACCTGATCCGTGAACGCTCCCACTTTGTGATCGCGTTTTAAATTTGAGTGGTTAGCCGCTCGCATGATGGTACGCGTGAGCTCCTGATTAGAAGCCGCGTCTCGACTAGACATTTTATCGAAGTTTTTAGCAATAGCGCCCACCGCACCGGCATTGATCGCATCATTCGAAACCCGCGAACCTTCGTAGGACAAGGATGAAAACATCAATACAGGCGTGGGGCGTAGTTTCATGATTTCACGAATCGCTGTGATACCATCCATTCCAGGCATCTCATAATCCATTGTAATAACATCAGGAGACAGCTCGAGGGTTTTTTCAATCGCTTGCTCACCGCTGCCCGCAGTGCCCACGACTTCGATGCGGTCTTCAAGATTTAATATCTCGCACAATCGGTGGCGATAAAATTTTGAATCGTCAACCACCAAAACTTTCACCGTCATTAATTTCTATTTCCTATTCTTTATTCTCTAGTAACGAGCCTCTAATCTTCTAACCACCTTATTGCGCCACGCTGGATCTATACGACTGCTTTCAAATTGCCTACCAGTCACTCGTACTAGTTTAATGACTGCGTATTAAACCAATCATTGCCGCGTTAATATTAGGGGTCAATCGATAAAAAAAGAAGTGATACACCAAAGCGTTCGGGTGTTCTTAAAATTAGGTATGATTTGCGTACTTTCTTAACATACTTGGCACATCGAGAATAAGCGCGATACGTCCGTCTCCGGTAATAGTCGCTCCCGCCATACCGGGTGTACCATGTAACATTTTACCCAGCGGCTTAATCACCACCTCTTCTTGACCAATTAACGCATCCACAACAAACCCAACCTTTTGAGTCGCCACAGAAACAATCACCACATGCGCGGATTCTTTCACCGAGTCACCTGCATCTTCAGTAATTAACCATTTTTTCAAATGGAATAACGGCAAGGCTTTTTCTCGAACAATCACTACTTCCTGACCATCGACTACATTCGTTTGCGACAAATCCATATGAAATATTTCGTTAACACTGACCAAAGGCAACGCAAACGTCTGACACCCTAACATCACCATCAAAGTGGGCATAATCGCTAACGTCAATGGCACCTTAATCGCAATTTGAGTCCCTTCCCCTTTCACAGACTGAACGTCAATAGTGCCATTGAGCTGAGATATTTTTGTCTTAACAACATCCATTCCCACACCACGACCGGAAACATCGGAGACTTGTTCCTTAGTGGAGAAGCCGGGATGAAAAATCAGATTAAAGGCTTCCGTTTCGCTCAGCCTTTCTGCTGCTTCTTCATCCATTAAACCTTTTTCAACCGCTTTGCTCTTTAAAACCGCGGCATCCATCCCCCCACCATCATCAGTGATTGAGAGAACGATATGATCGCCTTCTTGTTGAGCCGCAAGGGTTATTTTTCCAGAACGCGATTTACCCATTGCTTCCCTGACGTCTGGCATTTCAACGCCGTGGTCCACCGAGTTTCGAACCAAATGCACTAATGGATCCGCTAATGCCTCCACTAGATTTTTATCTAAATCCGTTTCCTCACCTTGTAACTCAAGGTTAATTTCTTTTTTAAGGTTTCTCGCCAAATCACGCACCACCCGAGGAAAGCGCCCGAACACTTTCTTAATCGGCTGCATGCGAGTTTTCATCACTGACATCTGCAAATCTGCCGTGACTACATCAAGATTCGCCACCGCCCGCGACATTGCTTCATCATTGCTTTTTAGACCCAAACGCACTAAGCGGTTCCGCACCAATACCAACTCACCGACCATGTTCATAATATCGTCTAGGCGTTTGGTATCCACTCGCACGGTGGTTTCTGCAGCCACAGGGGCATCTCGTGAAGGACGCTTCGCCGCCGCTCCTTTTGGCTCGACTTTCGGTGCCACCGCTGCTCGTTTCGGTGCAGGTGCAGGTGCAGGTGCAGAGGGTTTAACACTCGCAGTAGGTTGAGGTGAAACCTTTTTCGGTGCGCTCGCTGCCGCCGTGCTAGCAGGGGGTGAAGCTTGCCCTTTAGACACCGCAGAACTCGCGCCGCTACTATTTCCACCACTAGTGCCATTGCCAGAGGCAGGCTTTCCAGGTGCCTTCCCGGCACCGTGCAAGTCATCCAGCAACGCGTCAAACTCACTATCCCCAATAAAATCATTTTCCGAACTCGCTACTGAACCGCCTTCACCTTGCTTGGCATCTTCAACGGCTACTGGAGAAGCGGTGGGATTGTCACCAGAAATCTTTTTCCCTTTGCCGTGTAACTCATCCAACAATGCATCAAATTCCGTTTCGGAAATCTCTTCAGTTTGCGCCGCCGCACTTAACACATCGGGCGATTCCTTAGGGCTTTCAGGCGTCTCGGAGGTTTGAGTTTCTTCGGTACTAGCCTGGGAGCCTGCACTTGGAGCTGATTTTCCATGCAGTTGTTCCAACAACGCATCAAATTCTGCTTCAGTAATTTCATTGCTGGAATCACTGCTGCTATCTTGCT
>NVTH01000157.1 GCA_002401525.1 Moraxellaceae bacterium | reverse complement strand
AACCGTTTGGAATTTACGATATCTAACTTATCCAATGTATCAGAGAATGTAGCTGCTGCTCGATCACGGATTCAGGATACGGATTTTGCCCAGGAAACCGCCGACAAGTATCAGATTAGCCGCGAAGAAATGGATGAGTTTGCGATAAATTCGTTGAGTAAAGCCCAACAGGCCATTGAAAACGGTGATTTCAATGATGAGATTGCCGCAGTCACCATTACTGATCGACGAGGCAACAGCTCGATCGTTGATATTGACGAACAACCAGGCAATGCCCGCCCCGATAAAATTCCTAAGTTAAAACCGGCATTTCAGAAAGATGGCTCCATCACCGCCGCCAACTCCAGCTCAATTTCAGACGGAGCCTCCGCTCTACTATTGCAATCGGAGCAATCTCTGCAAACCAGCGGCAGCCAAGCAATCGCCAAAATAATTCAACACAGCACCCACAGTCGGCAACCCAGTGAATTCACCATCGCTCCCATCGGGGCCATCCAGCAACTGCTGCAAAACGTCCATTGGTCCATTGATGACGTCGACCTGTTTGAAATCAACGAGGCCTTCGCGGTGGTCAGCCTCGTCGCTATCAAAGAACTCAATCTCGATGCCTCCAAGGTCAATATTTATGGCGGCGCCTGTGCCCTTGGTCACCCCATCGGCTCCTCCGGTTCACGAATTATTGTCACCCTTGTCAATGCCCTTAAACGCACCGGCGGTAAACGCGGGGTGGCTGCTTTGTGCATTGGAGGCGGTGAAGCCACCGCGGTTGCCATTGAATTGAGCTAAGTATCACGCACTCAACATAATCGGGCCTTTCAGAAACGTTGTAGTAAGTACTTACACTTAAAATATACTGGACGAAACGGCCCTATTACCGGTAAATTGTGCACCAATATTCCAAATTTTGTCATTCTCATTAATTGGCTTGGCAGTTGAAACCAATGATCGTTAGAATAGACATCCAATATTAACTAGAAGCTTTTGATTTAAGAGGAGTAATGCGTGTCGCGCTTACCAGTTATCGCAGGATTTGGCGGAATCAACTCCGCAGGGCGATCTTCTTCGAATAATTCCTATAAGAGAATTATCATTGACGTCCTCGATACAAAAGAACAGCAAAATACAATCCTCAGTCTGGCAAGCATGATGGGCCTGGTTCGATACGAGAATGGCAAGCTGCTCGACAGCGCTAGCAATAACGCCATCGACGCTGCCACGGCCTGCCAAAAATACGGCCAATTCGTTCGCGATAATACCTTGCTGAGAAAAATTGGCAGCGAACACTTCGACGTTAACGCGATGCCCTTTCAGCAGCGTGCTGATGTGTCAATCAATGCGACCCCAGTGCAATTCACCGTTAAAAACCGCAGCCTTCCTAATCAAATCCCAGCCAATTGGCAAGTAGAAACCGTTGATGATCGCAATTCTAAAGTCACCATCAAAGAAGGTTTCGAATTACTGTTTCCCGATAGCAAAGTAGCTAAAGTCAGTACTGCGGCGCAATTGCCTTTAGGCATGAATCCAGGCGAGCTTTACGCCTCTAGGAATCATCCTCGAGGACTGCAAATGACGGTCTATGCGGCCTCCGACGCGATTCAATCCATGGGCATCGATTGGCAAACTATTAGTGATAATGTTCGCCCGGACCAAATCGCTGTCTATGCCTGCTCAAGCATGGGGCAACTCGATAATGCCGGCACCGGCGGCCTGATGAAAGCCGCAGGACTAGGAAAGCGGGCCACGTCCAAACAATTACCCTTAGGCTTTGCAGAAATGCCTGCGGATTTTGTCAACGCCTATATATTAGGCAGCGCGGGCGCAACCGGTGGAACTCTGGGTGCCTGCGCGAGCTTCTTGTACAACCTAGAGCATGCAGTCCATGACATTCAATCGGGCAAACGCCGAGTGGTGGTGGTAGGCACATCAGAAGCTCCCATTACCCCCGAAATCATGGAAGGCTACCGCACCATGGGGGCCCTCGCAGACGATGAAGCACTGCTTGAGCTGGATCAAAAGTTGGGTCTATCCGCGCCGGATTATTCCAGAGCCTGTCGACCTTTCGGCTATAACTGCGGATTTACCATCGGCGAATCGTCTCAATTTGTGGTGTTAATGGACGATGAACTCGCGCTAGAACTAGGGGCGCAAATCTACGGTGCAATCCCTGACGTCTTTATTAATGCCGACGGCCATAAAAAATCCATTTCTTCCCCCGGCATCGGTAACTACCTCACTTTGGGCAAAGCCGCGGCGTTAGCCAAACGTTTAATCGGTGAAGAAGCGCTGCAGCAGCGAACCTATATTCACGCGCATGGCACCGGCACACCGCAAAACCGCGTCACCGAATCCCATGTGTTTAATGAAATTGGTAAAGCCTTTAACATTGAAGACTGGAAGGTGTCGTCCATCAAATGTTATGTCGGGCATTCTCTGGGAGCCGCTGCCGGGGACCAGCTCAGCTTGGCCTTAGGCACGTGGCAGTATGGCTATATTCCAGGCATATTTACCTTAGACCAATTGGCTGAAGACGTGCATCAATCCAACCTGTCTTTTAGTCAACAACACGACGAAGTAGGCACGGATGGCATCGATGCCACGTTCCTTAACTCGAAAGGGTTTGGTGGCAACAATGCCACTGCGCTGGTATTGGGTCCTCATACTGCCCAGCACATGCTACTTAAAAAGCACGGCCAAAAAACCATCAACCAATACCTAAAACGCAACGAAGTCGTGGCACAAAAATCCAGGGACTACGACCTGGCTGCCACACAAGGCCTGGTCAAACCCATTTACAAATTTGGTCACAACGTACTCGAAGGTGACGATCTAACCATTTCATCAGAGAGTATTCAGATTCCTGGCTTCGAAAATAAAGTAGATTTAAATCCAGACCATYCTTATGACGATTACTTAATTTCTTAATCCGATAAATTTTTAATCCCCCAACTGATCAGCGGCAAGGAACGCCCAATGATCAGTCAGCGCCTGCCACGATCCAAACCTTCAACCACCTCACCGTTGATCCAATGGACTCCTCCAGTCTGCCTGTCCTTCTATGACTAAAAATTTCACTCGGTTCAAAGCGATAGATTAGAAACAGAGACGTTGAGCAAGGAAAACAACGCCAGGATTCATCTATACTCAATGAACTGCATTTAACTATCGATTTATAAGCGGAGATCCCGCTCCATCGATTAGGAGGAACTCGTCATGTTCGACAAAATCGAACRAGCGCACCTTAGTGAACTTCACGTCCGTTGTGATGAAGAAACTGGCCTTAAAGCGCTTATCGCTATTCACAATACTCGTCTTGGCCCAGCCATTGGTGGCTGCCGCTGCATTCCTTATCTCACTGATGAAGCGGCCATGGAAGATGCCATCCGCCTGGCCAAGGGCATGAGCTATAAAGCGGCACTCGCAGGGCTTCCCCAAGGGGGCGGCAAATCAGTCTTAATTCAACCCAAACAATTCAAAAACCGCCACGCTTATTTTAAAAAGTTCGGCGAATTTGTGGATTCCCTTAATGGTCGTTACATCACTTCGGTAGACAGCGGCACCAGCATTACCGACATGAATGACATTGCCCAAAGTACTGCGTTCGTGTCCGGCACCCAAACCGACGGCTGCAACCCTTCGCCCATTACTGCTTTAGGCGTTGTCGAAGGCATTAAAACGGCGGTGCAATTTAAACTCGGACAATCCGAAATGAAAGGCGTACGCGTAGCCATTCAAGGCGTCGGTCACGTGGGGATGGTCATTGCTGAACAATTATTTAAACTCGGCGCGAAACTGACCGTCACCGACATCAACCCCGAAGTGCTACGACAATGCCAACAACGCTTTAACGCCACCATTGTTAGCCCCAACGAAATATTTGATGTGGCCTGTGATGTATTTTGCCCTTGTGGTTTAGGGGGCGTTATCAATGACACCACCATCGAGCGATTGAACTGCAAAATAGTGGCAGGTGCTGCGAACAACCAACTCTACAACGACATCCACGGAGAGCAATTACACGACAAAGAAATACTTTACGCCCCCGATTTTATAATTAACGCGGGCGGCCTCATTCACGTCTCTTATATGCATAACCAGCAGTCTCATGATGAAATCTTACACAAGACGCTGCGAATTAAAGATACCTTAAACCAAGTATTTACTCGGTCGAAAAATGAAGGGGTGGCTTGCAACTTAATTGCCGACCAAATGGCGGAAGAGATTCTTTACCATTAATGATGCCAATAATTAATGTATGCCCACGACATCAAAACGTCAATGAAAAAGTTCATGGAGAAAACGATGCCCTTACAACGATCGGCGCCCTTGGCAAAAAAAGATCAAGGTGATCATGTTCATACTGCCGCAGAGTTTAGTGTTTCCTACACACAATATTTAAACGCCCAAAGCGATATCGTAGGAGAGCTGCCATCATGGGCGCAAGACCTAGAAGTCTTGGAAAAATTCTATCGAATGATGACTCTCACGCGCCTGTTTGACAAAAAAGCCGTGGCTCTGCAGCGCACCGGACAAATGGGCACTTACCCTTCATGCCTGGGACAGGAAGCAATTGCCACGGGACTCGGTTATGCCATGCAAGCAACAGACGTTTTTGCACCGTATTATCGCGACCAAGCCACGCAACTTATTCGTGGTGTAAAGATGGAGGAAATCTTATTGTATTGGGGAGGCGATGAGCGCGGCAGTCTTTATGCTGAAGGCCCGTCTCAAGATCTGCCCATTTGCGTCCCCATTGCCACCCAGATAACTCACGCTGCAGGGGTTGCCACGGCGATGAAAATTCGCCACGAAAAAAGAGTCGCTGTCACCACTTGCGGAGATGGCGCCACCTCAAGAGGCGATTTCTATGAACCGCTTAATCTAGCGGGTGCATGGCAATTGCCTATGGTGATCTTGGTCAACAATAATCAATGKGCCATTTCTGTGCCACTTGAAATCCAAACCGCTAGCGAAACCATCGCCCAAAAAGCCATTGCTGCAGGTATTCCCGGCGAGCAAGTGGATGGCAACGACGTCATTGCCGTTTACGAGCGATGTCATCAAGCCATTGAGCGCGCCCGAAGTGGTAAAGGTCCGACGCTTATTGAAGCCATCACCTATCGACTCTGCGACCACACCACCGCCGACGATGCCACCCGCTATCGTCCTCCAGACGGACTCAAGGAAGCCTGGAAAATTGAACCCATCAAACGTTTACAAACCTACCTTCACAAACAAGGCCATTGGAACGAAACCAAAGAGCAAGATTTAATCAGTGACTGTGAAAAGCAAATCAATCAAGCCGTGAACAATTATTTATCGGCGCCGCCCCAAGCGGAGCAAGACTTATTTGATTATTTGTTTGAAGAAACCCCCAACGCGATGCTCGAGCAACGCCAACATATGCTCGACAAAATCGCCGTGGAAAGGATTGCAAAATGACTAAAATGCCGCCGTTACAAAAAACATTAGTCGAGGCCGTCAACTTGGCGCTCAGCCACGAAATGCGTCGTGATGAGTCTGTGGTTATTCTTGGCGAAGACGTGGGCATCAATGGTGGCGTGTTTCGAGCCACCGAGGGACTGCGGGAAGAATTCGGCGTGCGCCGAGTTTTCGATACGCCCCTGGCCGAAGCACTCATTGCCGGCATCGCCGTGGGCATGTCTACCCAAGGGCTAAAGCCAGTCGCTGAAATTCAATTCATGGGCTTTATATTCTCTACCCTCGAACACATCGCGTGCCACGCATCGCGTATGCGCAACCGAACTCGGGGACGGTTACACTGCCCACTCGTCATTAGAGCGCCTTATGGTGGAGGCATTCATGCACCGGAACATCATTCAGAAAGTACCGAAGCCATGTTTGCTCATATCCCTGGCCTCCGAGTCGTGATTCCTTCCTCGCCAAAACGCACCTATGGGTTATTGCTCAGTGCAATTCGAAACCCTGATCCAGTGATATTTCTAGAACCTAAACGAATCTATCGCGCTTCTAAACAAGAGCTTATTGACGACGGCGAAAGTCTACCCCTCGATGTTTGTTTCACGTTGAGAGAGGGCAGTGATATTACGCTGATTACTTGGGGAGCGATGGTGAACGACACACTGAAGGCTGCCGATCAATTGCTGCAACTAGGCATCGGCGCCGAGGTCATCGATGTCGCTACGATTAAGCCGTTAGACATCGAGACCATTCTTTGTTCAGTGGAAAAAACCGGCCGTTGCGTCATCATTCATGAGGCAGCGAGAAGCTTCGGCGTTGGCGCTGAAATCTCAGCTCAAATTGCAGAACGGGGGCTGTTTTACCTGAAGGCTCCCATCGCCCGCGTCACCGGTTATGACACGCCAATGCCCTATTACAAAAACGAAAGCCATTACATGCCCAGCGTACAAGATATTTTAGACTGTGCAGAACAAACACTCGATTTCGTTCGACCCGCAGCCTAGTCACTCATTGATCTAGAATATAAATACTAATCGACCAGGAGGAACGCCTTGAAATATTTCAAACTACCGGATTTAGGCGAAGGACTTCCGGAAGCCGAAATCGTTGAATGGCACGTTAAAGAAGGAGAAACCGTCAAAGAGGATCARCTACTGGTCTCGGTAGAAACCGACAAAGCCATCGTGGAAGTACCCTCGCCTCAAGACGGCATTATTGCCCATCTATTTGGCGCCGCCGGAGACATTCTTCACACCGGCGAGCCNTTAGTGGAATATTCCGGCGAGGTGCAGGATGATACTGGCACGGTGGTCGGTGTGGTTAAAGCCGATTCCCACGCGGCTATTAATGACGATCACTTTACGATAGGCAACGCGTCAAACCAGTCCCAGAATCAAACCAGGCCTTCTCGCCACTATCCCAATCATCGATGCACGCCTGCTGTTCGAGCACTGGCCAAACGTCTTAACATTGATTTATCCAACGTCACCGCAAGCGGTCCGTTGGGGCTCATTACCGTCGAAGACGTGGAAAAATTCCACTTGTTACAAAACAAGATAGGCGTTCAAAAACCCCTTAGTGGCGCTCGACGCAGCATGGCTAAAAACCTCGCCAAAGCAGAGCAGGAAGTGGTCAAAATCACCCTTTCTGACGACGCTGACATACATCGCTGGCCTCGCAAAGGCGACCCGACGCTGCGATTAATTCGAGCCCTTAGCCAAGCCTGTCAAAAAGAACCTAACCTTAATGCTTGGTACGATGGCGCGTCGATGACGCTTCGTCCTTTACAATCCGTGGATATAGGCATTGCAGTGGATACCCCGGATGGACTTTTTGTACCCATTTTACGCGACACTGCTCATCGGAATTTAGACGCGTTAAAAGACGGCTTAGCGCGATTACGAGAGGATGTTGGCCAACGCACTGTCCCTGTCACAGAGTTACAGGGAGCGAGTATCACACTGTCCAATTTCGGCACTATTGCAGGCCGTTATGGCAACCCGGTGGTGGTTCCTCCAACAGTAGCCATTCTCGGCGCAGGCGCAATCCGAGAACAGGTGGTGGCAGAAAATGGCAAGGCGGTCATTCATCCGATCATGCCGCTTTCTCTCAGTTTTGATCATCGGCCCATTACTGGCGGCGAAGCGGCACGCTTTTTAAAAGCGCTGATCGAAGATCTCGAACTAGAAAGTTAATAGGGTTACAGAGTCATTAGAAGGGCTACGTTTATATGACTTGTTTTTACGACTTGTTTTTATGACTTATTCTTATGACTTATTGTCGAATAGCGTGCTTAATATTGCTCCCGCTGGCTCTCTTTCCCTAGCGCCACCATTCCCCACCCCATTAACGTCACCACCAAACTGAAGTGCACCAGCAATAGAACCATAGTAGAAGAGAAATTCGCCGTTGAAGTGCTCTCAGAACTCAGCCAAAGCACTACCCAAGGAATCACGTAAAAGCAAAATGCACACCCAATAAACATTAGAAAAATTAATGCGACCAAATAAATTCCACGCGCATCCTCTAAGTTCAGGCTTA
>NVTH01000156.1 GCA_002401525.1 Moraxellaceae bacterium | reverse complement strand
CGCCACGAGTACTGAGAAAAAATGCAGGGCGTTTCGTTTTAAGCGTCGATCGCTGACTCTTTCTAAAGACAGCTCCACTGGCTCCACATTGATATTGGAGATCAACATTTGTGGATCGATGAGGTCGTCTTGGTGTTCTGTTTCGAAACTAAATTCTTGCTCTAGCGTTCCTAAACCTAAAGGGTCGTCCGACATGGGGTCGTTCATTGATGAGAAACCGTCTTCGTCTAGCAAGAATTCTGGCGGGTCTGAGTTGAATCCCAGTTCGTCGAGTGCGCCTTCAATTTCTGATTTTGGAGAGAGTGCGTCGGAATCAGGTTCTTGTTCTAATTCCTTGAGCATCTCTTCTGCCCAGTGATCTGTGCTGGCTTCATCGCCAGCGAGTAATGCAGCGTCTTCTTTCGAGCCAAAAAAACTAATGGGTGAATCTTCGTCGAAGTCCTTCAGCGCTTGGAAGCCGTCAGAGAATCCTTCTGAATCAATTTGATTCGATTGAGGATTAAACTTCGGAGCGGCGGTGAGTTCGGTTTGTATGTTACCGCTGGTTTGTTTCGGGCTGGCTTTGGACGGTTTTGGTGCTGGTGTAGGCGATGCCGCTGGGTTTTTTTTCGCTGCGGTATTATTGGCAGTGCTTTCATCCGTGGAGGCGGAAACACTTTCTCCCTCATCTTGAATGAGCTTTAGCGCCCAGGCTTCGTCTTCTTCAGCGGAAATATTCTGAATTCCCATTTCAGGGTTTGGGTGTTCAGAGGTCAGGACAGGTGGGATAATTTCTTCATCAATGTGATCAATGGCATTGAAAACATGCAAGCAAGAACCGCAGCGGACTTTGCCCTTAGCAACCGAAAGCTGCTGTTCTGTGACGTTAAAGCTTGCATTGCAGTCGGGACAAATTGTATTCATTAGCGGGGTAGACGTTAAGGTTTTTAATCATCAAAATAGCCACCCCAACGGGTCAACTTATTGATGGGCTAAATAATAAGTGGTTCCGGTGAAAGGCTTATTGAAAGCATGGTTGAAGGCATTGTTCCCTGATCTGTTAAGCCAATTGATCGATTCAACTGACCCACCTATTTAAGACTATGGTAGATTGGATTGAATGCCTGTGTTTTAGTGCTGATTTGCCATAATTTTATTTCTTTGGTTTCAGTAGTATATAACCGAATGGATGTAATTGACTGGTTTTTAATTGTTTTAGCCAGTTCTACGCCCATAAATGAGGCACCAGTCGCCGTCGTTTTTGACTTCAATCTCGTTGAAGTAAGGCGTGTATGCCTGGGTCACCGATTCGACTTGCTCGTTTAGAATGCCTGACAAAATGATTTCTCCGCCCGTTTTTGTCATGTTGGCGAGCATGGCAGACAATGAAATTAAAGGATTGGCAAGAATGTTGGCCACCACCACATCCGCTTTGAAGTTGTCTTTGCTGTGCAATGCCTGCATTTGTTCTGGGCTTAAAACACTGATTTTGTCAGCAACGTGATTACGCTCGGCATTGTCGAGGGTAGACGTTAGCGCTTGAGGGTCGTTGTCCACGGCATAGACTCTTTGGCTGCCTAGCAGTTGCGCTGCAATGCCAAGAATGCCGGACCCGCAGCCAAAATCGATCACAGTTTTTTGATTCAGCTGCGCTTGATCCAACCATTTTAAACACAGGGATGTCGTGGGATGGGTGCCGGTGCCAAAGGCTAAACCAGGGTTGAGCATTAAATTGATGGCGTCAGGTTGTGGAGGCGTTTGCCATTCGGGGCAAATCCATAATTGTTGCCCCATCTGGATAGGGTGGTAATGTTCCATCCATTCGGTTTGCCAATTTTTGTCTTCCAATATTTCAAAACGGATCGGGGTTTGTTCACCGAATTGCTGGCTGAGGGCATTTTGAATCACTTGGGTATCGCACTGCTGTTCAAATAAACCAATCACCCGTGTGTCTTGCCAAACGGGTGTGGTGCCGAGGGGCGGTTCAAAAAGAGGGGTATCTGCATTGTCCTCTAGAGTGATGGCCACGGAACCTAATTGTTCCAATAAGTTTTCGACCGCCTCGAGTTCGGAGGCTTGAGTTTCAATAATAAATTGTATCCAGGACATAAATAACTCTTAGGGGAAGTATTGGTGAAGCTCAATGTTTTGGGGCGTTGAACTTAGGTGTTCTAGGCCTTTTTATCCGCTAAGGTTTTAATGGCGGCCTGTAAGGCGAACTCATAACCTTGTGCGCCGAAACCGGTGATTACCCCTAAGGCAATGTCCGAAAAGTACGAATGATGACGAAATTTTTCTCGCGCGTGGGTGTTGGAAAGGTGTACTTCGTAGAACGGAATATTGACCCCTAAAATGGCATCTCGAATGGCGACGCTAGTGTGGGTAAACGCGGCGGGATTGATAATAATCAAGCTTACGGCGGATTTTCCGGCAGCGTGAATCCTGTCAATCAACTCGAATTCGGCATTGCTTTGGTAGGATTCTAGGGTATGGCCGGCTTGAGTCGCAGCATCGCTGAGTCGCTGGTTAATGGACTGCAAGGTATCGTTGCCATAATGGTCCGGCTCTCGCGTGCCAAGAAGATTTAGATTGGGACCGTTGAGTACCAAAATTGTTGCCATTGCCAAACCCTTATCAATTTAAGTGCTCGAACTATACCTTATTTTTATACCTTATTTGCTCTATTCCTTTAAAGCTGGGGCTTTAAATCGTTGCCCCGAATACCTTTGTCTGCAGGTGATTTAGAAATTGCGCGGCGTGCATTTCGCCTTGCACCCTGGCGTCGATCAGTTCTGCACCACGGGGACCAAAAAACAAAATGGCGGGCAATCCAAATAGACCGAAGTGTTGCAGCAATTGTTGGCCGTCTGCATTGAGATCGCTCAGGTCTGCCTGTAACAAGCGAGTGGATTTTAAGGTGTCTTGAACCTGGGGGTTGGCAAATACTTGGCGCTCAAATACTTTGCAGGAAATGCACCAGTCGGCGTAAAAATCCAACATAACGTACTCGCTATTACTTTGGGCGAGGGCGAGCTGTTGTTCTAATTGTTGTAAGTTATCGACCTTGATATAAGCGCGGTGATTAGCGGAAGCTACGCCGTTGCCGTCTGGGGCTGATGAGGAAAACGTTAAATGAAGCGGGCGAAGAGGGTCTTCTTGCCCGCTTGCAGCGCCAATAATTAACAGCACGCCGTAGACCATGGCTAAAATACAGACGCCTTGTTTGGTGCGACCCCAGCCTGGCTCAGTACTGGTGAATGCTCCGAGATAAACGCCGCCAATCAATAACAGTGAACCCCATAAAAATAAAGTCAGGGCGCCGGGAATGATGCGCTCTAAAAGCCAGATGCCCACCGCCAGTAACAGTAGCCCGAAGAATGCTTTGACTTGCTCCATCCATGCCCCTGCTTTGGGAAGCAATTTACCACCGCTAGTGCCAATCAGTATCAACGGCGTGCCCATGCCCAGGGCGAGCGCGAATAAACTAATGCCGCCAAACAGCCCGTCACCGGTAGTGCTGATATAGGTGAGCACGCCAATTAAGGGAGCTGAAACACAAGGCGAGACCACTAGTGCAGACAGAACGCCCATCAGTGCCACGCCAATGTATTTGCCACCTTGTTGTTTTTGATTGAGCGCATCGAGTCTATTTTGCAGTCCCGAGGGCAATTTTAATTCGTAAAACCCAAACATTGAAAACGCCAGTAAAACGAATACAGCAGCGAAGCTTATCAAGACTGCAGGCGATTGCAGGTACATTTGAATGTTGGCTTTTTGCCCAAAATAGCCCACCAATACACCGGCCAAGGCGTACGTGAGGGCCATGCTTAAAACGTATACCAGTGACAGAGTGAAGGCCTTGGCGGTGGAGAGGTCTTTTTCCTGCCCGGCGATGATGCTAGTGAGAATAGGCACCATCGGTAGTACGCAGGGCGTAAACGATAAACCTAATCCCAGTAGGTAGAGCGTTAATAGCACCCAAAATAAATTGGCGTTTTTTAGCAGTGAAGTGACGTTTTGATCCACGCTAAGAGACAGAGGAGTGGACGCGGCGATGGCGGGTTGAGTGCTGGGCGATTGCGAGCCGAAAGATTGAGTTTGATTTGGGGAAGTTGGGTTTGAGGGAGCTGGCATGGCGGCAAGTTTGCCTAGATCGATTTCGATGCGGCGTTTTTGCGGTGGATAGCATAAGCCCGCGTCAGCGCAGCCTTGGTATTGGGCCACTAGCGTTAAAGCGGGAGGGTTGATTGCGTCATCCGCTAAGGGGTCAGCAAACTCAATGCTTAAGTTCACCGTGACATCATGGTAATAGACCTGTACCAAGCCAAATACCGCGTCGTCTTTTTCTTTGCCTGGGTTGGAGAATGTAGGCTGCGACAGCGTGAACTTGGTGCCGGTGGGTTCGAGAGAGAATTTAAAGCGGTCTTTGTAGAGGTAGTAGCCGTCTGCGTTTTTCCAGCTGAGGTTGAGTTTGCGACCGTTTTGCTGGGACGTCAGGACAAAGGCATCGTCGACGTCAAGGAACTCCGGTTCTTCGAAGCCGCTATCGGAGAACAATGATGACAGCTTAGATTGCCCCCCGAGGAGTGATCCCTCTGCATGCCCTGAAATCGAAAAGAGGTTCAGAGTGATTAGCAATAGGAGGCTAAGGAAGGATCTGGGATACAGCATAACTCTTTGTTCTCAATAAAAGATTTTACGAAGCCCAACCATAGCATTAATTGTCGGGTGAATACGTTAAGGGGCGAATTTTACAAGTTTCTGCCTTGTTTGTGGGTGGATCCTTATTAAGATCGCTAACCCGGCTAGAAGTTCCAGTGGTGCTCGCATCGAAGAGTGGCCCTTGCTTAGTAATTTTAGGTGGGTTAGGGCGAATTTGTTGGTTTAGAGTCGCATTCTGGGAGAGTTTCTCTGTTATCAAGGGGGTGGTTAAGCACCGATAAGTGGTGGTTCGGGGGTAGGGTTATGCTAAGATGCTGGACAATTATTTTCCGGCTCAGGCTAGGCTGACATCATTGAGCAGCGGCCCCTGATCATGTTAAAAACTCCCAATAGAATGTGTGAATGATATGGCAGATTTGAGTGAAATGGTGAAGGATAAAATGGCTGGAGTGAAGGGCGGTACGCCCTCAACTGGAGGCTCAAAAGGCTTCACTTCTGTGCTGGGTATGGGCGTCGGCCTGTTAGTTGCGGTGATGTATGCAATTACTCTTTGGGTCAGTGCTGAGCCGGCCATGAGCCCGGTGCCGCGAGAGCATCAGGTGGTGGGCTATGCCACTACTCAAACGGTGATCAATGTCGCGGATTCGCTACTTCATAAGCCCGGGGGATTCACCAGCAATGATAAATTGCCGCCGTTTTTATTTCTAGACAACATGCCTGCGTTTGAGTTTGGTGCATTGGTGCAGGTTCGAGATTTGACTCGAGCGATGAGAAAAGACATCGCGCGTTCTCAATCGCAGTCCACAGAAGATGTGGACCTTGCTGTCGCGGAACCCTCGTTTAATATAGGCCATAAGGATTGGATATTGCCTTCGTCTGAAGGCGAGTACAAGAAGGGCATTGTGGCCTTAGAGCGCTTTAAAGCTCGTTTGTTGGATAAAGAGCGTCATAACGTGCAGTTTTATGCCCGCGCGGACAATTTAAGAAATTGGCTTCAAGATGTTGAGACGCGACTGGGCAGCCTTTCTCAGCGCCTAAGTGCTAGTGTCGAGCACTCAAGAATTAATACTGATTTGGCGGGTGATGCTGCCGCTCAGCAGTCCACCCCTAATACTGCTGAAATCTCGGTTCAGACGCCTTGGCTTAAACTGGATGATGTGTTCTATGAAGCTCGCGGTGCTACCTGGGCTTTAACACAATTTTTGCGTGCCATCGAAGTGGACTTCCATGATGTGCTCGAAAAGAAAAATGCCTTGGCCAGCGTGCAACAAATAATTCGTGAGTTGGAGTCCTGCCAAGATACGGTCTGGAGCCCCATTATTTTAAATGGTGGTGGTTTTGGTTTGGTAGCGAATCACTCTTTAATCATGGCGAATTATATTTCTAGAGCCAATGCTGGGATGATTGATTTGCGCCAATTATTGTTGCAAGGCTAAATCGGTAGACATAACCCGGTCATTGTTTGATGGGGATTAGATCGAGTTTTAAAAAGCACTCAATTGATTGGGTGCTTTTTTTTGTGCTGAATTTTCTGTTGTGGGCGCTTTTATGCTCCACTGAGATTTCTAGGTTAATATAAGCGCTTTTTTAGCGTCGAAGGAATTGTAATGGATAGCGTAGCCCACCTTGCATTTGATACCAAAGTGCTGATTGACCAGGCTAGCCAAGCCGGCATCAAAGAGGAAAATGAAGACTCCATTGGGGTGCGAGTTCCTGAGGGGGAACTGTTAACCACTAAAGGCGTGGTGGCGGTGATTGCGGATGGTGTGAGTGCCTCCGAAGCCGGTAAGGAAGCCAGTGAAAGTTGCGTGCATAATTTTCTTTCCGATTACTACAGCACTCCGGATTCCTGGACCGTAAAAACTTCTGGACAGAAAGTATTAACGGCATTGAACCGTTGGTTGTACGGGCAGAGTCAGCGGTTTTTAGAAAATCGCCGTGGTTACATCACGACGATGAGCACTCTCATCGTGAAGTCCCGCACTGGGCATATTTTCCATGCCGGAGACAGCCGCATTTATCGCTACCGAAGTGGCGCGCTGGAATTGTTGACCAATGACCATGCGATTCAGGTGAATCCAGAAACCCGCTATTTATCGCGCGCGATGGGCTTAGAAATAAATTTAGACATTGATTACCGTTCTTTCGATGTGCGAGCGGGGGATGTGTTTCTGCTCACTACTGACGGCATTCATGATTTCCTTAATTCGGCGGAACTCAAAAAGAGCGCTGGTAATTTTTACGGCGGTCAAAGTGGCGTTGCCGATCAGCTTATTGAGCAAGCGTTGGAGGCTGGGAGCGGTGATAATTTAAGTTGTCAGTTTTTAAAATTCCAAACCCTGGCCTCTGAAAATCAAGAGGACGCCTACAGTAAATTGGCTGAATTGCCGTTCCCTCCCGACCTGTCTAAAGGGATGGTGATTGACGGCTATAAAGTGTTGGACACCATTCATGCTAGTGCGCGAAGTCAGTTGTACGTGGTGAAAGACAGTAAAGACCCTGATGCAGCGTTGTTGGTGATGAAAACGCCGTCGGTGAATTTTGATGACGATTTGGCTTACATTGAACGCTTTGTGATGGAACCGTGGGTGGGCAAGCGAGTAGCCAGTGATCATGTGGTTAAAATTATTGAGCCCGAGCGCCCCAGGCATTTTCTGTATTATTTGTGCGAACACGTGGACGGGCAAACCTTGGCGGCGTGGATTAAAGAAAACCCTCAACCCGATGTGCGCGTTGTGGTGGATATCCTCCAGCAAGTGATTAAAGGGGTGCGTTCGTTTCATCGTAAAGAAACTCTGCATCAAGATTTGAAACCCGACAACATTGTGATCACTAAAGACGGTGTGGTGAAAATAATCGATTTTGGTTCTTGTTACGTGGCTGGGATCCATGAGATCGAATCGCCCATCGAGCGCGACGTGGTCTTGGGCACGGCAGACTATTCCGCCCCGGAATATCGAATTGGTAAAAAAGCTAATACGCAATCGGATCAGTTTTCTTTGGCTATTATTGCTTATGAAATGTTGACTGGGGCTCGTCCATTCGGCGAGAAATACCAATCTTGTCAGCAATACCGAGATTTTTCGAATTTAAACTACGTGCCTTCTTTTAGCTTAAATCCGTTAATCCCAGTTTGGGTGGATGGGGCGTTAAAAAAGGCCTTGAGTGTGAGTCAAGAATTACGCTATGGCGACGTGTCAGAATTTCTATTTGATCTGAGTCACCCGAATCAGGTGTTTTTGAAAAACCTCCCCAAACCTTTATTAGAACGCAATCCGATTCGATTTTGGCAGGGCGTGTCAGCGTTGCTTGGTTTAAGTTTGGTGGCGAGTTGGCTGTATTTTCTTGAAATGATGTAGGCTAAAAACAACTTGATGTTGAAAACTATTCTGTTGTTATTGGATAGTAACAACAGAATAG
>NVTH01000155.1 GCA_002401525.1 Moraxellaceae bacterium | reverse complement strand
GCTGGATTCGGAATAACAGCAATTTTAAAACCAGTGTTTTAGCCGAATTAGAACGTAATGGAATAAAGCACGACGATATCTCAAATAACAGCATCCCAAACACTGGCGTCGATCTAATCCTTGATCCAGTAGGAGGCAGTTATCTAGCAGACAATATCGATTGCCTTAATATCGATGGCCGATTAGTGATTATCGGCTTAATGGGCGGCATTAAATCTGAACTTAATCTTGCTCAACTCATCTCAAAAAGAATTAAAATCATTGGCTCAGCACTGAGAAGCCGTCCAGCAGCGTATAAGACTCATGTTATGACAGCGCTTAAAGAAAATGTCTGGCCTCTTATTGAAGCAGAAAAAATAATGCCAATTATTGACAATACCTTTCCGATTCAAGAAGCGGAATCTGCTTTTGAACTCCTCAGCAGCAACAATACGATTGGAAAACTATTGCTGACCATTAAACCCTAAAGTCTGCTATTTTTTTCGCAGCATAATTTCAAAGGATGAAAAATGACAATGTACCGCACCCAAAGATCCAGCGCAGTGATGACTGCGCTAGTGCTATCTCTAGCCTTATGCAGCGCCGTTGCGTTCGCCACTTCGGCTCCAGCTGACGGCAACAACACCAAGCTCAGCGAAACTCAACCCAGAGAAACTCAGCTCAGCAAAATCATCACTGGAGAACATCGCTCTGAATCCCATGTCGCTCGTAATACAAGCCGGCATCCAATAGAGACCTTAAATTTTTTCGAGCTCCAACCTGACATGACCGTAGTTGAAATTTGGCCTGGAGGAGCCGGTTGGTACACAGAAATACTCGCCCCCTACTTAAAGCCACAAGGCAAATTTTATGCGGCCCACTTTTCGTCACATTCTTCTGTAAAATTTTTCCGTACCAGCCTCGATAAATTTCAAACAAAAATCTCAGCCCACCCCCTCCACTACGAGGCCATGACGATCACCGCATTGGACATTCCCAAGGAAACCACACTCGCGCCTCCTGGCTCAGTAGACAGAGTACTGACCTTCAGAAACGTTCACAATTGGTTAAAATATGAAGAGAATGGGCTAGAAGTCTTTCAAGCAATGTACAACGCACTTAAACCAGGCGGCATACTCGGCGTGGTTGAGCACCGAGCTCCAGCGGACTACACGCTCAAAGAGATGCAACAATCTGGATATACTTCGGAGGCATTCACCATCGCTTTAGCAGAGAAAGCCGGGTTCGAACTCCTCGATAAAAGCGAAATCAATGCCAATACTAAAGACAGCAAGAACCACCCCAAAGGAGTCTGGACTTTACCTCCCACCTTAAGATTAAAGGATAAAGAGAGGGAAAAATATTTGGCGATAGGAGAGAGTGACCGAATGACTTTAAAATTTGTTAAGCCACGTTAACCCCGTTGTTAAACAGGCCCTCAGCTCACCGTAGCGTTGACTGACTCCACTTCACATGTGATCTCTAGCGACCCGAATCAATTGTTTTGGGTCATTACCATCCCTAGGATAAAGTGAAATGCCTATGTCTGCATCCAAGGATAATTTTTCCCCTCCAATAACCATAATGCCTTTTAATCGCTCGTCCAATAATTTTTTCAGCTCATCAACGTCCTTATCGACCCCGCCACAATCTGAAACCATAACAAACTCGCCACCATCCAACTTCGCCACAAAATCATTTTCGCTGACAAATTTACGCAATCGATTAGAAGACGACACTAAAAAAGCATCGCTAATGCCGCACCCGGACCTTAATTCGATACGCTCGTAATCTTTTAATTTAATATAAGCCACGCACAAACCTGTCTTAGCTTCCTCCGCATCGGCCAAAGAATGAAACAATTGATTTAATAAATGCGGTCGATTGGGCAGCTGGGTCAATGGGTCATAGTTAGCCATTACGAAAATCGCATACTCAGCTTTGCGCCGTTTTTCATCACTTTCATTATAAATATTTCGGTAGCGGACCACCACTAAAGTTAACAGCATCGAAAACACTCCGATGGTAATAAGCAGCGGTAAATTAAACGTATCCCAGCCTAATTGCTGTTCAATCAGCAAGATCAAACGCTGCTCCTCGCCACCGACTACTTTTTCATAGCGTAGGTTTGGAAATAATATTTTTTCAATATTACTTCGACTGCCCCCTAATATCTCCACCAAATGACCATCCGTATCTTGGCGAGGAAAGTCAGGATGATACAACACAATTTGAGTGCCGGACTCTTTGAACATATGCGCGGGCATTAACTCTTTTGCACGAATCACCAAGAGTGAAAACATCATCCCTTCGCCAACATTTGAAACTGCCACTCGGCCCACAGGATTAAACATCACATAACCGAAATCGCCTTCTATTAACTCAAACGGTGGAGTGCTAACAATCCCATCAACTTTCTGACTTCGCTCCATCGCCGTTTTTAAAAAATCAATGGACTCAACGTCCAGCCCCAAAATATTTCGTTGCTCGTCATCCGCAGGTTCAATAAAAACAATGGGAGAATAAAACGGTTTGACCTCCACTTCATGAAAACGCTGATTATTATCGAAATCAAACGCCTTCAATTTATAACTCGAGTTGCCAATGGCCAGCTGTATACGCTCCACCTCGTCAATTAAATCCCGGGGAATACGGTGAACGGCTTCGATGATATAAACCTTTGAAAAGCTCTTGACGATGCTGTCAACGTAACCTTTAGCAACCTCTTTGTCCTCATAACCTACCACCTCCAAAAAGGCTGAAAAATTTTCAAGTAAGGTTTCATTAATCAGTAATGTATTGCGAAGATGAGCGTCGTAGGAACCCGCGTAGCTGTGGAATTTATGTTCTGCTTTCGAAACTCCAGAATTAAAGACCAAGACAAAAAGTATCAACGAGACCAATATACAGGCCAGTGAGAACACGCGAAAAACATTAGTTCGTGAGATATTAATGCCGGTATTCGTGTAGTGATGTTGGTAAAAGCTGGATTTTTGCATTCCTTTCATTCCTTTTGCAGCGACGAACCCAACACCAAGGCGGGAAATTCACTGCAATTCAACACATTAGCGATCTATCAACAGTATCCCCCAATAGATGGTATTTCTGGCTGGCATTACTCGAGGCATCAAAGCCAAGCACAGCG
Source organism: Moraxellaceae bacterium (assembly GCA_002401525.1). Lineage (GTDB taxonomy): Bacteria > Pseudomonadota > Gammaproteobacteria > Pseudomonadales > UBA3067. Next base: position 5,055 of record NVTH01000155.1, on the reverse strand, counting down.
AAAATGACTATTGGGTAACTATTAATTCTAGATCAAATTTGTCAATAGGAAGAAGAAAACAGATATTACGTGTTAATCGAGCCGAATTATTTTATTTGGAAGTTTTTCTCTCTGTCGAAACACGCTTAAACCTAACGTTTCGCCAACGTGGATCCTCGAGCATCTAGGCGTGCAATAATTTGCGCCATCTCATCAGCCTGCTCCCTTTCCTGCTTCTTTTTAACCATTTCACGTTCAACCTTTTCTTCCGCCATTCGCTCCTTAATGAGCTTCTCTTTCGCGGAATTATTAGTTCGACCCTTGGATATTTTTTCTTTTGCAGGTCTCGATTTTGTATTCTTAACGCTGCTAGAGGCAGTCATTGGAGAAACTGACCGATTTTTTGTGGCGATGGCCTTAATCGGAGCTGTGGAGCGCAACGAAGTTTTAACCCCTTGAAGACTTAATCCTCCGTAGGTATCCAGCGCTTCGTTAAATAATTCGGCAAGCTCTTCGCGATCATTAGCCATGGCGAAATCATCGACTGTAAAGTTTTTTGCCCCATAATCTCGTAGATCTTTATAGATTTGAGCCTTAATGCCGAGCGTCATGGCTTTTTTAAATTGCGTAAAACGCTCTTCACAACTGTCTTTACAGGTGCCCACCCAAACTTCATCGGTCACATTATTGGTAAGAGTAAACACTAGCATGTACACAACCTATGCATTTCAATAAGCCCAAATAAGGGGCTAAACAGTCAAAAAGGCTGTGCATTGTAGTGTTGAAAAATAAAAAGACTAGACTTGATTTTTAATTATTTTTTTAAATAGCGAATACCGACAATCGCCAGTAAAATTAATCCAAGTAATTGTTACGAAAGCACCATCAAACAGTTCTTTTCGAGCGCGCGCGTATAAGCGCCATTCCCAGACTCAACCCGAAATAGACCCGGCCAAACCCGCTCTCTAGAGCCGACCCAGACTGAACCCATAGAAATAGGCCTGAAATAGGCCTGAAATAGACCCCATTCATCGAATAGGGGTATACAGCTGCGATTATCTTACGCAGCCGAAGCGATGGTGCTCACCCTACTTTCAAGATAAGTAATAATGTCACTGGATTCAAACATCCACCGTACTTCGCCATTGCTTTCTTCAATTTTCAAACAAGGGACTTTTAGTTGGCCGCTTCCCTCGACTAACTCGTCTCTACTTTTTCCGCAACGTTTTGCATCGTAAGTATTAATATTCAAAGCATTACGTTTAATCGATCGGCGAACCTTTACGCAAAACGGACACGCTTTATATTGATACAAAGACAATCCTGCGGTTTCCGCATCCACCTGTTGCTGCGCAATGACATCCCTTTTCACGCTTTTAGGGGTAAACACCCAATCAAAAAAAAGAATCAAAGCCCCTAAAAACAAACGAATAAAGCGCATTACAACTCCTGGTGATGATAAAAATAAGCGCGCATTATACCCCTTTGAAGCACTGGGGCCATCCGATTTGACATATAATTACAATTACTTACCCTTCGTCTGCCACTGATTCAGGGGCCTCTTAACGCTTTAATTTAAGCCGGCGTGATATCATATAAGCATCATAAGCTCATGAAATCTATTAAAAAGGTGCGCTTTGTTTTCCTTCGACTACTCTAAATTTAAACATCAAATACAATGCGGTTTTGGAGAGTCATTAGTATTACGTGGCGTTATCGCAGGGCATTGCTAGATCAATATTGCTAATACAATATTGTTAATACAACACGACTAATACAATACGGCTAGAACCGTACCCTCGATAACCAGTAAATCACACACTCATAGTTGACTATTGGCCATGGAAGGGACATTAGAGCGGCGTACGAAATCCCGAGAAAGTAATTCGCTGCTGTGGATTATATCCATCACCTCATCGATCATCTTCAGCTTTCTAATCGCCTGGATGTGGTATTTCGTTGACAGTCAATACAATCCCAATATCAGCCAGTTGGTATCCACCAATGCCGCTGAATCCGATTTAATCAGAAAATTAAAATCTTCCCAGGTGTTTTCGAAACGAAATTTTACCCAAATCCCCACCGGTATATACATCCAATCACTCGATTTTCGGAGCTCCAGTGACGTCAATATCACCGGTTATGTATGGCAGACTTATGACAGCACTGAAAAAATTGATGGACCTGGGTTCCTATTTCCAGAACAAGTGGACTCAGGAAGCGCAATCGAACCTCGCTTGGTCTATGCCCACCCCCAAGGCGAAGAAACCGTCTACGGCTGGTATTTCGAAGCGACCTTAAGGCAAAAATTTAATTATCACGATTATCCGCTAGATCATAAAACCGTATGGATCAGAATATGGCCCTCCGATTTCCACCAAGATGTCATTCTGGTGCCCTCACTCCACGATTACCAAACCACTTCACCAGGCACACCATTCGGTCTTGATCAGGAGCTTGTGCTCGGAGATTGGAACATCAACGAAACATTTTTCAATTTCCGCACCGTGACTTATGACACTAATTTCGGCATCAGCGCTCGAAATCTAACCCAAACATTTCCTGAGCTCTATTTTAACATCGTGATCAAACGGAAATTTTTAAATTCTTTTGTGGTTCATCTTATTCCAGTTTTTACGGTGCTAGTGTTTCTCTACACCATTGTACTTACAAGCACCGTCAATCGAAGTAAAGCGGAAATATTTGGGTTTAACGTGATAGGCATTATCTCCATCAATTCAGCACTTTTTTTTGTGGTGATGTTATCTCATGTACACATCCGACAAAAATTCCCCTCAGAAGGCATTGTCTACATCGAATACTTTTATTTAGTGATGTATGGATTAATGATTGGAATCATTATCAATACATTTTTAGTCACTCAAAATACGTCATTTATTTCCAAATTACTGATCTGGGAAGACAACCTGATCCCCAAAATCACCTATTGGCCTTTCACTTCAGGAATCCTTTCACTCATTACTTATTTATGTTTTTTTTAATGATGTCGGTCGAGATACTCTATGTTTATCAATAAAAACGATTGGCATGAAAAATCTTTACGCCTAAAGATAGCGGCGATTTTTTGCCTAGTAATAATTTTCTCTATCGCAGGCACTTCGCTGTATAGCTACCAACAATATAAGAGCCATCTGATCAAGACTAAAACGGAACAATTAAAATCCATTCGCAGTGCCAAATCTCGACAAATAGAAGCGTACTTTAAACAGATTCGAAATCAAATTGAAACACTGTCTGAAAGCATTATGGTGATTGATGCCGCCAATGAATTCAAACAAGCTTACAACGAAATAAGGCCGTCCAATATCAATGGCCTCTCCAATAATGAATACGAATTAGGACTGTATGAATATTATAAAAATGAATTCTCGCCTCGAGTACAACGAAACAAAACCGACAATAACAGCATCTCACCTTATGTGAACATTTCGTCCACGGCGAAATATTTACAATATCAATATATTTTTTCCAACCCCAATCCCACCTCAAAGAAGGATAAACTTTCGTTCGCAAAGGACCAAAGTAACTACAGCGATGTGCACCAACGATATCATGATATCTTTAGAAAGTTCCTCATCAAATTTGGCTATTATGATATCTTTATCGTCGACCCGGACTCCGGCAATATTCTATACAGCGTTTATAAAGAAGTAGATTATGCCACCAGCCTTATGACAGGCCCCTATAAAGACAGCAATCTAGGGCGGTTGTTTCGAGAAGTGAGGGCATCAAACCGAAAAGACTTCGTTAAACTCATCGATTTTGAACCCTACTTACCCTCCTATAACCAACCGGCGTCCTTTATCGGCAGCCCAATATACGACGGTGACACAAAGGTAGGCATTCTTATTTTTCAGATGCCCATTGACGAGATCAATAGCATTATGACCAGTGACGAAAACTGGTTCCTCGAAGGTCTAGGTTACAGCGGTGAAACCATTTTGGTTGGCAATGATTATAAAATGCGCAGTCAATCTAGATTTTTAATTGAAGATCCCCAAAAATATTATCAAGATATTGCGGCCAATGGTGCAGATAAAAATACCATCGACCATATCAAGAAATTTAAAAGTGCAATTCTGCTTCAGGAAGTTGACACTCCGGCGACAGAGAAAGCCCTCAATGGAGGCCTTGGCGAAGATATTATTAAAGACTATCGAAATCAGGAGGTTTTGATCGCCTACCTGCCTCTCAACATCGCTGACGTGGAATGGGTATTTATCGCAAAATATGATGTCAGCGAGTTACTCGATGAATTAGCTAAATTGAGCCTAAATACCCTTATGGGAGTATTAATTTTTCTATTAGTATTCTTTTCTTTCGCGATTTTTTTCTCTCGAAATATTAGCTTCCCTTTCGAGACACTTAAAAGATATAGCGCTACTCTATTAAAAAATAAAAGCTTTCATCCACTAAATCTCAGCCACCACAAATTGGCTAATCAATTGGGTGCTAACATTAACGCAATTGGTCATTCAATTCATCAACACTTGATAAATCTAGAGCCCATTTTAAAAGGTCAATTATTAAACGCAAGCGATCAAACGTCTAACCAGCACCTATCTAACCCCCTTCCTTTCAATAAACTAGACAATGCCACCGTTAATATCTCCAATCATATTGGCTTAATTAATCAACGCTATAACATGATTTTAACCTCCTTAATAAGACAGACCCAAATCCAGAATGAAAACAAAAACAACGATCTTCAGCGCGCAAAATTCGATTTAAATAACTTTCAAAAAATGAATCAAAACATCGCCGCTGCCGCAAGAGAGAATAAATTAATAGCGACTATTAATGACAAAATAGCCCAACAGGTCTCTGTATTTATCGAACAGCAAAAAGAGATAAAGAAGGAACTCATCAACGTTAACAATAACGTTGATGACTTGATAAACGAACACGTGCACCGAGACTTAATGAAACGTTACATCAAAGATTTTGGAACTCAGATCACCACTACGATGCGAAAAATACGCCGGGAAGGGATCGAAAATAAGGCTGATATTAAAAGCAAATTAGAAGAAATGGATCATATATTTAAGAGAATGA
>NVTH01000154.1 GCA_002401525.1 Moraxellaceae bacterium | reverse complement strand
ACTCTACATTAGAAACAGATTAAGGGAGGCGATTCTACTCTATTGCCCGTATTTAGGCCAATAGGCCTTGTATTAGTTGTTGGTGCGTTGTTGTTTGGTGTTTTTGTAGGAGCCTACGTGCCATAACAATAGCCCTAAGCTCTGATAATGCAACATTAAAATCGTCGTTGATCACTACGTAATCGTATTCGGGGTAGTGGGACATTTCTTCCGCAGCAAGGGCTAATCGGTTGGCTATCACCCCTTCATCGTCTAGGCCGCGATGTTGTAAGCGCTCCATTAAGGTCTGCTTTGACGGGGGGAGGATAAAAATACTATTAGTTTCGGGCAGTGCTTGGCGAATTAATTGGGCGCCTTGCCAATCAATTTCAAGAATGACATCTTCATTCTTTGCCAGGGTATCCTCGACCCATTGCTTGGAGGTGCCGTAAAAATTACCGAATACTTCCGCATATTCCAAAAACGCATCGTCGGCAATCATGTGCTCAAATTGGCTACGGTCAACGAAGTGATAATTGACTTGGTCTTGCTCCCCTTCTCGGCGCGTTCGAGTGGTGTGAGAGATGGAGACGCGGATATTGTCCGTTTCATCCAGCAGAGCACTCACCAAACTGGTTTTCCCCGCGCCAGAAGGTGCGGATAGGATGTATAGCGTGCCACTCATGGCTTATTCTTCCCAATCTGATTATTCAATGTTCTGTATTTGCTCGCGCATTTGTTCAACCAGCACTTTTAATTCGACCGAGGCTTGGGTGGTGTCTTTGTTCACCGACTTCGAGCCTAAAGTGTTGGCTTCTCGATTCAGTTCCTGCATTAAGAAGTCTAGCCGACGGCCCACGGCTCCGCCTTTCGATAGGACTCGTTTCACCTCATCAATGTGGGTAGTGATTCGATCCAGCTCTTCATCGACGTCAATTTTTTGGGCTAAATAAACCAGCTCTTGCTCCAATCGATCGGAATCGACTTCCACCTGGCACTCTTCAAAACGGTTGATCAGCTTTTGTCTTAGGGCTTGCTGGATTTCCGGCAGGTGTAACTTTACTTTTTCCACCGCAATTAAAACGGACTCAAGTCGTGTTTCTATTAGCTGGCGGAGTTGAGAGCCTTCACGTTGGCGACTGTCGATAAATTGCTCAAGGGCTTTCGCAAAACTTTCCAGAGCGCTTTGCTGTAAGGCGCTTAAATCTTCTTTGGCGCTGACTAAAACGCCGGGCCATTTCAAAATTTCAGTGGCTTCAATGGGGGCTGGCGCTGCCAGGCATTGGGCTACCTTTTGAGCGGCATCTGCGAGTTGTTGTGCTAGAGTTTCGTTAAGCTGAAGAGCCGGCTGCTGGCTTGGGTCCGGTTGAAAGCGCAAGCTGCATTCCACTTTGCCTCGACTGACAGATTTACGCACCGTGTCCCGCAGCTTGGTCTCGATGTCCCGCAAGCCTTCGGGAAGTCGAAATTGGAGTTCTAGATAACGATGATTAACGGCTCGAATTTCCCAAGTAAACGTGCCTTGAGGGGAAAGTGCTGGGTGGCGTGCAAACGCTGTCATGCTGCTAATCATGGTTCGATTACCTATTATTCTGGATTTTAAAGCGAAGTGTCAGTTCAGCGCAGTCAAGTGGAAATTATTCTAGTTAAGTGGAAATTAATACGGGAATTCTAAATCAGGCTTTTGCTGGGTGTTGATATGTTAAACTGTTTCAAAATTTAGGGAAGCAGCAGCCAGTGACCCGCTGGGTTACCGAGATCGAGTTGTTGGAATTTGCTTGTTGGAAATTGACCGTTAAAAACTGATAGTTAGAATTTAGTGGTTGAAATATTTAGTAGTGAAATATCTGCTGATTAAAAGTTTATCTGGGGTCAGGAATTCATTGACTGACTAATATTTTTTGAGTGAATGCTGCCAATATATTAGCATTTTTGTTGTACACGTGTGGGAAATTAAATATGCGACCAAGTGGAAGAGCGATAGACGAGCTTCGAGAGATTAAAATTACGCGAGGCTTCACCGAGCATGCAGAAGGGTCTGTATTAGTGGAGTTCGGCCGTACTCGAGTGCTATGCACTGCAAGTGTGGAGCGCAATGTGCCTCGGTTTATGAAAGGGCAAGGGCGGGGTTGGGTAACCGCGGAATATGGCATGCTGCCGCGTGCAACTCATACTCGAAATCAACGGGAATCGGCCCGAGGCAAGCAGTCAGGCCGAACCATGGAGATTCAACGCTTAATTGGTCGCTCTTTACGCGCAGCGGTAGATCTGAAGTTGATGGGAGAAAATTCAATCACCATCGATTGTGACGTGTTGCAAGCGGACGGCGGAACTCGTACGGCTTCGATTACCGGTGCGTGTGTGGCCATGGTGGACGCGTTCACATACATGCTTTCTGAAAAAATCATTAAAGAAGACCCGCTGAAAAGTTTGGTGGCGTCTGTTTCTGTGGGCGTGTATCGCGGCGAGGCAGTATTGGATCTGGATTATGATGAGGACTCCAATGCCGACACCGATATGAATGTGGTGATGACCCAGCACGGCGGTTTTATAGAGATTCAAGGCACCGCAGAGAACGAACCCTTTAATCGCGAGCAGTCCAATATGATGTTGGATTTAGCCCATAAAGGCGTGAATGATTTAGTCGTTCATCAGCAAAAGGCGTTAGGTTGGTAGGCCTGGGGTCATGTCGCAAAGATAGGTCGTCAATCTGAAAAGCCACAGCGGAGAAATTCGCTGTGGCTTTTCAGCTCATTGCAGAATTAGCTAATTTTGAAGTTGTAATTGATCGATAGCGGCGCGTGATCTGAAAAGCGCTGCTCTTTGTAAATGGCCGCGCTTAAGACTTTATCTTTTAAGCCGGGGGTTACAAATTGATAATCCAGTCGCCACCCAACGTTTTTTGCCCAGGCTTGGCCTCGATTAGACCACCATGTGTACTGGTCGGGATTCGGGTCCACTTCCCTGAATGCGTCAACAAAACCAATGTCATCAATTAGTTGATCTAGCCATTGCCTCTCTTCAGGAAGAAAGCCTGAATTCTTTTGATTGGGTTTCCAGTTGCGTAAATCGATTTCTTTGTGGGCTATATTCCAATCGCCGCAGATAATAAATTCTCGACGTTTACGACGCAGGGATTTTAAGTGATCAGCGAAGTGATCCATAAAGGTGTATTTTTTGGTTTGTGCTGCATCGCTGCTTGAGCCCGATGGGAGATACAGAGAGGCGACGCTGAGGTTGTCAAATTCAGCCTCAATGTAGCGGCCTTCGGTGTCGGCGATATCGAATCCCAAACCGGTGTGAATTTTTTTGGGTTCCTGCTTTGAGTAGATCGCGGTCCCGCTATAGCCCTTTTTGATGGCGTCAAAGTAATAGCAGTGGTAGCCGGCGGGTGAAAATTGTGGGTCTTCTAGTTGGTGGATTTGGGCTTTAGTTTCTTGGATACATACGACGTCAGGTTGTTCTGCATGGAGCCAATCAAATAAACCTTTTTTGGCAGACGCGCGAATTCCGTTGACGTTGGCTGAGACTACTTTCATGAATGGACCTATTATTAGGAATCAGTATATAAGGAAACAGTATTATCCTGCCGGCGAGATTTCGTGCTTGATAAGGAGGGAGTACGACCGGCTTGATGCCCTAGTGGAAGTCAAGAATACCCTATCTCGGGGCTTGCTGTTATTTCTTTTTCGAGGCCTTGAATGACTAAGGCGTTACTTCCAATTCGAAACTCTGGGCGTTGAAAAACAGAGCAAAAAAGTAGCCCCAAAATTTGTTAAATTGAGGCAGGTGTGCAATTCTGATTAATGTAAAATGCGTTGGGATTGTAATTAATTTCAAAGAATTAAGGTTCAAAGTTGGGGGTTTAATGCAGCAATATCAGAAGGCATTTATTGAGTTTGCGATTGAGCGCAACGTATTAAAGTTTGGTCAATTTAAACTGAAATCTGGTAGGAACAGCCCCTACTTTTTCAACGCGGGCCTGTTTAATGACGGTGAGTCGTTGGCTCGACTGGGAAGTTTTTATGCGCAAGCGATTGTGAATGCGGGAATTGATTTTGACGTACTGTTTGGCCCTGCCTACAAAGGAATCCCGATTGGTACCACCACTGCGGTGGCGCTTGCGAACGATCACCAGCTGAATAAACCCTTCGTCTTTAATCGTAAAGAAGCCAAGCAACACGGTGAAAAAGGCATGTTAGTGGGTGCTGAGTTAAAAGGGCGCGTGCTGATCATTGATGATGTGATTACTGCTGGCACAGCGATCCGTGAGGTGATGACTATTTTGGCCGAACACCAAGCGCCGCCGGCTGGAGTGGTGGTTGCGTTAGATCGTGAAGAAGTCGGGTCGACCCAGCGTTCTGCTATTCAAGAAGTTCAGCGTGAGTTTAATATTCCCGTGATCAGCATCGTGACGTTAAGTCAGGTGGTGAATTATCTGCAATCGGTGAAACAGGACTATCCTGAAAGGGCGGCGTCCATTGAAGCCATTGAGGAATATCGCCAGCAATACGGTATTCAACAAAACGGTATTCAACAAGACTGACTAATTCGTAAATACTAGTTCGTAAATAAGGGATCTCATTGAAGTCTATTCAACATCAATCAATCACCTCCAATCTGTCAGGTGACCGAATTGCCCGTAATTTGAATTCGGCACTGGTTTCGGTACTGGCATTGATTTCGGTGCTGGTATGGTCGCTGCCCGTGTTAGGGGAGGAATTGGTTTATCGCTATGTTGATGAAAACGGCTATACGGTGATGGATGATCGTATTCCAGAGCAGTACATTAAAAACGGCTATACCGTGATCAATAGTTTTGGTGCGGTTATTCGAGTGGTGGAGGCTGCGCTGACGGAAGATCAGTTGGGCCGGCTGGAGAAAAGCGCTCGTGAAAAAATTGAGGGTGAGCGTCTTAAGGCCATCACCGATGCAGCGGATCGGCAATTATTGAAAACCTTTGCGGATCCGTCAGACGCTGAGCGAGCTATGAATCGTCAGTTGGAGGCGCTGGACATCAGAGTCGACATTACTCGAGGCAGTATTAAGCGTTTAGTCATTGAGAAAGAAAATGAGAATGAACATGCGGCTGCTTTAGAGCGTTCTGGGCGCGGGGTGACGGAAGAGATCTTGAGCAGTTTGAATCGTATCGAGCGGCAAATAGGCAATGCTTATGTTTTGATTGACGAAAAGGAGCAGGAGAAGGTTCAATTAAGAAAGGCGTTCGCGGTGGATATCAAACGTCTTAGGGAGTTACGGGGCATGCCAGCGATGTCAGAAAATGATCGCGGTAAAGGCGGCGGCGGTTAAATGCGGTCGCGGTGGTTAGAGGCTTCTGTTACAGGTCAAAGTGCTGGTTCAAGTTGATCGAGCTCAACAAGAAGGTTGTTGGCAAGATAGGTCCATTGTTCTTTCCAGTCTTTGGTGGGTGGGCGTTTAAAGCCGCTGCGAACAAACTGACTAATGCGACCTTCAGTCGCCGCCATAATTAAATTTGCAGCCACGGCTGAGTTAATCCGAGATTGACTATTTTCTCTGATCTGAGCCTCGCGAATAATCTGCTTTATTTGTGTTTCAACTCGGTCGTAGAGTTGAATAATGCGTAGGTGCAGTCGTTGAGTTTCCCCTGATAATGCTTCCCCTGTCATAATGCGGGTAATGCCCGGATTTTTCTCGGCGAAGCTAAGCATCAGAGTCACTATCTTCTCGCATTTCTCCACGCTGCCGATGTCTTCGGCGACAATTATTTTGATCCGGCCAAAAATAGTATCTTCGATAAACTCTATCAGCCCTTCAAACATTTTTGCTTTACTTGGGAAGTGCCGATAAAGCGCCGCTTCTGAGAAGCCCACTTCTTTAGCAAGTTTTGCCGTGGTGATCCGAGTTCCAGGGGAAACTTCCAGCATATGGGCGAGAGATTCCAAAATCTGCTGGCGACGAGACACTTTGTTTGGGCTTGCAGGCATAAGATAATCTAAAAGTTATTGGGATCGAATGATTAAGTTTGGTTGGTAATCAAGGTACCAACCCCGCTGTCGGTGAATATCTCTAGCAATACCGCATTGGGTACTCGTCCGTCAATGATGTGGGCGCTGGTCACGCCATTATTAACCGCTTCAAGGGCACATCGTATCTTCGGCAACATACCGCCGTGTATAGTACCATCACTGATTAGATTATCGACTTCTTCAGTGGATAATCCGGTTAATATTTCGCCCTGCTTATCTTGCAATCCCGCGACGTTGGTGAGTAGCATTAATTTTTCTGCGTTCAGCACTTCCGCCATTTTACCTGCCACAAGGTCGGCATTAATGTTGTAAGAGCGGCCTTGAGAGTCTACGCCAATGGGGGCTATCACAGGAATAAAATCACTGTCGATGAGCATGTCGATGGCTTGGGTATTGATCTTTTCGACTTTGCCGACATGGCCGATGTCAATGATTTCTGGTGTTTTCAAATCCTCTGAGGGGGACTTTATTTCGAGCTTTGATGCCTGGATTAGGTTGCCGTCTTTGCCAGTAAGACCAATCGCGCTGCCGCCCTGTTGGTTAATTAAGTTAACAATCTCTTTATTGACTAGCCCGCCCAGGACCATTTCAACCACGTCCATGGTTTCGCTGTCGGTGACTCGCATGCCGTCGATAAAATGACTCTCTTTGCCTATTTTTTTCAATAAGTTACCGATTTGAGGGCCGCCACCGTGGACAACGATTGGGTTAAGCCCCACGAGTTTGAGCAAGACAATATTTTGAGCAAAGCTTACTTTTAGTGCGTCATCGGTCATGGCATTGCCACCGTATTTCACCACAATGGTTTTGCGGGTGAATTTACGGATGTAAGGCAGGGCTTCAACTAAAACCGCGGCGATAGTATTTGATGAGAGTGTACCTGAGGAAAGTGTACTTGGAGGCAGCGTGCTGGAAGAAAGAGGTTTGTCAGTCATAAATCCAAATCATCAATGGGCGAGGAAAGCTTGCGCTTGGGTATGAGGATCTTATACCAAAACTCAATGGGGCTGAAACCTTGATTGGAACCGGCTTTAAAAATTTCTAAGTGGGTGAGGCAGTGGAGTTCTGAGGCTAGAGACGATTAAGTCTTAAAACGGTAAATCTAAGGAATCATCGACGGCGAGCAATTGGTTTTTAAACAGCGCCTGAATTTGCTGTAGTGCTTCAGGGTTTTGGGCTTCGAAGCGAGCCGTGAGCGTGGGGGTGGTGTTGGAGGCTCTCACTAGCCCCCAGGCTTTAGGAAAGTCCACGCGCACACCGTCGAGGTGAGAAATTTTTCCTTTGCCGAATTGGCCTTGCTGAGTGAGTTGTTCAATGATGGAGAATTTGCTTTCTTCGGAGACAGGAATAGCGATTTCGGGCGTGGATAGGTCTTCAGGCAGCTCGGCAAAGATTTCATCACTGGTTTGTAGTTCGGTGGTTAAAATCTCCAGCAAACGAGCGGCGCTGTAGAGGCCGTCATCAAACCCAAACCATCGATCATTAAAGAATATATGGCCGCTCATCTCTCCTGCTAAGGAGGCGTTGGTTTCTTTGAGTTTATTTTTAATAAGCGAATGGCCGGTTTTCCACATTAAAGGCCGACCTCCAAGACTGCTGATCAATTCCGCTAAATTTCGGCTGCACTTCACATCAAAAATAATGTCTGCACCTGGGTTTCTAATTAACAGGTCTTTGGCATACAGCATCATCAAACGATCGGGCCAAATAATCTTGCCTTTATTGGTGACCACACCGATTCGATCGCCGTCGCCATCAAATGCCAGCCCTAAGTCGGCTTCGTTGTCTTTAACCGCTTTGATTAAATCTTGAAGATTTTCTTCCTTGCTGGGGTCTGGATGATGATTTGGGAAGTTGCCGTCCACCTCGCAGTAGAGCGGGATCACTTCACAGCCTAATTCCGTGAGTAACTGAGGTGCAACGGCTCCGGCGACGCCGTTGCCGCAATCCACGACGACTTTGGGGGAGGTGGCTAAAATGACGTCTTCGGAAATGTACTCCAAATATTGGGGAATAATTTCCGCTTCGCTGAGCTGTCCTTCGCCGCTTTTAAAGCCGCTGGTCTCGATCACCGTTTTTAGATGTTGAATTTTGTGTTCGGACAGGGTGTCTCCATTGATGACTATTTTAAGGCCATTGTATTCGGCTGGATTGTGGCTGCCAGTAATGATGACTCCCGACTGTGATTCAAGTTTGTGGCACGCAAAATAGAGCAAGGGAGTGGGTACTTCGCCGAT
>NVTH01000153.1 GCA_002401525.1 Moraxellaceae bacterium | reverse complement strand
TGGATCCCCGCCTTCGCGGGAATGACGGAGCGGAGGTATTCGCGAAAGCCAGGTGTTAATCCGAGACCGTTTTAATCGTCATCTACTGCCATGGGATAACATGCTCATATCGTCATCCCCGCGAAGGCGAGGGTGCGGGATAAACGACGGGAGCGAGATAGAAACGGGGTCAGTTTTAACGACGGGGGCGATAGAATTACGGTCGACGGTGGCGCTCACCGACGACGCAAGAGAAGCACTGCAGAAACACCTATGAAATCACCTCACACATAATAATCCACCAAACCACTTGATCCACTGGATGGCGTCTCCCCTACGCCACTTTCCTCAGCATCAATGCCGTCTAGTTCGCCTTCCGCTAATTCGGATTCGTCCTTGTCATCGAATTCTGATTCACGAGCAGCATGTCGTTCACGTTTCTCTTGATGCTGCACATTAACGTCAGCCAAGTTAATACCGTTCTGATCCAGCGCTTCGCGTAATCTTGGAATCGCCGATTCAATGCTTTCTCGGGTTAGCGCATTATTTGAAACAAAGACCACGCTTGCCTGGTCGTTGTGCATGGTGATTTTTACTTGAATGGGACCCAGTTGAGCGGGTTCAAGATGAATTTTCGCCATTGACACGCGCTCTTTCACAAACACCATCACGCGATCAGACAAGGCTTCACTCCAACCCGGTCGACCTACCGTTTGCTTAATGCCAGTGCTTACAGGAACGGGTTCCATCGCCTTATAGCGGCTGGCTGCTTTCAAATCAGTTTGCAACGGTGGAAGCGCAGTTTTGGTAGACTGGGATGAGTCCCCTTGAGAAGAAGATTTCGAATGTTGCGCATTGAGAGGCAAACCCTTTTTATTACTCTCCTCGAACTCCGATTCTACTTCCAACTCTTCTTCTACTAATACTGAAAACGAATCTCCTTTCTGAACAATGCGGTCGGCCATCACACTGGAGCGATCAATTTTGATGGATTTCTTTTCGCCTTTATCCGTCAGCGGCACATGCACTGGTTCATCACCCCGCGCAGATTGAACTGCCACTTGCGCACCTTGCGACTCAGCACTTTTAGCGATCACCTCCGTTTTCACTGCTTTGATCGCGTGGCTAGAATCCTCGGCTTCATCCTGGTGAGATTGTTTAATCTCCAATTTTTGAGATTTTTGTTGGTCGGTCTTAATTCCCTCCGTAATAGGGGCCTGGGTCGCTACTTTATCGGTCACTGGCCCCCCTTTTAAGTCCACCGAATCGGCCTCTCCATTGGCCGCCTGATTATTACCCTCGAACAAGGTATTATTTTCTTCTTTAATAACAGCAGTCGTTTCATCTAATCCGTCACTGTCCTCATCCACCTCAACCTGTAGCCTGTCATCGCCATGATTTTCGGCGTTATGAACCGCCGCATGAATATGCATGGGAAGAGGCTTGTCATCAGTGCTTAATTTCGTATCGAGCGCTAGATCTTCATCAATTTTTGAGCCTTCGACCTGCTGCTGAACATTACTATCAATCACTACCGTTTCGAGCTCAACACCTTCAGCGCTCATTAAAGGCAACTCTTCGCCTTCGATAATCTCCCCCACCGGCAATTCTGAACCGCCCCCCTCAATAACAAGTTCAGCCTCTATCTTAGTCATGTCTCCTTCCACCAACGATTCTTCGAACTCCCCCTCCGCTCCCCCTTCTGCCACCACTTTTTCTGCGGAGTTTTGTTCTGAAGAGTGCGAGCCATTAGATTCAGACTCATTCACCATTTCTCCTTTTAAAACAGAGGAGAAATGAGACTTATCTTCATTATCTGAACCACCGCCGTCCACTGGATGTCCATAAAGGTCCGATTTTCCTGCCGCTGCAGTGGGATTACCGCGAGGAGAATTGACTTGCTGAATCAAAATTTGAGCTGCCATGATGAAGACCTGTCTTGATTTTAAAATTCAATACTAAAGACAGAGCAAAACTCGAGCCAATTAATTTGCTACAGGGGTTTACTGACTCGAAGAAGGGTAATCGCGTTTAAATAGCACCTCAACCAAACAACATTGATTGATTCATCTATCATCCCGTACGATTTACGATGACTGATTAAAATGCAATCCAATCATTGTTACATTTTAATCTCTATTCCATTTTTGGTTTTATTTTTTAATTTGTTTTAGCGAACGCCACAATACCGACCAGATTAAATATTTCAAGGACGACTAAACTTGCTCCTTAAGAATGACTCGGACCACCTCGAACTCGCTAAGAATATCCTTGATTAACTGCCCTGCGTCTTCGGCCTTATTAACTCGGCCTAATTCTTCGACGTGTTTACAAATATCCGCCAATTTCGCAGCGCCTACGTTACTGCAACTGCCTTTCAGACTGTGTGCCGATTCGCGTAATTTTTTACTGTTGAGCTCATCGTACGCTGTCTTTACGTCCACCAAACGAATTTCAGAATCTGACAAGAAAGTATCAATTAAAATACCAAAATCATCTTCCATCACCTCTTTAAGTTCGTCCAGCATGACACTGTCCACATGATCTTGAGGGGAACCAATCATTTAATTTTCTCCAACTCAATATGAGCTTGTCACTTTAAAACCGACTTAAATATTCAACTAAAACAATTCTTACCTTGAAACTATTCCTAACACTATTCCTAGCACTATTCCTAACACTATTCTTACCCTTCAATTCGCCACTCAAACACAACCTCCACCGCTCGGCCTCCCTCGGAATGCTGTACTGATCGGCATAAGGTTTTCACTAGAGGAATACCTCGACCACAATAAGTTTCACTTTTATTTAAAGCGGCCTTTTTTACGTTGGTTTTATTGTTGTACTCAAATCCCTTACCGCTGTCTCGAACCACCATCTTCAATATTCCACCGCACTCGAGAGGCTTATGGTCTAATTCAAACTCAACAAAACAATCGTCTAACGTCTGTAGAAAATCCTGTCTTTTTTGATAATACTCTGCAAAACCCGCCGACGAACTTTTTAGCTCCGAGCTGAGCCCCATCACACCATGTTCCAAGGCATTATTAAAAAGCTCGGACAATATCGTGTAAATCTTTCCGGAATGCGCTCTTAAACCAGGCACTTCCATGAGGATATGAATCATCAGCGGAAGCGGATTGAAGCTTTTTAAACTACTGGCGCCTAACCGAAAGGTAAACTGCCAATCTTTAGGACCGGATTTATAATCGGCTGCGTACCCAGACACGTTCTCGATCAAGCCGTCTTCGGGCACGCTTTGAATTTCAACAATGGAGTGATCATCGCCTTGCAGTGTGGAGCCGGTAAAATCGCGCACCGCCTGTTGCAACTCATCAAAAACCAACGCAGGATCTTGATTCTCTTCAAATACTTCCATCAGCCGTTCATTGCCGAACATGACCTCATTCTCATCCATTTCCTCATGAATTCCGTCAGACCACAAAAATATTCGATCACCGTGTTTCATTTCGTAGAGATGAGTTTCCGCAGAAAAACTAATCCCTCCCAACACACCAAGAGGCAAATGAAACGAAGGCATGGGTTCAGAGTCTCGATCCTCAGCACGGTACATGAAGCAATCGGGTAAACCGCCATTCCACACTTCCGCTATTTCTTTTCGAAAGCTGATGTCCACCATGCAGCCACAGCAAAACACGCCTACGGGCAAGATCTTTTTTAATTTATTATTAATTTCTTTCAAAATATCTTGCATGGAAAAACCTTTTAAGGCCATCCCATAAAATATTTCCGAGGTCGGCATTGCCCCAATCGCTGCTGGCAATCCGTGCCCTGTAAAATCCCCTAAAAACACCAACATACCACCGGACGGCTTACGCGCCGCCAGCAATACATCGCCGTTAAAAACCGCCATAGGAGAAACAAGGTAGTTGATGTTACTCGCCTGTAGACAACCAGGGTGAGCAATATTATCAAAAACTTTTTTCGCCACCTCCTGTTCATGCATCAATTGTTCATTGTGTAAAACGATTTGATCGCGTTGCGCTTGAACAGTGGAGTGCAATAATCGCATTCGATTAAACGCGGTTATCTTTGCCTGCAGGATCACACGATTGTAGGGTTTGCTGAGAAAATCATCGCCCCCTACATCCAGACATCGCGCTAAAGAATCCGCGTCTTGAAGCGACGTTAAGAATATAATCGGAATCATATTCTCACCCGCCAAGCCTTTGATGACTCGAGCGGCTTCAAAACCATCCATCACTGGCATAAGAGCATCCAGTAATACGATGTCCGGTCGTTCGGATTCAAACAACTCCACCGCCTCTTGACCATCCCGCGCGTTAATGGGGATGTGGCCTTGCTTTTTAACAAAGGCCTGCAAAATCATCCGGTCAGAATCATTATCATCCGCAATCAACACTTTAAGCGGATCCTGCCCTGCATCAAAAACTAGCAAACGGAGCGCTCCAATTTTTAACCAGCGATCAAATTAATTGATGCCGAATAGCTGTTCAAAATTGGAAATCGTTAATATTTTTTTAACGTCAGGATTACAGTTGACGATATTAATATTTGCAGTATCTCCGCCGGCGTGATCCCGAAGTAATAACAGCATACCCAGCGCAGAACTATCCAGATAAGTAGTATCTTTCATATCCACCACGTATTGCTCGGGAGGCTCAGAAGTTTCTTCATAAGCGTCTCTAAACTCTTGATGGGCGCTAAAATCAAAACGACCTTGAATTTTAATTGTTAGCTCTTTACCATCCTGAGACTGTGAAGACCATATAGCCATGATTTTTCCTCTTCCACAAAAAACGACTTCACTTTATAACAACCCAATATAGGGTTCCTGTATAAATAGAATAGACCAATTTCTCCCGCACCCAAGGTACAATTAAAAACTTCTAAATATTTTCTTTAACGGAAACGGGGCTCCAGTAACGCACAATGGAATAACTGCAAATACTGCGCTCATTACAGCATGGATTCCCGCCTTCGCGGGAATGACGGAGTGCTCGTGGGTATGACGCAAGGCTCGCCTGCCCCTTGCGGCGGATTTCAAGCTAGTTGTCGCCTGAATGACTAGACCCCCAGAATGACGTCGATCGCAGAGAGGGAAGCGACCACTAGCCTGACACAGGGGCTAGCCTGACACGGGGGAGTGGTACGAAAAGAAAGTTTACGGAAAGCACGCGAATTTAATGTGAGCTTGTAGCAACGGCGCGTATCACTTAGAGCCGGTTTTTACCGCCCTAAATTTTCCACTGTGTTTAAGCAGCCCACTGGCTACTTTGAGCAGCGGCAACTCTTCCTGATGAGCTTGCATAGACACCGCCACGCCGGGCATGCCCCAAACCACGCTGGTGGCCTGATCCTGAACCACCGTGTAGCCCCCCGCTTGTTTTATTTTCAGCAATCCTTTCGCGCCATCCGCTCCCATACCTGTCAACAAGGCCGCACTGACCTGATTTCCACACGCCTTCGCCACCGACTCAAACAACACATCCACCGAGGGACGATGACGATTCACCAGTTCTCCAGCGCTCAATTGACACACAAAACCCGCCCCTTTCTTTTTAACATAAAGATGCTCACTGCCCGGTGCAAGATAGGCGTGGCCGGGTAAAATATTTTCACCGTTAATGGCCTCATGAACATGAATAGGGCAACAGGAATTCAGCCGCCGGGCAAAAGACGTACTGAAACTTTCGGGAATGTGCTGTGCAATAACAATGGGCGGGCAATTGGCCGGCATGCCCATTAGAACGTCTTTGATGGCTTCAGTGCCTCCGGTGGAAGCACCTATTGCCAACATGTAACCTGAAGAAGGGGTATAACCTGCCATTTCTCCGGTGGCAGTTTGTGAGGCCTTTTTGCGCTGACCACGATCAATCCGGGCGATATTGGAAGCCGCCGCCGCACGAATTTTTTCTACAATTTCCTGCTGATAGTGAAGCAGTTTACTTTGTTCATCCATTCTCGGCTTGGGGATAAAATCAAATGCCCCAATGGATAACGCGTCCATGGTGACTTGAGCGCCCTTTTCCGTTAGCGTTGAAATCATAATCACCGGCATGGGACGCAAGCTCATGATTTTTTTAAGAAACGAAATGCCATCCA
This sequence comes from Moraxellaceae bacterium, assembly GCA_002401525.1. Taxonomy (GTDB): domain Bacteria; phylum Pseudomonadota; class Gammaproteobacteria; order Pseudomonadales; family UBA3067. Next base: position 2,171 of record NVTH01000153.1, on the reverse strand, counting down.
TTTTGGGCATTTCAATGTCCAACGTCAAAACGTCAGGACTCAGTTTCTTAATTTTGTCTCGCGCAATATGCGGATCCGAAGCGGTTCCCACCACTTCCATTCCCTGCGCTGTATTGATAATTTCAGAAAGAATCTTTCGAATCAAAGCCGAATCATCAACAATTAACACTTTAATATCCGCTGACATAATGTTTAAACAAGTCCGCTAAAAATTAGTCTACAAATGTCCATTAGAAAATATCAATATCGCCCGCTTTAGATCCATCCAAGTCTTTGACATAACTAATTTCTCTCTCTATCACGGTGGAATTTGCGATTTTATGCATGCGCTTTATCTTCACCGCGCCAGTATCAGAAAAATACAACACCTTGCGTGGGAAATCTAAGCCCAAATCGCTGGCCACCAATTTTAGTCCCTCGGTTTCCAGGTATTTTTTAACAAAATCGATGTTATCCCTGCCGATTTCAATGGTCTGAATAGCGTCCAAAACTTTTCCGCCGCCAAACAATTTCACTTCCAAATCCTGTTTATTGCCGCCGCATTTAAGAATGCTATTAATCAAGTACTCCATCGCCCAATTGCCATACCGAGCAGAATCACTCACCGCATCCTTTATTTGTTGGTTCGTCAGCGCCCTTGACGCAGGTGCCCCTCGATTGAAAGGCAACATAAAATGATTCATACCGCCAACGCCCAACTTGACGTCTCGAATACAGGCTGCCACACACGAACCCAGCACAGTGACAATCATTTCGCCATGCTGACTGACGTAAAATTCATCCGGTAATATTTTAGCCGCGAAAGTTTCCTGCTTTGGATCGTAGTAACGATTGATATGGCTAAAATCAGGCAAAGCCTCCGGCAGTCCAGTGCGAATATAATGGTTAGCGCTGCGAGCTCTAGCCAACTACCAATCCCCCACTGTAAATCGAGTCCAAGCATACCCCAGGCCACTGGTCTTCCTGTCGCGTAGTATCACGCGTAGTATCACGCCTAGTATCAGGAGCCCTCGAAGCACTGATAAAATCTGCTTTGACCGATTGCTTTGTAACACGTTCGATTAATCCTTTTTTCTATAAATCGTACGGCCCAAGGACTCAAAACGATCCGAAACACCGTGTAAATTTTCTGAATGACCGATAAACAAATAACCGCCTTTGCGCAATATATTGGCGTAACGCTCAAATAATTTGCACTGTGTGGGCTTGTCAAAATAGATCACCACATTGCGACAAAAAATCACGTCGAACTCACCCCGCATGGGCCACTTTCCCACCAAGTTAAGTTGTTTAAAACTGATTAAATCCCGAACAGAATCTTTGACATGCACCTTGTTAGAATTTTCGTTTCGGCCGTGGGTAAACCAACGCCGTACTCGCCGATCGGGAACGTCTTCGAGCCGAGTCTCGTCGTAAACCCCTTCTTTACCGTGCTGTAAAACGCAGGTATCCAAATCCGTGGCTAACACTTTAATGTCCCACTTCGCCCCCGTTAGCATGGCTTCTGAGAGCGTAATGGCAATCGAATAAGGCTCTTCGCCGGTGGAACACCCTGCTGACCAAACGCGAATTTTACCGTCGGTCTGATGCCATTCTTTTAAGTCAGCGACCACCTCCTCTTTTAAAAAATCGAAATGGTGCTGTTCGCGAAAAAAGGAGGTTAAATTGGTGGTAATAGCATTGACAAAATTACTGATTTCTTGCTCTGCATGATCACTGAGCAAATCACAATACGAGGCAAAGTCATCTAATTTTAGAACCCTAATCCGCTTCGCCAAACGGCTGTAAACCATTTCCTTTTTTTGGTCTGAAAGCGAGATCCCGGTATGCTCCATCGCGAATTTTTGTATGCGCCCGAAATCTCCATCCGACATGTGGAATTCTTTGGCTCGCGGTGCTGCGATTTTATCCGTATTAAACATCGGCGCGGGCATACTCTATTCCCTGTAACAATTTCCGTGGCAGCTTAGCGTTTAAATTACAACTTCTTAGATTGACTTGTGTCAAATGATAAAACCTCTTACTCACATGACTTCAGAGCATTCAGCCCCACAAGCGTGAGGTGAACTGCGCAGATTACAGTTCACCTCAAACTCGAGGAACGAAGGCTGCTTTAAAACTCTTCCCATTCAGAATCGGAACTGGAAGACGCCGCTTTGGGGGCAGGCCGA
>NVTH01000152.1 GCA_002401525.1 Moraxellaceae bacterium | reverse complement strand
TTTATTAAAGTGTTAATAAAGTTAGCGATTAACTTTTTATCAAAGAAGTCAGGGGAGTTATTTTCATACATTAAGGAGAGTCTTTGTGCCATCAGGTAGCATAATTCTTCCAGGCGATCTCTTGATAAGGTATTCGATCCGGTTTCGGCGAGTAAGGCAAATATCATGTAGTAGAGTTCGAGTATTGGCGATATTATCTGTGCCAGTGTTGTCAGTTGTGCGTGTTGTTCGCTGCCTGGTTGTGGTCTTGTCAAGGTATCTGCGTCTACGGTAATAAGAAGCTCAGTGGAAGAAATTTCAGATAATAGCGACTCTGTGACATCTTCAATCTTGTTTGTTGACCAGGGTAAAAAAAACTCTTTTTTAACAAAAGGGTAAATTATTTTTATGTATTTATTAATGGTCTTACGGTCGAGAGTGTGCGCATTGGTGAAGCAGCAGGCGATCAATGATGGCATTACCAAGGGGGATTCTTAATTGATTAGCGACTTTATTCGCTAGCTCCGGATTTGCGTTGCCTGCAAAAATTACTAACTTAGACACGGCGGATTACCTTACGCTATAGAGTGTTGGTGACCAGTTTTGTTTGACGCGATCCATTAGCCAGCACCTACGTGTGGGCGGACAACTATTGTATCTGTACGGGAAATGGCTGGGCTGGGAGGATTCGAACCTCCGCATGCAAGGATCAAAACCTTGTGCCTTACCGCTTGGCGACAGCCCATTAATCCAGATTGTTTGTGTTTCGTATTGCCAGCTTAGACGAAAATTCTTTAAATATCATTTTCGGTTAATAGTTCAAGCGCCTTATGGGTTGCTGAAATATTATGTCCTTTGGCAATAAATCCATTAAATTCGTGTTGAATTTGCTGGAACACATTTTGTGCTTCCGTCTCGCTATTAAAGCTGCAGAACACACATGACCCGCTACCGGTCATCTTAGCGTCCCCGAATTTAGCAAGTAAATTCAAGGCTCTTCTTACTTCTGGGTAGTGAACGCAAACAATTTCTTGTAAGTCGTTTTTGCCGCCCTCAGTTAAGAAGGCCGCTATTCTGATGGGTGAGGTGTTTCTTGTCAAATGTTTATTTCTGAAAATTTCACCTGTATCGACGTGGCAGTTTGGAGTCAGTACTAAATACCACGGTTCGTCGATTTCGACGCTTTTAAGTTGTTCGCCAATGCCTTCTGCCCAGGCTGCGTGGCCGAGAATAAATACCGGCACATCAGCGCCCAAGGTGACACCAATTTCGATTAACTCGTCGATGCTACATTGGGTCTGCCAAAGTTGGTTAAGCCCTAGTAAAGTGGTGGCAGCGTTGGAGGATCCTCCCCCCAGTCCACCGCCCATGGGGAGCCGCTTGTCGATGCTGATGACGGCCCCTTGAGAGCAGCGAGTGTGATTTTGTAATGCTAACGCGGCTTTATAAATTAAATTTTCCTGCTGAGGTAAATTGGGGAATTTTGTGGTTAATGAAATCTCTGGTGAGTCATTTAAAGTAAACTGCATTTGATCTGAATAATCTAAAAACTGAAATAGAGTTTGTAGACTGTGGTAGCCATCGCTGCGACGCCCTAGGACGTGCAAAAATAAATTGAGTTTCGCCGGGGAAGGCAATTGTAGCGAGGCGTGAGGTGTTTGTTTCATGGGGCGGGTACTTGTGTCATGGATCGGGCGTTTGTTCCACAGGGTGTGTAGTGGGCAGTTAGCCGTTGTTTTGAGAAGGTATCTTCCAGTGTTTTATCGCCAAGGTGATTTTTACTGCATCGGACTGAAAGATGATTTTATGGGGTAGAGTGTAGCTCAGGTTGTTTTGCTGTTTCGGAACGGTTTTCCAGTGGTGGTATTGTATCCGCCAGAATTCAGTTCTGAAACTACTTGGGAAGCCTTGGGGGTCATACAGAAGGTCCATGATCGGCTCGCTTTGGCGCGTCAACGAGTTTCTAGAGTCGCCTCCAACTAGGCCCAAACTCCATTGGCTTAGCTGATTCAGGGGCAAGGCATACCCTAAGTGTTGGCGTAATAATAGTTCTGGATTGCCTTTGGTGATGTTGCCATTTTTGGCTTCGAAAAATTCGATTTCTTGATCATCGCCAATTATACGTACGCTGCCTTGCCCCAGTGGGCCAGTGAGCAAGATGTCAACCCGGTCTTTATTTTGCCGCCAACGAATCGATGCGCTAAAGGCTTTGCCGGGGAGGCGTACGCCGATGCGTCCCTGCAAGCTCCAATGCTGTTGGTTGCGTAGTTGTTTGGACTGTTCAATCCATAATTTATGGCTGGCTAATTCAGCGATTGACGTGTTTAGCGGCTGTGTAGCACAGCCGCTTAGACCACACACTAGAATGAATAAAGAGACCCATCTATTGATAGGGCGAGAGAGCGCCGCTTTGCCGCGAGGTTGGGGGGTTATTGGCTTCATGTGAGGAATGTGTTTGTCAAAATACTGCATCAAGCCCGATTCAGGTCGGTGAATCGAGCGGGAATACTCTTTAAAGACCGCCAGCAAATGTGGCGGGCTCTTAAGGTATAAATTTGCTCATCACCTGCTTGAGGATTTTACTGCCCTTTTTCTTCGCAAGTGCTTTTTCCCAGACCTTTTTCGCTTCTTCCTGCTGGCCGGAGACCCACAGCACTTCTCCTAGGTGAGCGGCTACTTCTGGGTCAGGCAGTAATAAGATGGCTTCGCGTAGTAGTTTTATGGCTTCTTCAAGATTACCAAGACGATATTGAACCCAGCCCATACTATCAATGATCGCGGGGTCGTTGGGGGTGATCTTCATGGCCTTGGTGATGTATTGAAGCGCTTCGGCATGCCGATTGGTGCGATCCGCAAGGGTGTACCCCAAGGCGTTTAGGGCCGCGGCGTTATTAGGTTCTTTGGATATAATGCTGCGTAAATCAATCTCCAACTGGTCAACGCGGTCGAGCTTTTCACTGATCATGGCTYGGCTATAGAGAATGGTGTTGTTATCTGGATGTTGTCGCAGCGCTGTATTGAGTACTTCTTGCGCTTCGGTGTATTGCTCTTGCTTCACCAATAAATCGCTTTCGGCTAGGTAAAGCTGCACTTGGTATTGGGGCATTATGGCGCGATCGTTGGATAAGCTCGTGCGCCCTTCCTTAATCTTTCCTTGATTGAATAGGAGATTGGCTTTTTGAATCCTTGCGTTAAGCAGAAGTGAGCCAGATTTAACGTTATCAAGGTGTTTAAGGGCTAATTCAGGTTGGTCTTTTTGTTGATATATTTGCGCYAGGTGAAAGTTTGCCTCTTCGACACGTTGATTTAAGGGCAGTAATTTTTTCAGATACAACTCGGCTTCATCGAGTAGGTTTTTTTCTAAATACAGCAAAGACAGGGAGAGGATGAGATCGCCGTTTTGAGGCGATTTTTTCACCAGATAAGCGAATTCCTTTTGCGCTTTGGAAAGCTCGTCTGCGCTGATTAGAAGTTGCGCGTAGACCACTCTGAGTCGAACATGGTCGGGATGCTTTTTAACGGCCTTGGCGAGATACCTGATGCCCTCATTGGGTTTTTGGGTGGCCGTCAGCAATTTCCCTTTGGTGATCTTTGCAGAAACGTAATTTGGATACAGCGCTAACGATTTCTCTACCGCCGTCAACGCACCATTAAAATCACCACTTAATTGCATCAATATGGCGGAGGTGAACCAGCTTTGAGGGTGGAGGGGGTGCTTTTGGGTGAGTTGTTGGAATTCTTYRCTTAGTGCTTGTTTTTTAGCTTGATCGAGTTGGCGTGCGGTATTCACAAGGTAATCAAAATTGACTTCGACATTCTGTGTTAATAAATGGTCGATATGGGTGAGTGCTTCGTTGTAGCGTCCATAATTAATCAGCGTAGCTGCGGCGGTTTGGCGGGCCTCGACGGACAAGGGGTCAATTTCTAGCCAAAGTAAGGCAGTATCCAATGAGGCTTGTTTTGCGTTCATGAATTTAGCAATACGATTGGCTCGAGCGACTACGTTAAGGTCACGGGTGATGTGCGCTTGTTGGGAATACTGGCCTAAAGTTACATCGAGGCGATTGCGTTGCACTGCTATTTCAGCAACCAGCAAGGCGTACATAGATTCTGGAGTGAAAGAACGATCTGTCTCAGGCTGTAGCGATGTGGAATTGACTATGAGAGGTGGAAGCCGTTTTTTGCTGTTTTGAGCGTGGTTGTCTTCGGGAGTGGGCTTGGCAGAAGTTGAAATACCCGAAGACGTTTGGCCATTCGAAGCGCTTTGGCCTGAAGTGGTGCAGGCGTTGAGTGCGGCAAGTGCGATACACATCAGTAATAACGGCGTAATTAACTTCATCTTAGGTGGAGTTGCTCTTGTTAAAGTGGAATGATTTGTCACCAGATTGAATTTATAATGGTAAATGTTTGAGATGGCTAGTATTTCTTTGCTTTTGCTTGACGTACATTGCGAAAATACCTAAAGAGCCCAAAAATAGCCAGCACTGTTATTTTAGTATACCCAAACTGGTTGAGCTATATCGGATGACAGCGGGGTTGAGTACTCAGATTAATGGGGCGAAAGGATTGGGGCTTGTTTTAATGATTACGGCCGGATGATGGATGGTTAGGTAAGGAAATAGCCAGTGCTTTGCGTTAGGTTTGGCTATATTTGTGTATAATTACCGGCCCTTGATGCGCTAGCCCATGATGCTCCAATTTTGGTTGGCTTGGGTTAGGTTGGCTTGGGTGATGCGGTTAGATGTTGAGGCTAGAGTTAGGAGAGTAATAAGTGGTGATCGCCATTAGTGCGGTGATGTTGAGATTGGGCGTGTTTTTCGTAGCCGGGAGGCAATTGATTTGACGATGGGTTTATTAGCGCTGGGCATCAACCATCGTACTGCACCGATAGAGCTGCGCGAACGTATCGCATTTGACCCCAATAGTTTATTAGACGCGCTTGGGCAGGCGATGAATTGCTCATCGCTTAATGAATTGGCGATTTTGTCTACCTGTAATCGCACCGAGCTTTATTGCTCAACATCCCGCCAAGACAGCGGTGAGGTGTTGGCTTGGCTTGGGGAATATCACCGTTTGCCTTTAGTCGAGTTGAGTGATTGCGCCTATGAATATTGGGATGATCGCGCGGTAAGGCATATTCTTCGCGTCGCGAGTGGGCTTGATTCTATGGTCCTCGGCGAGCCGCAAATCCTCGGTCAGTTAAAAACCGCTTATGCCCAAGCGCAGCAACAAAAAACCCTCGGGCCTGATTTAAGTCGGATGTTTCAGCATGCATTTTCAGTGGCCAAACAAGTGCGCACCGACACCGAAATTGGCTCGAATCCCGTCTCTGTTGCCTACGCCGCAGTTTCATTGGCGAAACGTATTTTTTCAGACTTACACACCAATACTGTGCTGTTGATTGGTGCGGGTGAGATGGTGGAGTTGGTGGCGCGCCACTTCGCTGAAAATGGCATTAAACACATGATTGTGGCCAATCGGACTTTTGAGCGTGCGCGCGCTGTTGCGGAAGAATTTAATGGCCAGGCCATTCTCTTGGAACAGTTATCTGAGCACTTACCGCGCGCTGATATCATCGTTTCTTGCACCGCGAGTTCGCTTCCAATTCTAGGTAAAGGCGCCATTGAGCAGGCTTTAAAAAAGCGCAAGCATCGCCCCATGTTTTTGGTGGACATTGCGGTTCCACGAGATATCGAGCCTCAGGTAGGGGATTTGGCGGATGCCTATCTTTATACGATTGATGATCTGCAAGGCGTCATCGATGAGAATATGCAATCTCGACAACGCGCTGCCACCCAGGCTGAGCAAATTATAGAGTTACGTAGCGCAGAATTTATGGATCGCTTAAAAGAGTTTGCAGGGGTGGATACCTTGAAACTTTATCGCGATCGAGTGGATCAATTGAGACAAGCGGAATTAACCAAGGCAATAGCTCAATTGAACAGTGGGGGAGATGCAGAGGAAGTGTTGCGCCGGTTTTCGAAAAACTTTGCTAACAAGGTCATGCACCAGCCGTCGGTGAATTTAAAAAAAGCCAGCGTTGAGGGCCGCAATGATTTGTTGGCCTGGGCGAAGCACTTGTTCGGGCTGGATTAATCGCGAGACCTATTAAAAACGAACAGAGCAATAACGAATAGATCAATAACACCCTAAGCGTAGCGCGAGATAAAAACCGCTTGCTGGGGCTAAAAATCTGCCAGGGCTATCAATGAGTCCTTAGGATTCGACCTAAAATTTCATCTCGAAGGTTTAAATTTCAGAGGCTGCTTTCTAAGTTTGGATGACAGGGATCACTATAAAATTTTTTATTAAGGCATTTTATTAAACGATTATGAACCAATCGATACGACTTAAATTAGATCAACTCAGCGACCGCTTTGAAGAGTTGGCGGCGTTACTCAGTGATGCTGAGATTATTTCAAATCAAGATTTATTCCGAAAGTACTCCAAAGAGTACGCCGAAATCGAGCCAGTAGTGCAGTGTTATAGCGGCTATTTAAGTGCATTGAAGGATCTGGAAGAAGCTGAAGAATTAATGAAAGACGAAGACCCCGAAATGCGTGACATGGGGGCCGAAGAGCGGCGTACGGCGATTGCGTTAAGAGACCGCGTGGAACAAGATTTACAAATCTTAATGTTGCCCCGCGATCCTAATGATACCAACAACGTGTTTTTGGAAGTGCGTGCAGGGACGGGTGGGGATGAAGCCGCTATATTCGCCGGCGATTTATTCCGGATGTACAGCCGCTATATTGAAGGAGTGGGTTGGCGGGTTGAAATAGTCAGTGAAAACTTTGGCGAGCATGGCGGTTATAAAGAAGTGGTGTGCCGAGTGAGTGGCACTGATGTGTATTCAAGGCTTAAGTTTGAATCAGGCACGCATCGCGTCCAGCGAGTGCCCGAAACCGAATCCCAAGGGCGAGTTCATACGTCAGCATGCACCGTTGCAGTGATGCCTGAAGTAGAAGCGGTGGATGAAATAGAGATTAATAAAGGCGATCTGCGGATTGATACTTTTCGTGCTTCGGGCGCGGGCGGACAGCACGTCAATAAAACGGACTCTGCAATTCGTATTACGCATCTTCCTTCGGGAGTAGTGGTGGAATGTCAGGACGAACGTTCGCAACATAAAAACAAAGCGCGAGCGATGTCGTTGTTGCAAGCTAGACTGCTTTCCAGTGCACAGGAAAAACAAGACAGCGAAATTGCTCAACAACGTAAAAGTTTGGTGGGCAGTGGTGATCGCTCTGAAAGAATTCGAACTTATAATTATTCCCAAGGCCGAGTGACCGATCACCGGATTAATTTAACGCTGTATAAATTAGCGGAAATTATGGAAGGGGACTTGGACGGTGTTATTTCTCCATTGATTAATGAACATCAAGCGGATCTCTTAGCGTCCATGTCACAAGACTAATCTAGGCTGCGCCGATAAAAGTAATTAGTTCGCAGTAACTGGGTGCTGGGTGCTGGGTGCTGGGTACTGGGTATTGGGTAGTCATCATACGATAAAGGAAACGAGTCAGTGGCCTGTATTAAAGCATTGCTGGAGCAAGGAGCGGATGCATTGCACGGCCACTCTTGCAGCCCTGCATTGGATGCCTCAGTATTATTAGCTTTTGTGCTGGAAAGAGAATCTGTTTATTTACGCACTTGGCCTGAGCGTGAAGTGGAGCATTCGGCTCTGCTTCAATTTCAGCAATTAATTAATCAGCGATGCTCCGGTCAACCGATTGCTTATTTGGTGGGTTACAAGGAGTTTTGGGATTACCGTTTTAACGTTGACCAACACACCTTAATTCCACGACCAGAAACCGAACTTTTAGTGGAACTGGCGCTGCAACAATTACCTCATCAGCAACCCCTTAATATCGCCGATCTTGGCACTGGCAGCGGTGCGATTGCGATCACCCTTGGGAAACAATGCCCGGAATGGAATGTCTACGCCACAGACCTGAGCGCTAAAGCGCTTCAGAGGGCGCAAAGCAATGCTCAACGATTAGACGCGAACAATGTTCGTTTTGCTCAAGGGGCCTGGTTTAAAGCGCTGGATAAGGCGGTGAGTGATAAACAAGCACTGGGTAAATTCGATGCCATTATCAGTAATCCGCCCTACATCGCTGCGGATGACCCTCATTTATCACAACAAGTCGCAGATTCTGAGCCTGAACAAGCGTTGATTTCTGCTCAACAAGGCTACGCTGATTTACATCAAATCATTGCTGGAGCGCCGGCTTACCTGAAATCAGGCGCATGGCTGATGTTGGAACATGGGTTTGAGCAAGGC
>NVTH01000151.1 GCA_002401525.1 Moraxellaceae bacterium | reverse complement strand
ACGCCATAGGCGCTTGGTCACCAGATCGAAGGCCACACTTAAGAATACGAATATATCCTCCAGGACGTGACTGGTAACGTGGACCAAGATCTGTAAATAGTTTGCCCACTGCAGCTTTACTACGAGTTCGAGCAAAAGCCAATCGGCGGTTTGCTACCGAATCAGTTTTTGCAAGAGTGATCAAAGGCTCGGCAATACCGCGCAACTCCTTCGCCTTTGGCAAAGTTGTCTTGATTAACTCGTGCTCGAATAAAGACACCGCCATGTTACGGAACATCGCATTACGATGACTGCTGTTGCGATTTAACTGACGGCCACTTTTTCTATGACGCATATTTCTTTTCCTTCACTAATTTTTTACTGGCTTAATTAGCGACTTCTACCGCCACGCCGTTTTGGATCAAACCGATGATCGTCTGACAAGCTTGCTGGAGGCCACTTTTCCAAACGCATCCCCAGGGACAGGCCCTTCGACGCAAGCAAATCCTTTATCTCAGTTAACGATTTTTTACCTAGATTTGGCGTTTTAAGTAACTCTACTTCAGTACTTAATACTAAGTCGCCAATGTAATAGATATTTTCTGCTTTAAGGCAATTAGCTGAGCGGACAGTAAGCTCTAAATCGTCTACTGGGCGAAGTAGTATTGGATCGACTTCTTCCTTTTCTACCTCTGGCTCAGGTTCTTTATCCTTTTCCAAGTCAACAAATACTGACAACTGCTGCTGAAGTATCGTAGCAGCCTGCCTGATTGCTTCCTCTGGATCGATAGTGCCATTAGTTTCAATGTCGAGAATTAGTTTATCGAGATCGGTACGCTGTTCAACCCGAGCGCTTTCCACTACATACGCTACTCGGTAAACAGGACTGTAAGAGGCATCAAGTTTCAATCGTCCAATACGACGAGTTTCGTCTTCCGCATCTTCTCGCTGATCTGAAGACTCATAACCCAAACCTTTGCAAATTGTAATGCTCATACGCAATTCAACGTTGTCATTAATGTGAGCAATGACTAATTCTGGGTTTTTAATCTCTACACTGTGATCTGTTTGAATATCGGCAGCGGTGACCACTCCTGGGCCCCGCTTTACCAATTCAAGAGTCACTTGATCTCGCTCATGGAGGGTTACGGCAACATTCTTTAAATTAAGAAGAATGTTGATAACGTCCTCTTGAACTCCATCGATTACACTGTATTCGTGCAATACCCCTTCAATTTCCACTTCTGTCACTGCGGCCCCAGCCATACTCGACAGAAGAATCCGACGTAACGCATTACCAAGGGTGTGCCCAAAACCGCGTTCCAATGGCTCTAGAACGATCTTAGCGTGAGTTCGGTCTAATTCCTGAACAGCGATATTTTTGGGCGTAAGAAGATCAACAGTATGCTGCATAAATGCACCTCAGCCGGCCTTTTATTTGGAGTAAAGCTCAACAATCAAGCTTTCGTTAATTTCGGCAGGTAACTCTGCTCGCTCTGGGAGTGCTTTAAAGATGCCTTCTTTCTTGGTTGTATCTACATCTATCCAAGAATTAAAGCCTCTCTGACCCGCGAGATCCAACGCCGCTTTAATCCGCAACTGCTCTTTAGACTTCTCGCGGACGGAAATGACGTCTCCGGGATTTACTTGGTAAGATGGAATGTTAACTGTTTTACCATTTACCAAAATAGTTTTGTGACTTACCAACTGACGAGATTCGGAACGAGTTGAACCAAAYCCCATGCGGTATACAACATTATCCAAACGCCCTTCTAAAAGCTGCAGCAAGTTCTCGCCCGTGGCACCCTTAGTACTGGCTGCCATTTTATAATAATTGCGGAACTGGCGTTCTAGTACGCCATAAATGCGACGAACTTTTTGCTTTTCTCTAAGTTGTAGGCCGTAATCGGATAATCTGCCGCGACGCGCACCTTGCAATCCTGGAGGTGTATCTGCCTTACACTTAGAGTCTAGCGGACGAACGCCACTTTTCAAAAATAAATCAGTGCCTTCTCTACGAGAAAGTTTACATTTTGGTCCTAAATACCTAGCCATTACAAACTCCTCGCTTAAACTCTTCTTTTCTTCGGCGGACGGCAACCATTATGAGGAATCGGTGTAACGTCGGTAATGCTGCCGATATTAAATCCGCATCCATTCAATCCACGTACTGCAGACTCGCGACCTGGACCAGGTCCTTTCACCATAACGTCTAAATTTTGAACCCCATACTCTTGGGCAGCTTGCCCAGCCTTTTCCGCCGCTACTTGCGCCGCGAAGGGAGTACTTTTACGAGACCCTCTAAAACCGGAGCCTCCAGCGGTAGCCCAGCTAAGAGCATTACCTTGCCTGTCCGAGATTGTAACGATAGTGTTGTTGAAAGAGGCGTGGATATGAGCAATCCCATCTACCACTGTCTTTTTAACTTTTTTACGGGTACGTGAACCTTTATCAGTAGCCATTTACTTATTTCCTGAATAACGCGCTTATTTACGAATTGGCTTGCGAGGACCTTTACGGGTTCTTGCGTTTGTTTTTGATCGCTGACCGCGAACAGGTAAACTATGTCTGTGACGCAGGCCGCGATAACACTTGAGATCCATTAAACGTTTAATGTTCATGGACACTTCACGTCGCAAATCACCTTCTACGGCGTATTCGCCCACTTCATTACGAATTAAATCTAATTCAGCTTCCGACAATTCACCAATCTTTGCATCCTGTTTTACACCGGTTGCAGCACATATTTTTCGTGCGGAAGTGCGACCTATACCAAAAATATAGGTAAGAGATATCACTGTATGCTTATTATCCGGTATGTTTACACCAGCTATACGGGCCATTCAATCTTCTCCAAAGGTAACAAGTACTCTGTTCTTCAGCCATCTATAAAAAGCGCGCAATGATATAAGTTGCTAACCATAAAAGCAACCTCCCACTGACCGCTTGTTTTAAATATCATTAATAGTAGGGATTAACCCTGGCGTTGTTTATGTCTTGGTTCGGCGCTGCATATCACTCGGACTACGCCCTTACGCTTAACCACTTTACAATTTCTACAAATCTTTTTTACAGAAGCCTGTACTTTCACAACGATTACTCCGCTACTTTTATAATCAAAAAAATCTTTTACAACGAACCAGTGAGCCTAATCCGAGATTAGAGGCTGTATCAACTAGCCTTTCTTGCCCTTTAAATTCGCCTTATTCATCAAGTTCTCATACTGATGGGACATAAGGTGAGATTGCACCTGAGCCATAAAGTCCATCACCACGACTACAACGATAAGCAACGATGTTCCGCCAAAGTAAAAGGGCACATTCGCACCGATCACCAAAAACTCAGGAACTAAACAAACTGCTGTTATATATAGAGCACCAATTAACGTAAGTCTCGCTAAAACGCTGTCTATATATTTAGCCGATTGCTCTCCAGGACGTATCCCCGGTATGAACGCGCCCGACCGCTTCAGATTGTCGGCTACTTCCCTTGGATTAAACGTCAGAGAAGTGTAGAAAAAACAGAAGAATATTATCCCAACCGCAAACATAAGTACGTACAGCGGTCTGCCCGGCGAAATCTCAAGCGCTATATCCTGTAACCACTCCAGCCCAGGACGACTGCCGAACCATTGCCCTACTGTAGCGGGCAACAGCAAAATACTGGATGCGAATATTGGTGGAATTACGCCTGCCATATTCACTTTTAATGGCAAGTGGCTTTGTTGAGCAGCAAATACCTTTCGGCCTTGTTGCCTTTTCGCGTAATTGACTGTAATCCTTCGTTGGCCTCGCTCGATGAAAACAACCAAGCCTACTGTACCCACGGCTGCTACCATAACTACCAGCAGCAACAATAAATTTAAATCGCCCTCTCGAGCTGCCTCAAAGGACTGCCCAACCGCACTGGGGATGCCGGCTACAATGCCAGCAAAAATGATAATGGAGATACCATTGCCAATCCCGCGCTCGTTGATTTGCTCACCTAACCACATTAAAAATACTGTACCGGTAACAAACGTGATAACTGCTACTGGATAAAACTTCTCTACAGGCCATGTAGTTACGCCTTGATTTATTAACGTGACCGCGATTCCAAGCCCTTGCACTATTCCGAGAACCACTGTGCCATAGCGGGTGTACTGAGTGAGTTTCCTTTTACCTGACTCGCCTTCCTTTTTGAGTTGTTCAAGGCTGGGCGTCACGGCAGTTAACAACTGCATAATAATTGAAGCAGAGATATAAGGCATTATACCGAGTGCCAAAATACTCATACGCTCCATCGCACCACCAGAGAACATATTAAAAAGACTAAGGATGGTGCCTTTATTCTCGTCGAATAATCGACTAAGTTGTTCTGGGTCTACGCCTGGGATGGGAACGTGAGCGCCCACCCTGCATATAAATATGGCGAGTAACACAAACCCAATCCGCCTCCATAGTTCCGATAATCCGGCCTGCATCCCTGGAGTCATTGTAGGAGTATTGGGTTTAGCCATAGATATTAAGCCTCTACTTTTCCGCCTGCCGCTTCGATCGCTGTCTTAGCGCCGGCAGTAATTCTTAACGCTTTTATCGTGTAAGGCTTGGACACCTCCCCCGATAAAATTATTTTCGCGAAAAGAGTACTTTTATTAACAAGATTCGCAGCCTTAAGCGCCTCTAAATCGACAATATCACCGTCAATTTTATTAAGCTCAGACAGACGAACTTCTGAAGATACTAGCGATTTGCGAGATACAAAACCGTATTTTGGTACTCGTCTTTGAAGCGGCATTTGCCCGCCTTCAAAACCAGGCTTTACGCTACCACCGGATCTGGATTTCAAACCTTTATGACCACGGCCACAAGTTTTACCGAAACCACTACCGATTCCTCGGCCAACGCGCTTCGCACGATGTTTAGACCCTGGAGCGGGCGAAAGGGAGTTTAGTTGCATTGTCTTAGACCCCTTCTACTTTAACTAAATAATTAATCTTGTTCACCATACCCATGATCGAAGGATTAACGTCGATCTCTACGGTTTGTCGAATTTTACGTAACCCTAAACCATGCGCACATGCAATATGGCTTTTTAATCTTCCACTAAGGCTGCGCTCTAAAGTAACGCGTATCCGTTTATCAGATGACATATCTACCCCAAAATTTCTTCAACAGTTTTGCCACGCTTGTTGGCAACTTGTTCAGGCGAAGTCATGGATTCCAACCCTTTTACGGTCGCTCGCACAACATTCACGGGATTCGTTGATCCGTAACACTTAGCCAATACGTTATGTACACCAGCCACTTCAAAAACAGCTCGCATTGCTCCCCCAGCGATAACACCAGTACCTTCAGAAGCAGGTTGCATATGGACTTTAGAAGCGCCATGAACTGAGTTTATTGTGTGCTGAAGTGTTGTTCCATCAAGCTGAATTTGGATCATATTGCGCTTCGCTGCGTCAAGCGCTTTTTGTATAGCGATCGGCACCTCGCGAGCTTTACCTCGACCGTATCCAACTTTACCATTTCCGTCACCCACTACAGTCAGTGCAGTGAAGCCGAAGATCCTACCACCTTTAACAACTTTTGCGACACGATTTACCTGCACCAACTTTTCTTGCAGGCCATCGTCTTGCTGGCGGTCAGAATTATCATTTTTTGAACGCTTTGCCATGCTATTAACCCTTAAAACTGAAGACCATTTTCTCGAGCGGCATCCGCTAACGCTTTAATGCGGCCATGATATCTAAATCCTGAACGGTCAAATGCGACGCGTTCAATACCATTTTCTTTTGCCCGTTCGGCAATTAACTTGCCAATTTCAGACGCGGCAGAAATATTGCCTGTTACCTCTAGTTCGACTGCTTTTTCAACAGTAGAAGCGGAAGCAATCACTTTATCACCATCAGGTGAGATAACTTGTGCGTAGATGTGTCTGGGAGTACGACTAATGCACAACCGACTTTCACCTTTTGCTCTAATCTTGGACCGGGTACTTTTGGCACGCCGAAGTCTAGCTGATTTCTTGTCTTTCATTTTGATTGCCTCAACCCTTACTTCTTCTTAGCCGCTTTACGAATAATATGTTCGTCCGCATATTTAATACCTTTGCCTTTGTAGGGCTCGGGAGGACGATAAGCGCGAATTTTAGCTGCCGTTTCACCAACCGCTTGTTTATCAATACCAGAAATAACGATCTCTGTTTGAGTTGGGGTCTCAGCAGTGATCCCTTCAGGCAGTGCATGCGCTACAGGGTGTGAAAACCCCAGTGTTAAATTCAGCACTTTACCTTTAGCTTGGGCTCGATAACCAACGCCGTTTAAAAGCAGTTTCTTTTGAAACCCTTGACTACAGCCAATCACCATATTGTTAACAAGCGACCTAGCGGTACCAGCTTGCGCCCAAGAACCCTTTACAGATTCGTCTCCTGCGAATAAAACCTTACCGTCTTCAGTGGACAGCGCCACCATCGGTGACACATCCAACGCTAAAGTTCCTTTACCGCCTTTAACGGAAACGTTTTGTCCCTTAATAACAACGTCCACACCACTAGGAATCGTGACGGGATTTTTTGCAACACGTGACATGTGAATTCACCTAATCAAAAAACTGTGCAAATAACTTCGCCGCCGATACCTTGGGCGCGCGCTTCACGGTCAGACATAACACCTTTACAGGTAGATATCACCGCGACTCCCATACCAGCTTTCACCTTTGGAAGTTCCTGGTTGCCCTTGTAAATTCTTAAACCAGGACGACTTACTCGTTTTATTTCTTCAATAACTGCTGTGCCGTTATGGTATTTGAGATCGATATTCAAAATCGGCTTTTTATCCGCTTCTTCTACACTAAAGCCAGTTAAATAGCCTTCTTTCACCAACAATTGAGTGATCGCTACTTTAGTTTTAGAAGAAGGCATTGCTACTGCAGCTTTCTCCGCCATCTGCCCGTTTCTAATGCGGGTTAACAGATCAGCGATAGGGTCTTGCATACTCATGGTCTAGCGCTCCAATTAATATCTACCAGCTTGCTTTAACTAATCCCGGCACTTCACCGTTCATTGCAGCTTCGCGGAGTTTATTTCTAGCTAATCCGAATTTACGATAAAAGCCGTGAGGTCTTCCAGTAATACCGCAGCGATTGCGTTGTCTAACCGGCGAGGAATCGCGAGGTAAAGCTTGCAACGCTAATTGAGCGTCCCAACGTTCTTCGTCAGTGCTTTCTGTGCTCTTAATGATCGCCTTAATCGCGGCTCGTTTTTTAGCGTACTGTGCTACCAATTTAGTACGCTTTTTCTCACGCTCGATCATGGATACTTTTGCCATCGTACTTACCTTATTTTTTTAACGGAAGGTGGAACGCCCGCAAAAGTGCACGCCCCTCATCATCAGTCTTAGCCGTGGTGGTAATAGTAATATCTAATCCGCGCAGCTTATCTATCTTGTCGTAATCAATCTCTGGGAATACTATTTGTTCAGTAAGGCCCATGCTGAAATTACCGCGACCGTCAAACGACTTGGGATTCAGACCACGAAAATCTCTGATACGAGGAATAGCAATACTAATTAATCGATCTAGAAATTCGTACATGCGTGTTCCGCGAAGAGTTACTTTACAGCCAATAGGCCACCCTTCACGAACCTTAAAGCCAGCAATAGACCGCCGTGCTAAGGTAATAATCGGCTTTTGCCCCGATATCTTCGCAAGATCTTCGACAGCACCATTCAGCGCTTTCTTGTCTTGAGTTGCTTCACCTACACCCATATTTAGAGTGATTTTAGTGATTTTTGGGACATTCATTACTGTCTTATAACTGAACTCTTCAGTTAACTTAGCAATGACTTCCTGTTGATAAAACGTTTTCAAGTTACTCATCGATTTACCTGCGCGTCCGACTTAGGCGTCTATCAGTTCGTTATTTGATTTGAAGAAACGAACTTTTTTCCCGTCTTCCAAATTCTTAAATCCCACTCGATCCGCTTTGCCTGTTGCTGCATTGAATATCGCAACATTTGACACTTGAATCGGGGCCTCTTTTTCGATTATGCCACCCGCAACACCTGCTTGCGGATTAGGCTTGGTGTGCTTTTTGATGATATTCACACCAGAAACGAGTAGTCGATCGTTTTCAAGCACTGATAACACCTTGCCGCGCTTACCGTCATCTTTTCCGGTAATTACGATGACTTCATCGTCTCGTTTAATTTTTAACATAACCAATACCCAATAATCTAAAGTACTTCTGGAGCTAAGGAGATAATTTTCATAAATTGCTCGCCTCGCAGCTCACGAGTCACCGGGCCAAAAATCCTCGTTCCGATAGGCTGTTTTTGCGCATTAAGC
>NVTH01000150.1 GCA_002401525.1 Moraxellaceae bacterium | reverse complement strand
AACTCATGTTTGAAAATGAAGGTTTCACTGATGAAATTAAGCGCGGTTTTTTGTTCGGATTGGTTAGCTCTAATCGACCAACCCATGAAATACTTAACCCACATTTTCTTGATCAACGCACAGCCTTTGAAAACCAGTTTGAAGGCATGAGTACTATAGCGTTTAGTTATGATGATTATGAGGCAACAAGGCTTCAACTCATTGACGCAGTAAAAACCAGTTTAGATGAAAATGATAAGGCGTTTTTGTTAAGCCTTAATCGCTTAGCACCTGACTGGTCGATTTACGATTATCAGGATTTTCCATCGGTTAAATGGAAGCTCTTGAATTTGGATAAATTTAAAAAGAATAATCTAGATGTTTATCAGCAGCAACTAACCGAGCTGGAAGATATTTTGCGATAGTAATTTATAGAGCATGAATTATTCGGTAGAATAGCGTGCCTTTTATACAGCTCTAAAATAGCTATATTATCGGTATAAAAGATCATTTTTCATAAAAAACGCCCTTTTGGAATAACTCCAAAAGGTAATTTAACAAACAAGTACATATTTAAGTACAAATAAGGTTTTTAAGGGCATGGTAGATAGCAATTTTCTCAATGAAATCAAAAGGCGACGCACTTTTGCTATCATCTCTCACCCGGATGCGGGCAAGACCACCATTACTGAAAAGCTCCTTCTCTACGGAAACCTGATTCAAAAAGCCGGCACGGTCAAAGGCCGAGGTTCAGACCGCTACGCCACGTCGGACTGGATGGCCATGGAAAAGCAGCGGGGGATCTCGATCACTACCTCGGTAATGCAATTTCCCTACAACGGCTGCAAAGTCAATTTACTCGATACTCCGGGTCACGAAGACTTCTCCGAGGATACCTATCGAACCCTCACCGCAGTGGATTCGTCGCTGATGGTCATCGATGGCGGTAAAGGGGTGGAGCAACGCACCATCAAATTAATGGAAGTATGCCGGCTTCGGGATACGCCGATTCTCACCTTTATTAATAAAATGGACCGAGATATTCGAGACCCCATTGAGCTATTGGATGAAGTGGAAGACGTTCTAAAGATCAAATGCGCCCCCATCACCTGGCCCATTGGCATGGGGCAGTTTTTCAAAGGGGTGTATCACCTTGAAAAGGACGAGATCTACCTTTACGAAAAAGGCAAAGGCGCGTTGATTCAAGAAAAGCGTGTGATTAAAGGCCTTGATAACCCAGAGCTGGACGAAGCCATCGAAGATTTGGCGGATGAATTACGTGAAGAACTCGAGTTAGTGCTTGGGGCAAGCAACAAATTTGATTTGGAAGAATTTTTGGCCGGCCAGTTAACGCCGGTATTTTTCGGCACTGCATTAGGCAATTTTGGCGTCGATCACATGCTTGATGGGCTCACTGAATGGGCGCCCGCACCGTTGCCTCGGCAATCGCAGGAGCGCTTGGTAGAACCCTGCGAAGAAAACTTCACGGGATTTGTGTTTAAAATCCAAGCCAATATGGACCCCAAGCATCGAGATCGAATTGCCTTTATGCGAATTTGTTCAGGCCAATATGAGCGCGGCATGAAGATGAAACATGTGCGTATCAATAAAAGCATCAACGTATCAGAAGCGCTGACCTTTAAGGCGGGAGAGCGGAGCAATCTTGATGAGGCCTATTCGGGGGATATTATCGGACTGCATAATCATGGCACCATTCAAATTGGGGACACGTTTACGGTCGGGGAAGAAATCAATTTCACCGGCATTCCGCATTTCGCGCCGGAGTTGTTCAAATTAGTGCAACTCAAAGACCCCCTTAAGAGCAAGCAATTGCAAAAAGGCTTGAAAGAATTATCTGAAGAAGGGGCCACCCAAGTATTTATGCCCATGCGCAATAATGATCTTGTGGTGGGTGCCGTGGGGGTGCTGCAATTTGACGTCGTGGCTTCACGGCTGAAAGAAGAATACAAAGTGGATTGCGGCTACATGCCCGTGAGCGTATACACTGCGCGTTGGATYGTCTGTGACGATGAGAAAATGCTCGCTGAGTTTAAGCGTAAAGCATCCGATCAGCTTTCAGTGGATGGTGGGGGGCATTTGACCTACCTCGCCCCCAGTCGAGTGAACTTATCGTTGATGGAAGAGCGCTGGCCTGAAATTCAGTTCCGTGCCACGCGGGAACACTAAATTAAATCGTAAGGCGCAATGCGGGCGCTATTACGGATATTAATTATTAAATTTTGAAAAATCGTTGCGGAGTTTATTGAACGTTATGCAAATTGAAAAAGATAAAGTAGTCACCTTTCATTACACCTTGGCGGCTCTCGACGGGGCGGAACTTGAAAGCAGCTTGGACAGTGAACCGACGGTGTATTTACACGGTCAAGGCGGCATGTTGTGGCCTGTGCAACAGGCGCTTTTGGGCAAACAGGCGGGCGATAAAATTGAAGTTGAACTGACTCCCGCTCAGGCTTACGGCGAAAAAAAGGAAGACGCTATTACGCGTATTCCCATTAAGCATTTAATGGTGAAAAACAAGAAAAAGCTGAGAAAAGGCCAAATTGTCAAAGTGAATACCAAAGACGGTGGCAAAAACGTCACCGTGGTAAAAGTGGGTAAATTTAATGTCGATGTAGATACCAATCATCCCTTTGCGGGTGTCGCCTTAAAATACAATATTGAGATCTTGGAAGTGCGAGATGCGCAAGCGGAAGAGCTTTCTCATGGCCATGTGCACGGTGTGGGCGGTCATCAGCACTAGGCATGACGGTGCGATGATTATAAAAAACGGGCCGTAGGGCTCGTTTTTTTTGCCTGCAGATAGAGCCGCAACTAAAGTTACTATTCTCCCTATTGAGGCAGGAGTCCAAGAGCAGGATTTCAAACGGTTGGATTCAGAAATTGAATCGTTATATTCTCAATCTAAGCGTCATGGCGATTTAACTGGATGGGGAAGTAACACCAAAATTTGAGGGGAATGATTGTGTTTGCAATAGTAGGAATTGACCACGTTGTGTTACGCACTACAAAACTACCAGAAATGCTAAATTTTTACTGCGAGGTTTTGGGTTGTAAAATCGAAAGAGAAACGGAGCTTGCATTAGGCTTGACCCAGTTACGGGCTGGCAACGCGTTGATCGATCTGGTCAATGTTGATAGCGAATTAGGGCGGCTGGGCGGCGGTGCGCCGACTCAATCGGAAAACAATCTCGATCACTTTTGCCTCCAACTTCAACCTATATCGGAGGATGACATAAAACAGCATTTAATCGGGCGTGGCATCGAAGTGGGCAAGTTTGAAGACCGTTATGGCGCGCAGGGGTTTGGGTTTTCAATCTATATTAAAGACCCTGAAGGCAATACAGTTGAGCTAAAATCGCAATCCAATCTGCAAAAGCGAGTGATGGCCTAAAGGCTCAGTCCAAATCTCCGGGTGTTTTTTTATGAACTAGAAGGGTGAGCATCGCCTAGGCAGGCACGCGTTAGGTCGCTTTTAGTGCGTTGCAATATCCTCACACGATGCGATGATTTTAGGCACGTTACTTAAAAATGCATCCACAAGCATTGGGTCAAAGTGTATTCCGCTTTGTTCCGCGATGTATTGACAGGCCTCCGCTTCAGTCCAAGAGTTTTTGTACGGTCGAACAGATAACAGCGCATCAAATACATCACAAATCGCGGTAATGCGAGCGGAGAGGGGGATTTTTCCCGCCTTTAATCCATAAGGATAGCCACTCCCATCCCACTTTTCGTGATGGCATTCAGCGATCTCAGAGGCTAAATCAAAAAGGGGAGATTTGCATCCCGAGAGTATTTTACCGCCCGCAACCGCGTGCTGTTTCATTATCTTCCATTCGTCGCTATCGAGCTTTCCTGGTTTTAGCAGGATTGAATCTGGGATTGATATTTTCCCAAGGTCATGCATTGGACTTGCTTGTTTGATGAGCTTCTCAAAACCGGTGCCCAAATCCATAATATTGGCTAAACAAGCAGTGGTGAGTCCAATGCGTAACACATGCGCCCCTGTTTCTGTGTCTCTGTATTCGGCTGCTTTCCCTAGGCATTGGATTAAATGAAATTGAGTGACCTTTAGCGCGTCGTTCTTATTTCTTAATTGCTCCTCTAGATCTTTAGTTCTTAATTGAAGGTTTATTTGGAGCTGATGAGTCTGAATCACGTTTCTGATCCGTAACAATAATTCGACTCGCTGCAATGGATAGCCAAGCACGTCTTTCGCGCCTGATGCCAAGATTAAATCAGCGACCATTGGGTCTTTGGTGTCGGTCATTATGATTAATGGAAGGTAATCAGTGGACGCTTTTTCAAGCATGCCGGGAATGACATCAAATGCGGAGCCCCCGGTGAAATGCATGTCCAGGAGGATTAAATCAAAACTATCACTGTATAAGGTTTTGGCTTCGCTTAACGTGAAGGCAGAAGTGATGCGGTGATAACCATCGTACTTTAAGGCGCGGACAAGTGCATCTTGCTGCGCGTTATTCTCGCTTACAATGAGTATTCGGGCTTCATGTAATTGGGTGTCAGAGCCGTTTATCATGAGTGGACCGGATGGTAGTGGGCGGTAACAGGGCGCCATCCGTGGCATTGATTAACGTTTTCATAGTACTACTTCGTTAGGCGAATTTTGGCTACTAGTAGAAGTCTAGCACCACTTCCCCAAAAATCGATTATTCAATAGAATCATAAAGCGCAAAAAGAGAGGGCAAAATACCATTGGTTTATAGAGAAACATGCACGGTGGTAAAAATCTGGGAGGGGAATGTACACACTCCGTCATTGCCGCACACACTCGGTCATTGCCGCACACACTCGGTCATTGCCGCACACACTCCGTCAATTCCGCATACCCCCCGTCATTCCCGCATACACCCCGTCATTCCCGCGAAGGCGGGAATCCATCTAGTTTAAAGCAATGAATGCAGAATTTCGGTTGCTGTATTAATACAGGTGGGTGCGGATACGGGAGTCGGGTTTTTAGTAAGGCAAGTACAGAGAGCGAACCGGCGTTGAATAAATAGTGTTTATTCAACATGGATTCCCGCCTTCGCGGGAATGACGGGGGGTGTGCGTGAAAGAAGGGGTGTGTGCGTGGAATGACTGAGCGGATGTATGCGAGTGAAAGGAGGAGGGTATGCGTGGAAGACTGAGCAGATGTCTGCGGGTGGGACGACGAGGTTTGCCTCGGACTGAAGCGAGTTATGTGCGGGTTTAATCGCCTTAACCGTTAATAAAAACAACTACCGTCCAGGGCGGTGATCTAGAGGAAATGTTGTGTGAGCCTCAAACTGGGAAGAATTCCTTTTATAGCCTCTTTTAACGCCTTATACTTGACTTCACGTTCGCCTATTCTTCATGTTCAGTCGATCCATAGACTGATATTTCGATTCATTAAGTCGAGTCGAGGTGAATTATAGAAATATTAATAAGGATGTTTTCGCCATGAAAAAGCCCTTCGCCCTCGTTTGTTTCGCTTTGATGCTGCTCTTATCGAAAAATGCTGTATCGGGTTCATTGAATAAATACGGTGAACCCGGTTATAAAACTTTCTCAGCTCAGCAACCTTATGAAGCACCTATTCAACAGTCTCAAGATTTCTTGGGTGATTTAAAGGATGTTTTGGCGCGCATGCCGGAAATAGAACGAAACAAAATGTTGGATCAATATCAGTTTAAATTTAAAGACGCATTGAAACAAAACGACCTGGAAACCGCCAAAAAATATTTAGAAATAATTGGGGAGTGGCGTTAATGAAACCTATTATTTCAGTCCTGTGCAGGACATTATTGCTTTCATTGATATTTTTTATGCCAGTCAATGCCTCCTCTGCGGGCAATGAAGGGAGTTCGCCAGCGTTGGACAATATTCAACGTCAATCCAGCACTGATCTAGCCTTATTATTAGAAGCAGCCGAAAAAGAGCAGGGACTAGTGGTATCGAATGATTCTAGTGGCATATCAAATTACTACTCTTCAGAGGCGTTCATTAAAAAAATGGACAATGAACGCTTTTATGTCACCGCACTGTGTGGCCTGTGTATCTTCTCTCTCGTCATTATCCTTTATTTTTTAAAAGACCGGGAACACAGCGCAAGAGACCTAATCAGTGCAGCAGGGCTGACGCTGATTATTTTTAGCACTGTATTGCTGGTTCTAATCGTCAATACCTCCGAGCAGCTCACTGCCGCAATCGGTATTTTAGGGGCAATTTCCGGCTACCTGTTTCGAAGCGTTTCGGAGGACTCAGGGCGCTACAGAGAGAAGTCAGAATCTAAAAATAATTAAATTATACCGAGCTTGTAACAACAATAATCTGTCTATCAATGGAAACCGGCACCCCGGTTGAGAGAGAGCTTGCTGAACGGCAAGTCGTCAACGGCTTAATTCCGATCTGCGGACCCTAAGACGTTTGCATCAACGGGCTTTACAAGTGACAGAGCTGCTGGAAAGTAGAGCGAAAGAGTGGTTCCAATGCCTAATGTGGATTCAATATCGATCTGCCCATTATGTTTGGCGACAATGCTCTAGGGAATATACCCTAGAGCGGTAATACATTCGAACTCGCAATTGCGTTAGAAAGCGCACCGTCTAATGCAAGTCAAGCATATCCATAATTATTCTAATAGTAGAAATGATTGGCCTTAGAGGTCTCCTATAATTAACGATTAAACATCCCGGTTTTATGTGGTTAGGACCTGCAGTCGGGACCCACGAAAAGTGTACTCTTTTTAGCTGTCCTGTGGGTAATGGTCCTATTTAGAAGTGGTTGGCTATTAAATAAATTTGATGAACTAAGCCGTGGCGTTCCGTTACGTGGCTTCCCTTAAGACGAGACATTTCTCGATCGTTTCTAAACTGAGTTACGGCGCAGGCTGGAGAACAGAAAAAAAGGACCCTTTTTTAAGCTGTAATACGGAAGGGGGTCTCATGGCCAATTCCGATGACGCCAGCAATCATTTTAGTCGAGGGCTGGTGACTAACACACTCAAATTTTATTCTGCAATGAGTTATAGACATAAGCCTTTAGAAGGGACTGATTCTAAGCAGCTGGGATTTGATGCGTCTATTCAAAAATATTGGTTCCATTAAAATCATTAAAAGCCTAGTTTACGGCATGCCTCTCTTATTCAAAATATTATTTAGGGCAAAAAAGATGACTCAAACGTGGAAGGTGAGAGATTATCATCAATATTTAAATACGCCTTTGAATGAAATTCGCAGAGCACATGGCTTAACCCTATTGGAATACAGTGACTCCTACTCGAGCTCCTTGAAGTTTGGTTCCAATTCTTGTTTCTGAGCTAATTCAACCCAGCGATATTAGGTTGGATTTAGCAATGCCTAAATCGTCGGCAACTATTTCTATTGAGGTGCCTGGCTTACGATTCAGGGTCTTTCTTACTGCCTCGGTTTTAAATGCTCGACTGAACTTTACACTCATTTTATTGGCCTCTAGTTAAAAAATTAGAAGCGACAACTAGACTGACAGAGGGGGCAGTCAGTATTATAGACTCGAAAGATCGATATCCTTATTTTAAAAATAATTGCTGTAATACTGGGGTTGTAAGTATTTAAAACTTCAGAGGGAATCAAGGAATTTAAAATCATCCTTGACCTAGGGAAAGGTTAACTGCAAAATGCTGACAGATTAAATTAAAATAAAGCCTGTACGATTGGTTAATTAGTGATCAGGTAGTTATAGAGTGATCAGATGATTGTAGAGTTGTCAGATGGTTATAGAGTGAGTCGATTAATAAATCGCAACGGTATGAAAAAAGATCAAAAGAACTCACTAAAGATTTAACAAAAAACCATATCTATTCCTATTCCTATTCATTCAGTAACTATGAAATAAGGAGAATAATCTATTGGAGTAGCAGTAACTCTTGTTAATGATTGGAGATAATTAATAATTAATGACAAAATCCACGCCAAAGAAGCAGCAATTAAATTAAATTTCAAAAAAAAAACTCTTGATGACTACCAATTAACAATTAAAAAAGGGACTAAAATGGATTTCCCCTTTGAAGAAAACTGGAATTAGGGCATGGGATTTTTAAGGAGATGGATTCGAGCAGGTGGTGTTGACCAAAAAATTGAATAAACTTAAGTAAAAGAAGAAAATGACCAAACTTCCGAAAATATTTCTAAAAGTAACGAAGATAAAAACAACCTTTTATTACAAATTGCTTAAAAACAAATCTTATCTGTTAATAATATAATGAGCGAACTAAAAATAGAATAAGGGAGCATTTAAAAATCTTAATTTGAGAGAATAATGGCAAGTATAAAAATTATTTAAAGCGATCTCGAAATTATTTAATAATGATTTTAATTAATTCTTTCAAAATAACTTTACTTTATAATTAATATATATACTAATT
>NVTH01000149.1 GCA_002401525.1 Moraxellaceae bacterium | reverse complement strand
CGAGTGTTAATCTCTGGCCACGGGGTTAAGTATCTTGAKSGMRGTWTMRARSTTKWAARSWKRTAAGGAGATTAGTTTGCCTTGATATTCAAGGTAACTAGCATGGTTTTGTTCGGCACGGCCGATCGTTACGATCTAGAATTAGAGAGGCAGATTGTCTTTTTAAGGATCTAATGAAAAACCAGATGGATATCGATTATGTATCTCCGAGGTGTTATTTTTTTCGCGTTAGCGTTTATTGTGGTGGGCTGTAGTAAAGATAACGTAGCGCTGCAACGAACGGTCATTCAGCCTGCAAAAGTGATGGTGGTGAAAGGCGCGAGTAACGCGATCAATCGGCAAATTCCTGGCACCGTGAGAGCTTCCCAGCGAGTGCAGTTGGCATTTCATGTGGCGGGCCAACTGGAATACTTTCCCTTAAAAGAAGGTCAAAAAGTCACTAAAGGTGAAGTGCTGGGGCGCCTTGATGATCGCGATTATCGAAGCAATTTAAGTGCTGCCATGGCAGAGTTTTCAAAAAATCGCGCTAACGTAAAGCGAACTGAAGAGCTGCTGGCGACAAAATTTATCTCTCAAGCTGAATACGATGGCTTAAAAGCGGCCCAGGATGTTGCCGCATCGAATTTAGACAAGGCCAATAAAGCACTTGATGACGCCGAATTAAAGGCGCCTTTTACAGGCACCATCGCTAAGCGTTACGTTGAAAATTTTCAAGACATTCAAGCCAAGCAACCCATCGTCAGCTTGCAGGACAACAGCCAGCTGGAAGTGGTGATTAGTGTGTCGGAATCATTAATTTCCAAGCACAACCTGGATGATGATAAGGGGCTGACTCTTAGCGCGCGATTCAAAGCATTTCCTAATCAAGACTTTGAATTATTCGTCAAAGAGTATTCCACGGAGGCCGATTCTAAAACACAAACGTTTGATATTGTCTTGGGCATTAAAAAAACCGACGGAATAGCTTTACTGCCTGGCATGACGGCGAATGTCCATGCACAAATCGCTAGTACGCTTGAGCAAGCCGATACTTTTCTGGTGCCATTGCATGCAGTGGTTGCGGACGAGGAAGAAAATCCTTTTGTCTGGGTGGTGAGCCAAAGTGGTGACACGGTGTCTCGGAAACCGATTGCATTAGGGGATCTGAAGGGCAATGACAGCGTTGAGGCAATGGGTCTTGAGGTCGGTGACGTGGTGGTGGTCGGAGGCGTCACCAAAATGCGTGAAGGCAAAGTGATTCGGCCCATTGAGAAGGTGGTCTATTAATGAATCTTGCGGAGTGGAGCATTCGCCACCGGGTCATCATGTGGACCGTTACTTTTCTTTTGGCCATTGTCGGTGCCATTTCATTTGATAGTCTTAGTCGACTTGAAGACCCTGAGTTTACGATCAAAGAAGCGCTTATCATTACCCCTTATCCCGGCGCGTCGGCGGTTGAGGTGGAGGAAGAAGTCACCGATTTAATAGAACGTGCGGCCCAAGAAATGGGCCAGCTGGACGCGGTCGAGTCCAGATCCTCACGAGGACTTTCGATTGTCAAAGTGGTGATGAAAGACAAGTATGACGCTACTAGTTTGCCGCAGATTTGGGATGAGTTGCGACGAAAAGTCGGCGACACCCAGCGCAGATTACCTCCGGGAGCGGGCCCCTCCATTGTAAAGGATGATTTTGGTGATGTGTTCGGGGTCTTCATCGCTTTGACTGGGGAGGGGTATACCTCCCCTGAGCTGTATGAATTCGCAAAATATTTACGCCGCGAATTATTAACCGCTCGAGAYGTGAAAAAAATAGACTTCTATGGCGTGCAACAAGAAGTCATTTACATCGAAATGTTGCGGGAAAAAATGTCGAATTTGGGCGTTTCTCCGAACCACATACTGCGGGCATTAGGCTCAAAAAATACCGCCGTCAGCGCTGGATTTATTTCCATCGGGGTTGATCGGATCGCGATTAGTCCAACCGGAGAATTCCACTCCGAACAAGAATTTGGTGAGTTGCTTATAGGGTCTAACCATGGACTAAAAGGCGGCAAAGTTTTTCTGCGCGATGTGGCTAAAGTGGTTAGAGGTTTTAAAGAGCCCGCCGACAATTTTTTACGTTACGACGGTAAGCCCGCCGTTGGCTTAGCCATTTCCACAGCATCCGGCGGCAATGTGGTAGAGATGGGCAAAGCGCTGGATAAAAAAATTGAATTGATTAAATCGAATATTCCTTTAGGCATAGAGATGAATCCGATTTCAATTCAATACGACACCGTGACTGAATCAATTAATGGTTTTTTAATTAACCTAGCGGAAGCCATCGTTATAGTCATCGTGGTGTTGTTGGTGTTCATGGGTTTAAGAAGCGGGCTTATTATTGGTGCTGTCTTAGTCGTCACCATTATGGGGACGTTTGTCTTTATGGCTATGTTAGATGTTACGCTCGAGCGTATTTCTTTAGGGGCGTTAATTATCGCGCTGGGCATGTTAGTGGATAATGCCATTGTCGTGACCGACGGCATACGAATCCGTATTAATAGAGGTGAAGATAAACTTAAGGCCGCATCGGCTGTGGTGGCGCAAACTTCCATACCGTTACTGGGTGCCACGGTGATTGCGATCACCGCGTTTGCTGCTATTGGTACCAATGAGGACAGCACGGGAGAATACACCCGATCTTTATTCACCGTTATTTTGATTTCTTTGTCCATGAGTTGGGTGACGGCGGTCACTATCACGCCGATGTTATGCGATGCGTTTTTAACGCCTGATAAGAAACAATTAAATCAAAATAAAGACCCTTACGGCGGCAAGTTCTACGTTGCCTATCGCCATTTTTTGGCTCAATGCATCAACTTTCGGTGGCTCACCATTGGTTTGATTTTAGCGGTGTTTTGTTCATCGCTGTATGGTTTTGGATTCCTTAAAAATAGTTTTTTCCCCAACTCTACGCGGCCGCAGTTTTTCATTGATTTATGGTTTCCCGAGGGCACTCGAATTGATGAAACCTACCAACGAGTCATACAAGTTGAGAATAAGTTGCAACAGTATGAGGGCGTGACTCATTTAACGTCTCAAGTCGGGGGTGGAGAAATTCGTTTTCATTTGACCTACACGCCTGAATATAACTACCCAAGTTTTGCTCGCATTCTAGTGGACGTGGATGATTTTAATAACATGCCCGCTTTAACTGCGAAAATCCAGGATGACCTTGAAGACTTTATACCTGAAGCCAACACTAACGTGCGAGTGTTTGTGAATGGGCCTTCTTCAGGGGGCAAAATACAACTGCGTATTCTTGGCCCAGATCGCGCCGAATTAAGGCGAATGGCCGACAAAGCGCTGGTAGAAATTGAAGCGGATCCTGGATCCAAAGCGGTCCGCAATGAGTGGCGCAGTAAAGTGAAAGTACTTCGGCCGCAATTTTCTGATTCTCCGGCGTCCGCTGCAGGGGTGCAGCGAGGGGATGTAGCCAAGGCGCTTAAGTATTCCGTTGAAGGCGTGTATTCGGGGGTTTTTCGTGAAGGCGATGAGTTACTGCCAATCATTGCGCGGGCCCCTAAAGAAGAGCGTGTCGATTTAGAAAGCCTCGACCAAATACAAGTCTGGAGCCCAGCCGCCCAGCAACACATTCCCATCGGGCAAGTGGTATCACGTTTTGAAACTAAGTTCGAAGACCCTTATATCTGGCGCTGGAATCGAGTATCAATGATACGCATTCACGTCGACCCAAGAGTGGGTTTGCCGAGTGAATTGCTAGAGCGAATCAAACCCAAAGTCGAACAGTCCCTTGGGGTCGACCTTGAGCAGTATTCTGCTGCGGGAGCCGTTGACGAGAATGGGAATTTCACATCAAAGACGATCCCCATCCGCTGGAATGATCAAATCCCAATTGCGGGGATGCCCGGTTATTACATGGCTTGGGGTGGTGAAGCAGAACTGTCCGTCAAAGCATCCGGACAAATCGCCTCCGCACTGCCGGTATTTTTTGGTCTAATGGTGTTTATCGTCATTTGTTTATTTAACTCCATTAAAAAAACACTAGTCATTTGGATGACAGTGCCTCTGGCTGTTATTGGAGTGACCGTGGGTTTATTGATTTTCAATCAGCCTTTTGGTTTTATGTCCTTGCTTGGCTTTATGAGTTTGGCGGGGATGCTCATAAAAAATGCCATCGTTCTGGTGGATCAAATTGATGTGGAACTCGACCAGGGAAAACCCCCTTACCAGGCCATCCTCGATGCGGGAGTCAGCCGATTGATCCCCGTTGCCATGGCGGCATTAACGACTATTTTAGGCATGTTGCCTTTACTTGCGGACGCCTTTTTTATCTCAATGGCGGTCACCATCATGTTCGGATTATTATTCGCCTCGGTTTTGACGTTAGTGGTCGTGCCGGTTTTTTACGCTGCGATTTTTAATGTTAAGGTTTCTTAGGGGGTTGGTTTTGGGGGTTTTCGAAGGTGCGTGGGTTAAAGCAATGGGGTAATCTGCGGATCTAAGTTTCATTGTTCAGCAGTAGCCAAACAGAAAAGGATTAATTAATGAGAGGTTATTCTTTTAGGCGAGGCACTTTTTTATGGGGGGCAGTATTCTTTAGCTTACTTCCCTTAAGTTTTCTTTCCTTAAGTTCGCTGTCGTACGCTGAAACAGTTTGGATTGATGTGAGAACTTCGGTGGAATACAGCTTAGATAGTATTGAAGGCGATGTTCGTATTTCTCATGGCGATATTGTTCAAGAAGCGAGTCAATTGTTTCCTAATAAAGATACGGAAATTCGGTTGTATTGCCGCAGCGGGGGGAGGGCAGGGGTGGCCTTGTCGTCGCTAAAAAAGGCCGGCTATAGCAATGTATCAAATGCTGGAGGTATTGAGGACGCCCGTAAAGAACGAGGCCTAAGCCAGTAAGGTTGTTGTGGTTAGCGGGGCCCTGGCTAGGGCGGCTTGTCTTCTTGCTTCAGTATGCCTTTCTGGCGAAAGATTTTAGTTAGACTTATGTTTCATTTCGAGAGGGTAATGTGAAGGAAATCTATTGTGTTTTGCAAGCGAAATAGAGCTTAATGTCCGAAAGTACATCCGATAAAATTTGTCCCTTTTGCAAACAAGACAATCGCTGTGGCGTGCAGATGAGTTCAGGGTGCTGGTGTGAGGCGTTGGAAATCCCTGCTGCGCTGATTGAATTGCTGCCAGAAAATTCGCGCGGTAAATCCTGTATTTGCTTGGCTTGCGTGGACTCATACAAGGCCGATGAAGGTTTGTTTAAAGCTAATCTGAAATCAAGCTAATTTCGAAGCGCAGGTTTTCAATAATTAGGCATTTCGATGTCTAGGTATTCCTGTTCACCGCCAATCGAGCAAGATCCATCATTGCGGTGCGATAGATTGAATCAGGAATTACTTCGAGGGCTTGAATGGCTTTATCCGCTTCTTGCTCGGCTGCTTTAATGGTGTACTCAATTCCGCCCGAGCTTATTACGGCAGCGATGATTTCATCTAGATTGTCTAGTCCGCCGTGTTTAATGGCGTTTTGGATCATGCTTCTTTCATTTTCGGAGCAATGTTTTTGCGCGTAAATTAAGGGCAGGGTGGGTTTGCCTTCGGCGAGGTCGTCGCCGACATTTTTGCCCAGAGCGTCCGCACTGCCAGTGTAATCCAGAACGTCATCAATAAGTTGGAAGGCTGCCCCCATGTGACGCGCGTAATCCACCATGGCTTGCTCTTGTTCTTGGGGTGCGTTGGCTAGGATCGCGCCTGATTGGGCGGCTACTTCGAACATCTTCGCGGTCTTGGAGCGGATGATGTCCATGTAGTGATCTTGAGATGTATCGGGGTTGTGAATATTGATCAGCTGTAACACTTCGCCTTCGGTAATCACTGCAGTGGCTTCGGCGATAATTTCCATTAAGCGGAGGTGGTTGATTTGCACGATCATTTGGAAGGATTTGGAGATCAAGTAGTCGCCTACCAAAATGCTGGTGGCGTTGCCCCAGACTTCATTGACGGTGGATTGGCCTCGTCGCAGCGCAGATTCGTCGACGACGTCGTCGTGCAATAACGTGGCGGTGTGAAGGAATTCGGTGATTGCGGCGACTTTAATGTGAATGTCACCTTTATATTGCAGGGCGTTGGCCGAAAGCAGGCAGACTAAAGGGCGTAATCTTTTGCCGCCGCTTTTGATAATGTACGCACCCACCTCGTTAATCAGTGGCACGCTAGAGTCCAAGTGGTCCAGTATTACGGTGTTCACATTGTCGAATTGGTGGTCGACGAGGCCTCTAATTTCTTGGTAATTCATGATCTGATGCTTCCTGTGCCTCGATAAGGCCTCATTTTTTGGGTGCCGAGTGAGCCGTTCTGAACTGGCCGATGTCATGGTGAGCTATGAGTTGGTCTCTGTATCCCGTGATATTAGGCCGTTAAAGGCAGGCCTCTATAAGTAGCGCCAAAAATGACGGGGAAAAAGTAGCCGAATCGTAGAATTGGGCCGTCGGCCTGTCAAGGTTTAGTTAGGTTTTGAGTGTATTAGGGGAGGTTAGAGCAATGATTTTCCTTGAGCGCTGGGTGAAGGGCGCGTGCTGTAGCGCTTAGATAGGATTTCTGTTGTTTGAATCTTGCCCCATTAGCGGGTTTGCCGTAGAATTAGCGCCCCTGCGGAATCGTTGTCCGGGAATTGGCCGGGCAGGGGTGTTAGTAGATGCAGAATGAAGTTTAGCCCTGCATTTTGGGTTGGTAAGAGTCACCTTGTTTTAAGTTAGACAGAGTAAGTTGCTTCGCGGGTTATTTGCGAGGCCCTGCCTGCTAGCAACGCTTGGTTTCGAAGCGCTGTAATTTATAGGTGCTATTATAGGAGCTATAATCTAGTTGCTGTAGTCTTATCAGGATCAAAGTGCACCTGGGTTTTGAGGTAAATTGGGCACGGGCCCAGCTTGTAAATTGTTTGGGTCTGATTACGTTATACGGAGTGGATTATGTACGCGGTTTTTGAAAGCGGCGGTAAGCAGCATCGTGTTGCCGAAGGCGATGTGTTAAAGCTTGAGTTGATTGATATTGAGCCAGGAAAAACGATTGATTTTGATAAGGTTCTTCTCGTAAACAGCGGTGACGACGTTAAAGTAGGTGCTCCCTATTTAGACGGTGGTAAAGTCAGTGGCGAGGTGGTCACTCACGGTCGTCATAAGAAAGTAACCATTATTAAGTTTCATCGTCGTAAGCATCATCGTAAGCAGATGGGCCATCGTCAATGGTATACCGAAGTGAAAATCACCGGTATTAGTGCTTAGTTATTAGGGCTTAGTTATTAAGGCTTAGTTATTAGGGCTTAGTAGTGAGTTCTGCAGGCTTGCTTGTTTTCAGCAAGAGTCTGTTATAAAAAGAATTTTTAGAGTTTGAATTTTAAGGTGAGGCAAGACAATGGCACATAAGAAAGCCGGCGGTAGTACTCGGAACGGTCGCGATTCCGAGTCCAAACGGTTAGGTGTAAAGCGATTTGGTGGTCAAGCAGTGACAGCGGGTAGCATTATTGTTCGTCAGCGTGGAACTCGTTTCTCGGCAGGCAACAATGTAGGGTGTGGTCGTGACCATACTCTTTTTGCGACTGCAGACGGAGTGGTTGAGTTTCAGGTGAAAGGCCCGAAACAGAAAAAATACGTTAATATCGTTCCTAACGGCTAATTTTTTCTACATCCCCTCAGTATTAAGTAGTCACTGAAAAGCCTCGTTTTGGACGGGGCTTTTTTGCGTTTGGTCTGGGCTCTTTTGATTTCGGTGTTTGTTTTTAGGTCTTTTTTTTGGTTATCGCTAATTAGGTAGTTGAATAGATAGTTGAATAGAGAGCTGAATGAAGAGCTAGGCCGATCATTAAGTAAATAGTTGGGTAGACATTTAGGTAGACAGTACGATGAAATTTGTTGATGAGACGGTGATTAAAATTGAGGCAGGTTCTGGGGGGAAAGGTTGCCTGAGTTTTCGCCGCGAAAAATACATTCCTCGCGGTGGTCCTGACGGCGGCAATGGAGGCTCGGGGGGCAGTGTGTGGATTCAGGGTGATTCAGCATTGAATACCTTGGCGGATTACCGCTTTACCCGCCATTATCGTGCCAAGCTCGGCACCAGTGGGCAAAGTAAAGATTGCACCGGCGCTCAAGGAGACGATTTGGTGCTGCGGGTGCCGGTGGGCACCACGGTGATTGATGAAGACACCGATGAAGTGTTGGCGGATTTGTTGAAAGCTGATGTGCCAGTGATGATCGCTAAGGGGGGTAATGGCGGGTTGGGCAATGCCGTTTTTAAGAGCAGCACTAATCGCGCGCCAAGAAGAACTACTTCGGGCGGAGAAGGAGAGCGTCGTGATTTGCGGCTGGAGCTGAAAGTATTGGCTGATGTGGGCTTGTTGGGGTTGCCCAATGCGGGTAAATCCACGTTTATCCGCGCTGTATCCAAAGCTAAACCTAAGGTGGCTGATTATCCCTTCACCACGCTGATCCCGAATTTGGGCGTAGTGCCGGTGGGTCAATACCGTAGCTTTGTGGTGGCGGACATTCCTGGGTTGATTG
>NVTH01000148.1 GCA_002401525.1 Moraxellaceae bacterium | reverse complement strand
CATTTGATTTAATATTAATGATGTTGTATTGCACTGTTCCGTGCTCATACTCAAAAGGAACTTTACTTACACCGTTGTGTGATTCTGCTTTTTCAAACCAATCTTTATTTGAAATATCATCAGCTAAAACGGTCATAGAGCCTGTGGCAAAAAGCTCTGCATGTCGGGCTTCTTTTTGGTTTGGCACGTTAACCATTTTAACGCCAGAGCCTGCTTTAATGCTTTAACCTGACTGATGTTGGCGATTACACTGAGGTAAGCACTACGCGTTTGTCGTTCAGTGGCGCGTTTTTGTTGTTCAAATTTTAATTTTTCGAATGTATTTTGAAGCGTTTGTGTTAATGGCCGGCCAGATGATTCCACTGCGGCAATAATACGATGCTGTTGGGGTTGACGCCCATTTCTTTAAAGGTATCGATTTTAGCGATTACTTTGTTGAGGGCTAGGTCGATCACTGTGATTTCACCATCACTCATTCCTGGCAGGTTTAACAGTGAATTCTGCACGAAAGCGAGCTTCTCATCCTTAGTAAATGCCACATGRTGTGCCCCTTCGGCAGCCTCTATGGTGGCGATCAAGTCTGGTTTGAGAAGACTTTTCGATAAATCGAATACGTGTAATTTGCCTGGCTTCGCAGTAGTGATAAACAATCGATCAGCCTTTTTATTGAAATATATTTCCAGCGGAACGCCTGCTTTAATGGTGTTGAAGTCGAAGGCTTGTTGTTGTTTGAATGTTTTATTTTCGGGGTTCCATTTGAGTGACCACAGCGTATTTCCAAACATGTTGGTCACGTAGGCCAGTGGTGGTGTTGCGCCTGGGACGAATAAAATCTCTACTGGTGCCGCTCCTGCGGGCGAGGCTTTTTCGGAAACCTTTAAGCTACGCAGTACGGTATTGGTACTGGCTTCAATCACCGTCACGTACTCACCCGCATCCCCAAGATCAGAGGCTCTCACCGTGTTGGTGACTAATATTCTGTCAATTTCAGTGTGGATGGCCAAGCCATGTGGGTAGGGTTTTTCAGTACTAATGTTGCCAATAATCTCATCGGTGGCTACTCGACCGACAATGATATTGCCCGATCCCATGCAGGTGAGGTACCACGTGCTGTTGTCTTCTGAGAACGTCACGTCTTCACCCACTTGGCAGTCCACATCTATGGTTTTAATGCGGTAAGGGAAACGCGTTAGGTCCATGATTCGTAATTCCGGCTTGCCAAGCGCGGAGATGTACGCCTTGGTCATGGTTCGGTCATAAAAAATATGGTGAGCTATTAGGTCGCCGGGTAACGGAATGTTCATTAATATTTTTCCGAAATCATCGGATTTCGGATCGACGTCGATGATGGCAATGCCTTCTTCTCTTTTTGCGGGGGCGGAGAGTTTTAGTGATTTCAAAGATTCGGCAGTTTTGCTTTCGTAATTGACCATGGCCAGAATTTCAGAAAAACACACGATCGGTGTGCAGGCGAATAAGAGGGCGAAAATTCGAGTGGCGAATTTCATGGAAAACTCCTTGCCAGTTAGGTCTTTTAGAGATCATTAGTTATAGTAATAGATCGATCGCAAGTAAAGTTTCAATAAGTTAATTCGGTCACTATAAAAGAAACTATTTAAAATTGGTGCCCGGCCCGTTTACTCGAAACAGGGATGTTTTATTGCGTGAATTGTTTCTCTAATGTGAATAGAAGGTTCTGGGGTCGGTGCTATTTATTAGCGGCAAGTATCATTGTCATAACGCCGTGGTATTCTTCTATTGCTTTCGCCCACGCATTTGGTGAACGTTACGATTTACCGTTGCCCATTAGCCTCTACTTGTCGGCAGCCGTGTCAGTGGTGATTTTTTCCTTTGGTTTGTCGGCCTATTTTATTCGTGTCAGTGCTATAGATTACTCGCGTCACTTTACATTGTTGTATTGGCCGGGCAATTTGGCCTTTCAAAAATTTGGATTATTGTTGATTCGCTGCATTGGCGTTGCACTATTTCTACTGGTGTTAGCGTGCGGAATATGGGGTCAACAAGATGCCTTCCATAATATTGCGCCTACATTTGTGTGGGTGATTGGATGGATAGGGCTGGTGTTTATTTTTGCCTTAATTGGTGATTTTTGGCCGCTAATTAACCCTTGGTTAAGTTTGGCGATTTTTGCACGATGGGGGTGTATTCGTTATTTACCGAAAAATATTCAGCGTCAGGGGTCTACATGGTTTGAGAATAGGGGAGAAGCATCGGCTTGGTGTTGCGTGATTTCTTTAGGGGTTTTCTTTTGGTTAGAATTAATTTGGCCTTATTCTGAAAAGCCAATCAATACGGCAATAATACTGTTGATCTACAGTGTGTATCTTTGGGGGGGGATGCTATTTTTTGGGATTGGAAATTGGCTTGAGCGAGGAGATCTATTTACTAATATATTTGGGGTTTTTGGTCGTTTTTCACCCTTGGCGGTTCAATCGAAAACGTTAAGGCTGCGCTTGCCAGGGAGTGGTTTAGTCACTCATCAACCTGCGTCATTCGCACGCAGTATGTTTGTCATCGTCTTGTTGGCAATGGTGTCATTTGATGGGATTCTCGAAACCGTTTGGTGGCAGGGCGTATTGCAGTCGATCGCTCAAAGTCAATTTTTACGTCCCACTTTGCTTAGTGGCCAACGTTATGGTGTGGATTTATTAATGCTTATTAAAACCATCGCGTTTGTAGGCTTCCCTTTATTGTTGATGGCAATATTTATGTTGTTCTGCAAATTTAGCAGTGTAGTTTCGGGGACGAAAATGCCGGTGATGGAAAGTGTGGGGCATTATGTTTACGCGTTGGTTCCCATTGCATTGGCCTACCACATTACTCATTATGCTTCTTATTTGTTGATTGCTGGCCAGCAAATGATCCCCTTGGGATCGGATCCCTTTGGGTTTGGCTGGAATCTATTGAATACCCAACATTATCGCCTCGATCTAAGCATTGTGAATGCCAAAATGATTTGGATACTCGCGATTTTTTCGGTGGTTGTGGGGCATGTCATTGCGGTGATCTTGGCGCATGTACGCGCGTTAGAAATACATCAAAATCGCTCGGTGGCGCTGTTAAGCCAGCTGCCAATGTTGATGCTGATGATTGCCTATACGTTGTTAAGTTTATGGATTCTATCCCAGCCATTGACGACATAAGATTAAAGGTTTTGAGCAACGATAGACACTAGCTGGCCCCACATCGCCAAGGCAATCAAGCTGGAGAGTAAAAAAGCAATCATTCGATGCAGCGGATTATTATAGGTAATATGAATGATTGAATGCACATACCGTAAAGCCACAAATGCCCAAGCAAGTCCATGAATCACTGTGCTCTGAGTATTGATTATCATTGCAATCACACCTGCAATATAAAACACCACGGGTACTTCAAATAAATTTGAAAAATTTCTTTCCAGCCTCTGAACGTGATCAGGAGGAGAGAAACCTGACCATAGTTTAAAGTAGCGCGGATCTGCCTGACCTTTCGCGGATAAGGCCATGCGTGAGGCGCCGAGACCAAGGCCAACGACGATTGTTAAACACACTAAGAAAAACATCGGGATAATTATTTCCATTGCAGACAGTTCCTAATTAATAATGACTTTAGCTTAAGTCAGTTTTAAATTATGATAAAGGTCATATTTAAATTTGCGGAAAAATTAATGCCTTATTCTAAAGACCACACCCAAAGGACACGGCAGAAAATACTTCAAAGCGCTTACCAATTGTTCGCTGCAAAGGGATTCGATTCAGTCACCGTCAACCAGATTATGAACCACTGTAGGCTTACACGGGGGGCATTCTACGGGCACTTTAAAAGCAAGGCCGATCTCTACAATGAAGCCTTACAATTTGCGGTAGGGCAGACGAATTTGTCTCAGACTAAACCCAACGAAACCTCAGAAAAGGAATGGCTGACTCGACTTTTGGACGATTACCTCAGTATTGAGCATGTGCGTGGTGAATGTGCTTGCCCATTGGCTTTTCTTGCGACGGATATCGTGACCCGCGATCGCGCCACCCAAAAGACTTACTCCGCTGTTTTTGACGGCATGAACACGGCGATTTATAACTACGCCAATCGATACACGCGCTGCAGTAAGGCGGAAGTGCTTTCCTTAACGGCGATGATTATTGGCGCAGTGGCGGTGTCCAGGGCCATTAAAGACAAACAAACAGTGTTAAATTTATTAGCTTCTTGTCGCAAGGAGGCGGGGCTTAAGTTGGGAGGCATCTAATCAAGGGCGCGGATTACTTGAAGCTGGGGATGATTAAAGTTTTAGTGTTTTAAAAACATAGTGGTTTAAAAGACATAGTGGTTTAAAAGACATAATGGTTTAAAAAGCTTAGAGGCTTAAAAGACTTAGCGGTTTAAAAACTTAGTTTTTTACAATCAGCGAATCGATCACTTCGCGGATGATTTTAATTTTTTTATGCATCGCTTTAGCGTGAGTATTTGCAAACCCTAATACCAGGCCTTGATGCTGGGGTTGTCCGAGGTAATAAGCGGATAATGCACTGCCATAAATTCCTTGGCGAATCATCGCGTCCACCACTTCTACATCTTGAAAGCCATGACGATTTAATTCCGCGTGAAACGTGACAACAATGTGCATGCCTGCACCGGTGTAGTGGGGTGTGGCGACGTCGTCGAGATGCTTCTTACAGGCGGCCAAAATGGCCCGTTGTTTCTCTTGGTACAACACCCGCATCTTGCGAATATGGCGCACAAAGTGGCCGGCTTCGATAAATTCTGCAGTGGTGGCTTGCTCCACTAAAGCCGTTTGACCCGTCATACATGTTTTAGCGGTGACGCAGGCGTCCACTAAATGCTCCGGCACCACCAAATAACCCAATCTGAGAGCCGGGTATAACACCTTGCTGAAGGAGCCGAGGTAAATCACTTGCTCGGCTAAACCAAGGCCTTGCATGGCAGGAATGGGTTTGTGATCGAAATGGTATTCGCTGTCGTAATCGTCTTCGAGCAGCCACACGCCGTGATCCGCGGCCCACTGTAAAATGGCCAATCGCTTGGCGAGAGGGATGATGCCCCCCATGGGGTATTGGTGGGTAGGCGTTAAGCACAATAATTTCCCGCTGGGTTGAGGGGGCAGTGCGGATAGGTCGATGCCTTGCTCGCCCACAGGAATGCCCACAGGGTGGGCACCGTGGGCGTGAAGCACTTTGCGTAGACCTATGTAGCCAGGGTTTTCGACGTAAGCTTGATCGCCTTTATCCAGTAGGATTTGAACCGCTATAGTGGCGGCTTGCTGTGCACCGGCAGTAATAATAATTTGTTTGGCCGTACACCTGAGCCCCCTGGATGAGCGTAAATAATCGGCCAGTATTTCTCGTAGCGGCGCGTACCCTTGCAATTGATCGTATCCCATTAGAGACGTGCGCTGGTTATTGCGTTGGTAAATTGGGGCCCATTTCTGGATTGGAAAAGCGCGTAAATCCGGCACGCCTGTTTCGAAACTGCTGTTGCCATATTGGCGTGTGTTTTTGTTTTGTGACAGGGTGCGGCCCATGGAGGAGAGCGGTAAGGGGGTGCGTTGAGTTGGCTTTTTTAGGGATTCGTTCGGGGTGGTATGGGCTTGTTTTGCCGGGGCTGTTAGTAAAAAATTATCGGGAATTTCATCGGACACGTAATGCCCTGCGCCGGGCCTGGTTTTGAGATAGCCTTCAGCCTTGAGCTGTTCGAGAGCGGCATTGACGGTGTTTCTGCTCACGGATAAGGATTGGGCTAAATGGCGGCTCGAGGGCAGGCGGGTTTCTGGAAGCAGCCGTGCCGTTAATATTCTCTGTTTTATTTCCTTTGAAAGTTGATCCTGCAATGAACGCTTTAGTCTTCTATCAAAAGAAAAGTCTCGTAAACCATCAAATTCTTGTTTTCTCAACTGGTACCTTCATTCTTTAATTATTGGTCCTTGATGAGGTGCCAGTATCCAGCGACACTGAGTCCAAGTCAACTGAGACCTTCAATGTTAAATCATCGGGTTTAGTTGGTTTTCATCTTAAAATAAATAAATCAATCAAGCGATAGGCATTCTCATGTTACAAAAAACTTCGCAATCGGAAGTAAAACGGTCTTCTCTTCGAGCCAGTTATCAAGAGGAGGATCTATACCCGATCATTGATGATTTGAAGATGGCTCATGTGAGTTTTATTCAGAATGATTCGCCTATGTCCATCCCAATGCTATGCTGGCGTGTTGAGAATGCGATTTATATTCATGGCAGTCGGGGCAGCCGTTTGGTTAAACAACTCACTGGCGGCAGTAAGAGTTGCGTGTCGTTTGCGGAATTAAACGCTTGGGTGATGGCGAAGTCAGCGTTYCACCACAGCGCTAATTATCGTTCTGCGGTATTGTTTGGACGATTTGAAGCSATTGAGGACGATGAAGTACAGCTTGCGGTCTACGAGAATTTTATTGAACAAATTGAGTCGGGCCGCTGGCAACAGGTACGAACCCCCAATGAAAAAGAATTGAAAGCCACGACGTTATTAAAAATGGAGATTAACGAAGGCGCAGTGAAAATCCGCACCGGAGGACCCATTGATGACGAAAATGATTTATCGCTGCCAGTGTGGGCTGGGGAACTTCCTTTTATAAAACAGTGGGGGGAGCGAATTGAATATGATGCCGGTTAGTAGGTACTTGTTTGGCGCTTATAGTAGTGTCATGTTGTGTGTTTGCTTGCCGTCTCGTAGGGGGATTTATCAATTCTAACGATGTAATCTTTTGCGAAGTTAAAAACCCCTCGACGTATGTTTTTGGCGATGACTAACATATCCGCATGTAGTGAAGCTAAGTCGTGCCTTGTTTGGCCCTCTAGTGGCGTTGGTTCTAGACTGTAAGTCATTGTAAACATGGATTGTGAAAAGGGTAAGATACGGATCATCCAATCGTTGTTAATGAGCTTTTTAATTTTTAGGTCTTCAATGGATTGTGATACTAGCTTGACATAAAAGGGCGATACTGAATAAAACCAAAGTTTAGGCAGTTTATAAACTCTTGAGGTATAGTCATTTCTGGTGTATGAAGAATTCGAAGAGCAGCGTATCCTGTTGATCAGATCCTGGAAGATCAAAAGACCAACAAGGAATACACCGCATGGAAGATAATAATATTGTTGCRCTCCATACACCAGCACAAGATGCACTTTCCGAAATACTTAAAATAGGCGCTCAAAAATTACTCGCGCAAGCCGTTGAGGCGGAGTTAGATCAATTGCTCACTCAATACAAGTCTTTAGAGACTGATTCGGGGCAAAAAGGAATTGTAAGAAACGGTTACCTTCCTGAGCGAACCATTCAAACCGGCCTGGGTAACGTTGCGGTCAGAATACCCAAGATAAGAGACCGCACAGGGCAAAAGATTAAATTCAATAGCAGCCTAGTGCCTCCGTATTTGAAACGCTCCCAGTCCATAGAAGAACTACTTCCGTGGCTTTACTTGAAAGGGATATCAACGGGGGACTTTGAGGATGCGTTAAAAGGTTTATTAGGTCCCAATGCCAAAGGACTCTCTCCAAATACCATCAGCCGGCTTAAGCAGTGCTGGGAAGAAGATTACCATCAATGGCGTCAACGAGATTTGTCGAATCGTCGCTTTGTTTATATTTGGGCTGATGGGGTGTACTGCAATGTCCGGCAAGACGACAGGCTTTGCTTGCTGGTAATTGTGGGTTCCGACAGCACAGGCCGGAAGGAGGTCATTGGGTTAACCGATGGTTTTCGGGAATCTGAAGCTAGTTGGTTTGAATTGCTAACGCAGCTGGAAGGGCAAGGTTTAAAAATAGCGCCTAAGGTAGCGGTAGGTGACGGCGCCCTTGGGTTTTGGAAAGCGATTACCAAGCATTGGCCGGAAACAAAACATCAACGCTGCTGGGTTCATAAGACGGCGAATGTTTTGAACAAAGTCCCTAAATCAATGCAACCCAAAGTGAAAGAGAATTTACACGATATTTGGATGTCGGATTCAAAAGTGAATGCAGAAAAAGCCTTCGATTTATGCATTAATAAATATGAATTAAAATACCCAAAGGCGATGGAGTGCTTGCAAAAAGACCGCGACGTAATGCTTACGTTTTACGATTTCCCTGCAGAGCACTGGGGGCACATTAGAACGAGCAATCCAATTGAATCCGTGTTTGCGACGGTAAGATTAAGAACGACCAGAACAAAGAACTGTGGAAGTAGAGCTACGACGTTAGCCATGGCCTTCAAATTAATGCAGACCGCAGAGAAGCGATGGCATCGATTAAAGGGCTACAAACTACTTGCAGAGGTAGTCAAAGGTGTTGAATTTAAAGACGGGATTATGGTTAAGCAGGATGTTGCTTCAGAATCCATACACCAGATTTGACCATAGCTCAATCTATAATTTGACGCCCTGAAGTGATCCACTAAAGCCGGACTCTTTTTGTATCATCAGGTCTTAGGCAAGGAAGGTGGTACATCACTGTCTATCACCGGCCAGTGTAATGCTATGGGTACCCGCGAGTGGTCATCCTGTTCTGGTTT
>NVTH01000147.1 GCA_002401525.1 Moraxellaceae bacterium | reverse complement strand
TGGCACAAAGTCGCATGGAGGCGAGCATCTCTAACCCTTGTATATAGCTCTTTGCAGCACTTATGTTGCCGCTAATGATTAGCCATCCAGAGCGATAACCTGCCACGCGATAGGTCTTTGATAACCCATTAAATGTCAAAATTACCAAATCATCCGCCAGGGATGCGGTGGAGATATGTTCTGCATCGTCATAAAGGATTTTGTCATATATTTCATCGGAAAAAACGATGAGATTGTGTTCTCTAGCAATATCCAGCAATGCCTCCAATACGTCTTTGGGATAGAGGGCACCGGTGGGGTTGTTAGGGTTAATGATGACGATGGCGCGGGTTTTATCTGTAATTTTGTTTCGAATGTCTTTTAGGTCTGGATACCATTCTGATCTTTCATCACATAAGTAATGAACGGGTTTGCCTCCCGCCAAACTGACGGCGGCAGTCCATAGCGGATAATCGGGTGCAGGAATAAGAATTTCGTCATCATCATTCACCAATGCCTGCATCGACATGACAATAAGTTCACTGACACCATTGCCTAAGAAGATCTCTTCAATAGTGACG
The DNA here is from genome assembly GCA_002401525.1 of Moraxellaceae bacterium. Classification (GTDB taxonomy): domain Bacteria; phylum Pseudomonadota; class Gammaproteobacteria; order Pseudomonadales; family UBA3067. Next base: position 8,065 of record NVTH01000147.1, on the reverse strand, counting down.
TTCTTGATGCCTTTTTGCTGGGTGTAATGCATGATGGCTTTACGGGCGCTAAATAGCCCTTTGGAGTCACAATAGCCTGAGGCATCGGGGAGATTGTAGATGACATCGTGTACGACTTCGTCAGGGGCCATGAAACCGAAAGGGGCTGGGTTGCCGATATTCAATTTAAGGATATGTTGACCTTCATCCTCTAGACGTTTGGCGTGTTCTAACACGGGGCCACGAATGTCATAACAGACATTGTGTAATTTAGGTGACTTTTGTATTGGCTTCATTCCGCTCTCATCACAATCATGTAGATAAGTACAAGCATAGCCAGGATTCTGGCTTGCTGGTTAAGTTTATCTTAAAAAACAATAAGCTGTGAGTGAAAATTGTCGTTGGCGAATACCCATTTTGCTAATTATTGATTGGATGTAAGGTACAAGAAATTATGATGACAGTGGATGACATGTGGCAGATTAAGGATGGTGGGCAAGGATACTTTTTTGCTAACGGAAGATGTGGTGGCTGCGCTCAAGGCTCAAGGGGTGATTGATAAGGCGCCGACTTCCCAGAAGGACTTGAAACAGACCCAAGAAGCCTTTAATCAGTGGCGAGAACAAAGCGGGTTAGCGTTGTGTCAGATTAGTCGAGTGTTATCGTTTACGGTGGGGGCGGCCCGGTGATGGCCGTGATCTGATCGTGGACGACAACAATTTGCGCTGGTCAGGGGTGTTGAGAGGAGGTGTCTAGAAGAGGGCTAGGGGGGAGGCTTGGGATGGGGCCAGATTAAATTTAAAGAGTCTAAGTTAAATTTAAAAGAGCCTAAGTTGGCTCGGGCTTGGCAGCTTTTCCACAGTGAGTACGTACTTCGCCTGCAGGCCTTTGGCACTCGTAGGTGTTGAGTGATAACGGAAAAATATTTGTAATGTGTTGATAAGTTTAAATTAATTGAATACGCTTTTTAGGAGTGCGCTGAAATCCTGGTTTATGCACAGCTGATACGCGGTTGAGCGAGGTATTTACTCACATATTTATCCACAGGCAAGGGAGCATTCGCAGGGTTGGTTTTTGGCGTGAATGGCCAAAATAGTAACTTTGCTTGTAAACGATTTAGGGCTGAGTTATTTTTTGGCTCTGTTTAATCGATCGGTCCATTGGCAATGTTCGATTGTGCGATTGGGTTGAATCAATAGATTGAGCTTTGTCAGTGGAGCCAGTGCTGTTAAGTAGAGGGTGCTAGGGAGCGAGGTTGGGTTTCAACTAGCTTGAAGGTCATAATAATACGAGGTGCGAAAATAGTATGTCTGAGAATATCTATCAATTTAAATGTAACGATATTAATCATCAAGAACGAGCGCTACAAGAGTTTGAAGGCAAGGTGTTGTTGATTGTTAATACCGCCAGCAAGTGTGGGTTTACACCTCAGTATAAAGATCTAGAGGCCCTATATCAGCAATATAAGGACAAAGGATTCGAGGTGTTAGCTTATCCTTGTAATCAGTTTATGAGTCAAGAGCCCGGTGATTCCAGTGAGATTGCTGGGTTTTGTGAGAAGAATTACGGGGTGTCGTTTCCTTTGTTTGAGAAGATTGACGTGAACGGTGATAACACCCATCCGCTGTTTGAATACCTCAAGCAGGGGGCGCCAGGGGCCTTGAATTCGACAGCGATTAAATGGAATTTCACCAAGTTTTTGGTGGATCAGAGCGGGACGGTATTGAAACGCTATTCACCCCGTTGTAGCCCTACAAAAATTGCGCCTGAGGTAGAAGAGCTGCTCGCTTAAAAAAGCGTAAAGGGAATAGTCGAGACTAAAAGTATTTCTTTTTCCAGTTTTCGTCTTCGTCAGTTTCTTCTGTCATGCCCTGGCTTAGTGTGGATTGTTTGTTAGGATTGGCGGCCATTTGTTTTTTTAGTGCCTCGACTTCAAGGTTATGAGTCTTGCGGATGGCTCCATCCAATGCTTCCTCTTGTTTTCTAATAAAGCTGTTTTGGGGGGCTTTCTTTAGCTCCTCTTTGGCTCGTCTGTAATATTGCACGGCTAAGCGAAACTTCATCACGTCTTGGGCTTCATTGGCTTTGTAGACATTGATGTCCACCACTGTTTGAGCCATTAATATTTTTAAATGGGTCAATAGTCTTTTGGCGGTTTTCTTGTCTAACTTACGATGCCGGTATTTGTCTGTGATGTGGCGGTGTAAATCCGCGGTCAATGAACGAATGTCGTTGGCTTCGTCCACTGTAGTGATCGGTCGTGGCGCGTCAAACTCTCCGTCTTGTTTGATCTCTTCTTTTTTAAGTTTTGCTTTGGCTCGCTGGTCTGAGATAGAAGCGTTATTGCAAAGGGCTAAGATTGCGGTGAGGCTGGTTATGATTTCATCGATAACAATCGTCTTGAGTTCTTTGCTTAAATATTGTGGCGGGAAGTAAGTCAGTATATGGTCAAATCGACGCGCACGATCGCGCAGCTCCGCGATTTTTACGGCGCGGTTAAGGCGCGACTGGTGAAGGCCGTGTTTTATGTAAAACCCGGATAATGCTATTCCAAGAACGATCAGGGTTATAAATAACGGGGCAGCTGAACCCATATTATCCTAGTCTTACGGTTGCAATCTCATTGACTGATTCAGAAAACGTACCGGTTTGCCTGGCGTTGGTGCCTACAAAACCTAAACATTGCTATTGATATAGTCTAGACAGAACTTAGGTTGCTGTCGTATTGAGATCAAAAAGAACGGCTTACAATGGATTGTTTTGGGAAGTGAGTTGTAGTTCAACGGTTAGTTTTCGGAATTATTTGCACAGAAGTGAATTTATGCTTGACTAAGTGGCTAATGGTTTCTAGAATTCGCGCCTGTTCGCAAAGCAAGTAATGTGATTTTGCTTTCGTTGCGTCCCCTTCGTCTAGTGGCCTAGGACACCGCCCTTTCACGGCGGTAACAGGGGTTCGAGTCCCCTAGGGGACGCCATTTCTTATGGCGTACTACAGACTCGAGAGCCTATGATGTTTAAGTGCTTGGGCTCTTAGTGTTGACTCTAAGATATTGGTAGCTGATGTTATTTCATCGGATGATTTTATCATCGATGAATAATTAACGGGTGTTGCCAACCTTCGTTTGTTTTCTTCTGCGGGAATAGCTCAGTGGTAGAGCACAACCTTGCCAAGGTTGGGGTCGCGAGTTCGAACCTCGTTTCCCGCTCCATATTTGTGTCTCAGCAGCGACCGCTGCCCATCCTTTAGTATTTCAAGGCTTAGTGCTTCAAGGCTTAGTGCTTCAAGACATAGTGCTTCAAGGACTAGTACTTGATGGCGCTGTCAATGCCAGAAGTTTCGATGGCTGGTCAGTGATTACACTGTCTACACCCAGGTTTTCTAATTTAAAGAAAGCCTCTGGATCGTTTACCGTCCACGCAGACACGATTAAACCCTTTTCATGCGCTTCATCCACCAATGCTGAATGGCATAGATCCCACTTGGGAATCAGGTATTTGCATTGGTATTGTAAGGCCGTGTGGATTGGGTCGGGCTCCATTGTTTCGGCGATATAGCCGAGCGAGAGGGGGCATTGGGTGCCATGGAGGTGCTGCAAAAACTCTGTGTCACTGGATGTGATGGTGCCCGAGAGATTAAAATGCTGGCATATGGTGATGAGTCCATTACCGAGTATTTCGTAGTGAGCGCGATCGGGTGACTTCACTTCTAACTGGATTGATTCTAAGTTCGGCCAGCGCTTTAAGAGCTTACGCAATAAGGGCACGCCGCTGTCTGCGGATGACGCAATGTGTTGCCATTCCTCCCCGCGAGCGTCCATTTGCTCTAGTTCATTGGCACCGTATTGGAAGACCTTGCCGGATTGATTAGTAGTACGGTCCACAGTGGCGTCATGAATGACCATCACCTCAAAGTCCCGRCTTAGATGGAGGTCCACCTCRACCGAGTGAATGCCTAARGATTGCAGGTATAAAAAGCCCATCATGGTGTTTTCTGGGGCCTCGGATCGRGCGCCTCGATGGCCAATGATTTCCATATGTTTCCAGTTCCTAGTACTTAAATATCAGTATTCCAATGCGCAAAAATAAAGCTCAAATAGGGTGAATCCTCCTGCTTTACTCGTTGACTATTGACTGGTAATGGCCAGACACATTGACTTTGGAGAGCCGTTTAGGGGGTGTTGAGCTTTTGGATGTTGGCCCGACGTTTTTCGTAGGCGTCTCGGCTGATGCGTGCGTCTTCAAGAAATGCTTCCAATTCATTTAATAATAGCGCTTGTGGGCCGTCCACTAAGGCTTTTTTAGGGGCGGGATGAAAATCCACTAGCACCATGTTGGCGCCGGCAATAATGCCTTGGGAAGTGGCGTGGAAAACATCGGGGATGCCATCCGGGGAGACGTCTCGACTGCCCACCGAATGAGACGGGTCGATGCATACCGGCATGCGGGTGAGCCGCTTTATCACCGGCACTTGAGCAAAATCGACTAAATTACGATGCGGTGATGAAAAGCTTGTCTTCATGCCTCTCAGGCAAAAAATGACGTTACTATTGCCCTCGCTGGCGAGGTATTCAGCCGCATTAAGGGATTCGTTGAGGGTGATGCCAAAGCCTCTTTTGAGTAACACTGGGTGCTTTTTCTGACGCCCGATGGCTTTGAGTAATTCAAAATTCTGAGTGTTGCGGGTACCAATTTGCAACATCACGCCGGTGGGTTGGCCCGCTTGTTCGAGACTTTTTTCAATTTCTTCAATGTGGGCTTCGTGGGTGATTTCCATGGCGATGACTTTGATGCCATAGCGTCCCGCGAGTTCGAAGACATAGGGTAGGCAGGTTGCGCCGTGCCCTTGGAAGGAATAAGGATTGGTGCGCGGTTTGTAGGCGCCCATGCGGGTGCAAGTGAGGCCATGAGATTGCACCGCCTGCATCATGATTTCGACGTGTTTCCTATTGTCGACGGCACATAATCCGGCAAAGATATTTAAATTATCTTGGTCGAAACGAACGCCGTTGTATTCAAACCCGGTGCTGCGGTCGTCGTCTTGGTGACGGCCTAAAATTCGATATTCTTGGGAAATTCGAAACGCTCTTTCCACTGCAGGTAACGACTCGATGTCTTCGACTGATAGTTTCTCCGTGTCGCCGATAAGATACAGTTCGGTGAGTTTTTGCTGTTGTCCCTGAACAATGTGTTCTCGAATTTCGATGCCCGGCAGTTGCTGCAAGTAGTTTTGGGTGGCGATAAAATCAGCGCCGGATTCATCGCAGTTGGGGTGCAGTATGACTAGCATAAAAAACTCCTTTTTTAGGGTTAATCGATGACCCGCTGAACTAGATTGCCATAGGCGTCGACACGGCGGTCTCTTAGGAAAGGCCAGCTGCGGCGCACTTTTTCAGTGTCTTCTAAGTTTAGGTCGGCCATTAAGTTTTCTTCTTGATTACTGGTACTTTCTGCCAGTATTTCTCCTTGAGGGCCGGTGATAAAGCTTCGCCCCCAAAAATCGATGCCGCAGGAATGATCCTCTGAGCTGGGTTCGTAACCGACCCGATTGCAGCTGATGACAGGCAAATTGTTGGCCACGGCGTGGGATCGTTGTATGAGTTGCCAAGCTTGCTGTTGCCGCAGTTGTTCTTGTTGACTGTCGGAGCGGTCCCAACCGATGGCGGTGGGGAATATCAGCAATTCAGCTCCGGCCAAGGCCATAAGTCGCGCTGCTTCTGGAAACCATTGATCCCAGCACACCATAACGCCTAGTTTGCCTAAACTGGTGGTAATCGGGGCAAAGCCGTGTTGCTTATCGGGTAGTGCGTCGCCGGGGGTGAAATAAAATTTCTCGTAAAATCCCGGGTCGTCTGGAATGTGCATTTTGCGGTAGTAACCCGCCAAGCTGCCGTCTTGGTCGAGCACCACCGCAGTGTTGTGATAAATGCCACTGCATCTTTTTTCGAAAATAGTACTGACGATGACGACGCGATATTTTTTCGCTAGGTCGCTAAGGGTTTTGACGGTGCTGCCTTGCAGGTCTTCGGCGAGATCGAAGTGGTGGCTTTGCTCACTTTGGCAGAAATAGAATTCGCTTTGTAGTTCTTGCAAGACTACAAGCACCACGCCGTCTTTACTAAGCGCGGCAATTTGCTGGGCGGCATAGTCTAAATTGGCTTTTTTTGAGCCGCGATGTTGATGTTGTACTAGGCCTACCCGAAGCATTATTGAGTCCCTGCTGTATTTTTATAACTCGATTCTCTATCTTGTAGAAGCTATATCTCGTAGAAGTGATCCATTGAGACATGGCTATGTTTTCGGGTTTGAGAAAATAAGTCAATGCACTAATCGGTAAGCTGCGGCGTGTTATACAGTTGCATGGCAATACAGTGCAAGCTTCCCGACTGTTCAATTAAAGCTTGGCAGTCAATTGGAATTATTTCCCGTTCTGGACACATCTCCTGGAAAAGAGCGACGGCTAAGTCGTCCTCTGCAACGCCGTAGGTGGGGAGTAATAAGGCATCATTGATGAATAAAAAATTGGCATAGCTGGCGGGCAGTCGCTGCCTGGGCTGCTTTGGATTCAGCGTGCTGTAGCGCGGGCTGGGCAGCGGCAAGGGGGTTAATTTTAAGGGCAGTTGGGCCGTTTCTATTTGTTGTTTCAGTTGTGCTTCCAGACGTTGCAAAGGTTTAAAGTGTGGGTCCTTGGGGTTTTGACATTGTTGGTAGAGCAAATGATGCGGATCAATAAAGCGCACTAAAGTGTCGATGTGAGCATCGGTATCGTCCCCTTCTAACCCTGGGGTGTCTAGCCAGAGCGTGTGTTTGGTGCCAAACCATTGGGCGAAAAGTGCTTCAGTTTTGGTTTTGCTGAGGTTATTTCGATTCTTATTGAGCAGGCAGGTAGACGTGGTGATGAGTAAACCGTCGCCATTATTTTCAATGCTTCCGCCCTCTAAAATGTACTCAATGGCTTGGTAGCGAGGTTGGTTTGATAGTTGAGTATGAAACAACGAGGCGGTGATTTGATCGTCGAGCTCATAGTCATACTTCTCACCCCAGCCATTGAATTGAAAGTCTAATAGCGTTAATCCGCTCTTCGTGGCAACGCTAATGGGTCCGTAATCTCGACACCAGGTGTCATTAGTGGGAAGGATTGCAAAGCTGATATTGCTGGCGGTGGCATCTTTTTCTTCAAGCACTCGTTGAGCACGAGATTGAGTTTGCGAGTCTTGGCATAGGCAAAGGACGCGTTGAAAGCGAGAAATCTGGGCGATTATTTCGCCGTAAGTTGATTCTGCGTCTCGTAGATTGGGCCGCCAGTCGCTCTGCGTATTTGGCCAGCAGAGAAGAGTGGCTTGTTGCCTTTCCCATTCTGCTTTAAGTCGATTGTTTGAGGTGGACACGTTGCGGGCTGGCTATTGATGTGGCTGATGCGAGTTAGGCGGGTTTGCTTAACGGTGTTGTACTGAATGGATCACGTACTGATCTTCAAAGTAAACCGTAAAACGTTCATAAATCCAGCGCGCGATTGGAGGGGTGCCGGTTGGGGCAAGGTTTTGACTTGGGTACCCGAATTGAGATTCTACTTGAGACATGTTCATGCCTCGGTAGGGTGTGGACGTTGAACTGTTGGCTGCTTGTTGAGCGATCGGTGTGGTGGTGTATTGACCCGTCTGTTCCGGGTTATTTGCGAAACAGATTTGGGGTGTAGATAGCACCAACAGTAAAAAACTCGCGAATAGGGTGAGGTGCTTTTGGGTGCGCGGTGCTGAGTTTGTTTTTGCGCGTTGATTGCCGATGTTATACATGCTGACCACTCATAACGAAATGTGGGAATGAATTTTTCACCTTATTCATTTAACCCTACCATAAAAAGTCCGCTGTCGGAGGATGTAGTTCGCAAGCTGTTTGGATTAGCTGATTAGGGGTAGAGCGTGTGATTTTGTGATCGCAGTGGGTGTTTTGATAAACCCCTCCGAGCCATTGTGGTTCGGGTCTATGTCATTCTCGAATGGCGGCAATAGGAGGTTTAACGGATATTAGGTCTCATCGCTGGCAGCAGGTTTTCGACGGTCTTGGGATTGTTTTTGCAAAATGTGGCGGG
>NVTH01000146.1 GCA_002401525.1 Moraxellaceae bacterium | reverse complement strand
AAACAGGTTTATGCCGTAGGGAAGCGGCGTATTAGCCGGGGGAACGGGATGAAAGTCGGTAGCAAAATGAACGGGTGTAGTACTGAAAAAATGAAATATAGGCCCATTAGATCTGTCTTTATACTAGGCTGCGCACTGTTAATAAGCGGACAGCTTGCGTTTGCTGAAATTGCTGCGACGCTTGCTTATGACCGAGAGTTGGTTGAGTTACAGAAATCGCTGGATACGTTTGAGACCAGAGCATCTCGTGATCAAAAGAATTTACGCCGGGCTGAAGGTCTCTTTAGCGACAAGAAAAAGGCTTTGCGGTCATTGCGAGCTGGTGCTAGGGCAGAATTGCGGGCTGCGGAGAAAATTCTCAGTAAAGTTCAGCAGCGTAGTAATCAAACTCAGCGTGACATCGATTTGTTTGCTGACAGAATCAATGAAATCGAACGAGATTCCCGACGTGCACAAGCGCGGATACAAGCCCAGAATGTGATTATTCAGGAAATGAATCGTGCGCAACACAATAAGCTTTTGGAACGAAATGAGAGCAAAGTGATCGCCTATCAGGTGGAAATGGCGAAAGTAGAAAGCGAAGGCAATCGCGTAAAAAAAGAATTAGAAAAAGCTGAATTTGAGCTGTTGCGATCACGCAGTAAGTCGCAAAGTTTTCAAGTGGATGATCACCCAGAGTTGGTCGTTCTGAGGCGTAAAATGGATGCCTTTGCTGCTGCGCTGACAAAATCAAGGGCGAAGGCCGACCGAGCGAATGATGGGCTGCGGGTTGCGATCGCCAAAAAATCTGCTGATCGTCTTACCGCACAACAAAATTCAAACGCTAGTAAAATTAAAAATTCACGGGCTTCTAAAGCTAAAGCGGAAAGCCAAGTTAAGTCTCAATCTAAGTCTGCTGTTGCTAAATCCAGTGCAGGTAAGTCTGGAGCGACCAATTCTAGCCAATCCGGACCGCAAGACAATGGCCCGCGAGATTCCCCTGCTTACGTTTTTGTTATTTCAGGCGATGGCGAACCGATTGAAAAAAAATTGGCGCTTAAGAGTTGGGCTGAGTCCTTTGGGGCGGTTTATATCCAGGGCAGCTGGAATAACCTCTATCCGTTGAAGCGCGGCAATGTGAAAGCAGGACCGAAGCTGTTTCTGAGGCAAATCTCAGCGGCATTTAAGAAAATCCCAAAAAAGAGCAATGTCATTATAATCGGTCACGGTCAGGGGGGCGGTGCAGCCATTTCTGCAGCGACCCAGGTGGCCAGTAAAATGGGTCGGCGAATCGATTATTTGATTGCTCTCGACCCAATGGGTGAAGGGAATTTAAGAGCGAATATTGTTTATAAAGTGAAGGCGGGCGGTTGTAGTGCGCCGAATGGCGATACTGCCGCTAATAAAGCGTATCTTAAATGCCTGGCGGACTCTTCCAAGCGAGTTATTACGGCTAACGTGAAAAACTTTTATAATCGCTGGCAAAAAGAAACCGCTAATTTAGGTGATTTAGCTCGGGTGGTTGAAGTTCAGGATGAAGTGGGTCGTTCAGTATCGATGCGCTCGTCCACTGGAAAGTTTACGATTGCGAATGCTGGCACGAAGACCGATCAGAAAAGAGTATTTTATTGGGGCAGTGCTGATGCGCATCAAGAATTACTCGAACAAGCGTCGATAATTTTACCCAATTTATTAGTACGTTATATCCATTGATCTTCTATAGTTGCACAAATGATGCAGCTGAATAAACGAAGTAATTGAACGAATTATGCAGTTGAATAGATTATGTGGTTGAGCGGATTATAGTAGTTGAACATATCATGCAGTTGGATAAACCATGAAGAATAATCGAGCCCTAGTGGTGAGTTTGGGATTGCTATTGTCAATCGCCGGTTTTAGCGCAAATACCAATGCCGCGCCGCGCGGTTTTGTAGCGACAGAAGTCAAGAAGGTCACCTCAAATGGACAACGAAAGAAAATTCCCCGAAAAGCAGGGGCGGTCCATGAAGAATTTGTGGCAATGCTGCAAGATCTAGTAGAGGGGTTTCATTCTGGGGTTGGGCGTATTGAGTTAGTGGGGCTGTCTGCGAAAAAGACTTGCCATGCCGACTTATTTTTGGGCGCTGATAGCAGCTACATTGCTTTATATGTGGATGACCTTGATTACGCTGAAGAGTTCTATCTGGACCATCCTGCGCTGACGTTTAAAGATATTTTGTTTCAATATCGCGTCGTGGAAGATAAAGCAGTTTCATTGGTGGTGAACAAAAAGAAAGGGCAGTATTTAATCAGTCGTCGAGGCGATCAGTTAAGTATATTGGTTGAAACTGATGGCCGGGAATCTCCTGAGTGTCGATTTGGATTATCGGATGCTCGAGTGTTCGATGGGGAAACTGAGTAAAGGATTCTGGGTGTGCTCAAATACTTGATTAGTGGTTTGGAATGCAGGCAATCTGCTTGATTATTTGCCAATAAAAAACCCGGCTTTTGCCGGGTTTTTTATTGCTTGTTAGGTGAGTAAGCCTAACTTATTTAAAGTTGAGTGACCTGGTAAGGGACGCCGGCTTTCATTATTTCAACGTATTTAGAGGGGTCCATTCCTTCGATGCCGTCAGAGAAATGCAGATTAATATTAATAAAGAAAAAGCCTTTCTTGGGCAGGTCTTTGATCAGGTAGCCTATATTCGGCAGCTGTCCGACATACCTTTCAGGCTTGTCTACAACGTCTGCGTCATCCTTCAGGAAAAAGCCGAGGGGCAAATGTTGGTCTGTAGGCACGTCTAATATCGCTACCACATCGAAGTTTTTGCCCGAATTCAACCAAATCCAGTTGTGTTCATTGTTGAGTCCTTTCTCAATCAGTTGTTCTTCAAATGGTGAGAGCTTGCCATCTACTATGGCGGCCGCTTTGGGACCTAAAGCGGTACGGAATTTGGCGCCGTAAAGTGAATTGCCGTCTAGAGAAAGACTGAGGGTTGGGTTGTGCAATAGTTTGCGTCGAGTTTCAGGCATATCAACGCGAACGTCATAGGTAATGGTATAGGCGGAGCGATGAATTTGCAGGTTCATGGTTAAGAAAGGAATGCCCAACACAATGGCGGTTATTTTATATTGAGTGGTGGCGAGAATGGGGCCGGGACGTTCTTCTAAGGGTTCCGCAACCATCTGACGGTTACCAATGGAGAGCTTAGTGATGGGGGTGATTACGCCGGCATGGATACGTATTTTCATGGTGTCCAAAGGGTCACCTTGGTCTTTGCCGGTGAAGTTGTCCCAGTCAAATTTAATCCAGTTGAGGGCGTTTTCGGGGTCCACGCGTAGCGAGTATTGATCTGTCTCCACTTGGCCTAGCTCGGTACTGTATCGAACGTATTGAGTGTCTGGTTCGAGTCGAGATCCCTTGACTAGGTAAACAAAGCGATCTTGACCAGTCGAAAGCTGAAGTTTAATTTCTTCAACAATGGTGCCGTCTACTCGATGCCGTGAATTCTTTTGTGGGCCTGCGTCGGAGATCATAAAGAGAAGCTTGTCATTATCGTCTACCACTGAAATAAATCCATCGATGTCTATTTTGGAAGTTTTAAAGTAGACGTAACCTTCTAGGTCGTATTCATTGAATTGAAATGGCACCGGCACGAGGGCGTCATCTTTGATTGCGAATAAAGTAAATTCCTTAATGCTCTCGCCGACAATGTTACTCATCGTTGAGCCTAGAATTTCAGCGATTCGTTGCTTGTCGATGATGTGAAGATCAGTGTTGCCTGCGGACGCTATGTTTGACGCGGAGATGCAGAGGGCGCATAGAAAAATTGCGATTAATCTTGGTACGGACTGTTTCATGGCTCGATCTCTGTAAATAGATATTATTATTTCGAATCGCTAAGGATACCGTAGTCTTTCCTCGAAAGGCCAGCTTCCGCGCACCTTGAGGGAATTGGACCTAAAATATGTGCGTTGCATCGTGAATTACTGAGACTTATAGGAGCTAGTGATCGACGCTGATTCTGTGATGAGACTGTCTGCCTGGCTTATCAGGCCTGATTAACCAAGAGTTCGGCAATGTTTAGCGATGATTTCTAAACCCTTCAATTTGAGATTTTATGTCTGTCAAGGTGATTCAGCCGGTCGTTGAAATGCCATGAGGAACCTCCTCTGCATCTCTTTTGCGCCACCGCTTGAACCGCATTATTTAGATTCATCAAAAGTTTGGCATATTTCCAAGCCATAATAGGTGCATTAGGTGTTGAGCTAAATTGAGTTTGTTCTAGGGTCTGACATACGTGGGTCATGGTGTGATCAATGCCATTTGGCCGTTATTCACAGTGGCGTTTCGAAAGAGGAGTTGTCTTGCTTGCGTAGTCGATAGCAATAATATATTAATTTATGGCTTGTAAAAATAAGCTTGACTGGCCGTTATCCTCTGAAATAGAAGATTCGGACCAAGCATCGATTGTACGTAGCTATCGTGAAAATAAAAACTGTAGTAAAGTTTATTGGTTTTGAAATATTGCACGAGAATATTCTGAATGAGAATATTGTGTCAAACAAGGACGTACTCTGGACAAGAGGAAAGAAAATGGATTTCGGATACAGCGAAGACAATGAGCGGTTTCGACAACAAATAAAAGATTTTCTTAAAGCCAATGTGAGTCGTGAATTTCGTGCCGAAGTGCGGGAAATGCAGGGCAAAGGCATGGGGCCGCTCGCCAAGGAATTGATTCTTAAAATCGGTGAGAAAGGTTGGATTGGGATGAGCTGGCCAGAAGAGTATGGTGGCCGCAATGCGGATCGAATCGATCAGTATATTTTTGAGGAAGAATTGGTGCGCGCTCGGGTGCCGCTTAATATTGGTAATTTTATTGAGCAAGCCCCTGCGATCATGTCGGCAGGCAGCGAAGCACAAAAAAAGTATTTTATCCCTCGCTTGGTGCGTGGCGAAGTCACCTTTGCGCTAGGCTACACTGAGCCTAGTGGCGGTACCGATCTCGCATCGCTGAAAACCCGTGCCGTTGAAGACGGTGATGAATTTGTAATTAATGGCCAAAAGACGTTTACTTCGGGAGCAGAATCAGCGAGCCACATTTACCTAATGGCACGCACTGATCCAGACAGTCCCAAACATGATGGCATCTCCATTTTCCTTGTGCCCATCGATACACCGGGAATTACCATTAGACCGCTTTGGACGCTTGCAGGGGGGCGCACCAATGAAGTTTTTTTTGATGAAGTCCGAATCCCTAAAACTGCTATTTTAGGCGAGAAAAATCAGGGTTGGTACATTGGTTCCAAAGCATTGAATCTTGGTAGGGCGGGGGCGATGCGTTATTACACCTACGTGTCGTTGTTTGAAGAGACCTTGTATTTTGCGCGCTCCAATCCTTTGGGGCAGCAATTAATGGCGGATGAAATCGCGCGCGATAAAATGGCCGAACTTTATTGTGAGGCCCAGGTGGCGCGATTATTTACTTTACGCAGCCTTTCAATGATTCGACGTGGCATCAATCCACCCTATGAAATTTCTTCTGAAAAAGTGTGGGGCCCTGAATTTCTGGTGAAGTCTACGGAAGTAGTGAGTCAAATACTTGGGCCGTATCACCAACTGTGGGAAGGCTCCGAATTGGCTCCTCATCGAGGCTCATTTCCAAAACGTTACGTCAGTGCAATGGTCTCAACGTTTGGTCATGGCAGTACTCAGGTGATGCGTGATGCCATTGCGCGACGAGGCCTGGGTTTGCCTCGAGGGGCTGTTTAGAATCTGAATTTCTCCTTTTATTATTTCTGTCTAAGGGAAGTAACATGGATGTACTTCTGAATGATGATGAAGAATTATTGCGGGATCAAGCGAGAGCATTTCTAATCAAAGAGTCGCCTACTGCTTTGGTGCGCGAAGTAGAAGCTGGGAGTAAAGATTACGACGCAGCGCTTTGGAAAAAGGCCGCAGAATTGGGTTGGCTTGGAATCACCTTTCCTGAACTATACGGAGGCACGCCTGCGCCGTTTTCTGATCTGGGTTTATTGTTCGAAGAAATGGGCCGGGGCATGGCGCCGATTCCCATTCATCCCACCCTGGTTGCAGCGTTAACGATTAATGAAATTGGCTCCGCGCAGCAAAAGGAATCACTATTGCCTGCAGTGATCGGTGGTTACAAAATGTTGAGCTGGGCCTGGTTTGAACACGGTGGCGATATCGATTTGGCCAGCGTTCAGTTAGCGGCAAAAGTGGAGGGGGACTGTCTGCGGCTTAGCGGTAACAAATTGTTCGTGGATGGTTTTCAGCAGGCCGATCAATGCTTGGTGGTGTGTCGTAGTCAATCGGGTAGCACAGGGAATGAGGGCATTACACTGGTGCTAGTGGATACCGACAGCGAGGGCTTAAGTCATTCTCGTTTACCCACCCTGGCGGGGGATATTCAAGATGAACTTTGTTTTGACGACGTAGCCGTGCCATTAGGGAACGTGATCGGTCAATTACATGAAGGGGGCGAAGCAGCCGTGGCAATGTTTGAACGGGCGGTGATTTTAAATTGCGCCATGATGGTGGGGGCCTCTCATAAAGCCATTGAAATGACCTTTGAATACGCCAAAGAGCGGGAAGCGTTTGGTCAGCCGATTGGTTCATTTCAAGCAATTCAGCATATGTGTGCCAACATGGTGACGTGGGTCGACGGCGCGACACTGCTGACCCACGAAGCATTGTGGAAACTTTCCCAAGGATTGCCGGCTTCAAAAGAGATATCAACGGCCAAGGCCTTTTGTAACGAGCGTTGCCCGGCGGCATTGCGCGAAGGCAATCAAATACACGCAGGCATCGCACAAATTAAAGAGTACGACCTTCAATTATGGTATCGACGCGTCGCTGCCTGGTCCATGCGCATGGGGACTTCGATTCAGCACCGGCGCATTGTGGCTCGAGAGATTGATATCGTTCCGAAATAAAAATTTGTAACCTTTGTAACGTGTAGTTTGAAATTTATTGTTTGAAGCCTGAAGTTTGAAGCCTGAAGTTTGAAGCCAGGAATTCAAACTAGTAGTCCTGATTAAGATTTAGTGTTTTTTATTTCCTCCAATAATAAATCGGATTTTGCCTGGATCCCAATCCGAAATTTGATCCGCAACAGAAAAGGAGTCGACATGAAAATAAAAGCAGCAGTGATGCGTGAACTCGATGGCTTGTTAAGCATTGAAGAGCTGGATATCGCGCCCCCCAAAGAAAATGAAGTGCTTATCAAAACCACTGCCAGTGGTATTTGTCACAGCGATTATTCAGTCTTGCATGGGGTTTTAAGATCCCCTCTCCCGGTGGTGCTGGGGCATGAAGGCGCAGGCATTGTTGAAGCAGTGGGCCCAGGGGTGACGAATGTGAAACCGGGGGATCATGTGTTGGTTTCTTTATCCCCGAGTTGCGGGAAATGTGCCATGTGCTTGGAAGAGCGAGAATACTTATGCATGGAGATGTCTAAAGCCTCCAATCGCGGCACCATGATGGATGGGACGACACGTTTAACTGCACACTCAGCTACTCGCCATACTGCGGGGACTAGCAGTGACGAGGAAGAAGTGCGTCAGCTTTGTGGCATTGCTTCCTTCGCAGAAAAGATGGTGGTGCCCGCCGGGTGTGCCATTAAGATTCGAGACGATGCGCCGCTGGAGACCTGTTGTTTGATTGGTTGTGGTGTCACTACTGGCACCGGTGCGGCGATTAATACCGCCGATATTCACCCGGGCAATAGTGTGGCGGTGATTGGTTGCGGTGGGGTGGGATTATCGATTCTGCAAGGCGCTCGCATTAAAGGCGCTCACCCCATCATTGCAGTGGATCCGGTTGCGGAAAAACGCGCACTGGCATTGAGCTTAGGGGCCACCCATGCCATTGATCCGTTCAATGAAAATTTAAAAGAGCGCATTAAAGAGATTACCGGAAAGGGGGTGCATTTTTCCTTTGAGGCGCTGGGTTCAATGAAAACCATTAATGATGCGTATTCTATTTTACGTCCTACAGGGGAAGCGATCATCGTCGGTGTGCCCAATCTAAAAGAAAAATACGAGCTGCCGGTTTATAACCTCTTTGCAGAAAAAGAATTGCGCGGTTCAGTTTACGGCTCTTCTCGACCGAAGCGCGACCTACCGATGTTCGTTGATTGGTATATGGACGGAAAATTAAAGTTGGATGAATTAATTACCAAACGCATACGACTCGAAGACGTGAATCAAGCGTTGGAAGAAATGGGGCGCGGCGAAGGGGCTCGTTCAGTGATTATGTTCGATTAATCTGACTATTAAAAAACCGTAGGAGGAATTGCAATGAAAACGAAAGCAGCCGTGATGTTTGAATCCAAGCATCCTCTCGAAATTGAAGAGTTGGATCTTGAAGGCCCTAAGGAAGGGGAAGTACTGATCAAATATACCGCCAGTGGAATTTGCCACAGTGATTTTTCAATTTTGCATGGCGTGATGCAAGGTCGAGCGCCAATGATTTTGGGTCATGAAGGCGCAGGCGTGGTGCAGGAAGTGGGCGCGGGGGTGACTGATTTGGAAGAAGGCGATCATGTTATCGCAGTGTTGACGCCTAGTTGCGGTCAATGCGTGATGTGCAAAGAAGATAAGCCCTTTATGTGTGCCCAAATGGCTCGCTTGATGAGTAGTTGTAAAATGCTCGATGGCAGCACCCGGTTTAGCAAAAATGGTAAACCGATTTACCACATGGCGGCGCTCGGGACTTTTTCGGAATATTCCGTGGTTCAGGCGGGGTCTTTGGTGCGGGTTGGGAAGGAAGTGCCCTTGGAAACGGTTTGTTTGGTGGGCTGCG
>NVTH01000145.1 GCA_002401525.1 Moraxellaceae bacterium | reverse complement strand
TCTAGAGTCAGCCCTTACCACCATTATGGATTGTGAAGATTCTGTTGCGGCTGTTGATGCTGAAGATAAAACTGCCGTTTATATGATGCTGAATAAACCCTTGGGAGTCGTGAGTGCGACTAAAGACCTCAAGCACCCTACGGTACTGGACCTTATTCAGCACCCTCGAAAGAACGAACTGCACATTGTTGGACGCCTAGACTTCAATACAACGGGGTTGGTGTTGTTGACCAATGATGGGGCCTGGTCACGGAAGATCAGTTTGCCCGAGACCAAGCTGGCAAAGACCTATGAGGTTACTTTGTCTAAACC
The DNA here is from genome assembly GCA_002401525.1 of Moraxellaceae bacterium. GTDB lineage: Bacteria > Pseudomonadota > Gammaproteobacteria > Pseudomonadales > UBA3067. Next base: position 8,562 of record NVTH01000145.1, on the reverse strand, counting down.
ATTAAGCGATGAATATATTGCCGTGTTTCGAGAGGGCATCTATTTCGCCTATGAGGATATTACCACTCAGCCCGCTTGTTTAGAGATACTCTCCGAGCACACCGCCAGGCTGTCACTGATCGAAGGCAAGTATCACCAAGTTAAACGCATGTTTGGCTTTTTTCAAAACCAAGTATTGGCACTTCATCGAGTTTCTGTGGGCGAATTTTCCTTGGATGGGCTTGAGGTGGGGTGCAGTAGGCTGCTTAAAATAGGGTGATCGGCCCCTTAACAAAACGTAAGGTTTTTATGAAGTTATTGTTCGAAGCTTCCAATTGATCTAGTGTATTTACGGCTCAAGACATATAAAAACTCAATACATTTTCATGTATGATGGATAAAAGTGGTTATTTTATAGTTTTTATAGTTTTTGAGTGATGCAATGCTTTAGCATCCTGTGAAATTCTAAGTTGAGCGCCAGCGCTTTAATCTCAATACCCTTTGGAAACGGCGGCTTCTAAAATCCGAAGGCTGTCGTTATAGTAGGAGGCTTGATTCACTGGAGCTTTCTATGAATAAAACTGCATTGATCACCGGTGCCTCGGCCGGCCTGGGGAAGGCCTTTGCCGCTGCACTGGCTGCTAAGGGCCATGATTTAGTCTTGGTGGCACGAAGAGAGGATCGCCTCAACGAATTGGCGAATGAGCTGCGCAGCCAGCAGGGTGTTTCTGTCACTGTGATTGCGATGGATCTGGGTGAGTTGGATGCTGCTCAGAATATCTTTTCTCGTACGGAGTCTCTCGGCCTCTGTATCGATATTCTTGTTAATAATGCGGGCTATGGGCTTACTGGAAAGTTTATCAGCCAACCGCTCGGCACGTACCAGAAGTTTTTACAGGTCATGGTCACGAGTGTTGTGTCTTTATCGCGCCTATACCTTGAAGGCATGGTCGATCGAGGTTACGGCCGTATTATTAATGTGTCGTCAGTGGCTTCTTTTTTACCGGGCAGTTCAGGGAATAATTTATACACTGGAGCAAAATCGCTGCTGAATAGCTTCAGTGAAACCTTGCATAAAGAGGTAAAGCATAACGGCGTGCACGTTACCGCGATTTGCCCTGGCTTCACGCGAACAGAGTTTCATGACCAAGAAGGTTTTCAGAAAGCGAAGCAAAATATTCCTAATTTTATGTGGTCTGAGGCTGAGGGCGTGGTGCAAACAGCCATTGATGCCAATGAAAAAGGAACGATGATTGTAATTCCTGGGCGTTTCAATCGTTTTCTTGCGTTCATGCTCCGGACCATCCCGCATTCATTGTTGACCAAGTTGTTGGCGTAGTTTTGAAACCCATTGATTAGCGGTTTCAATTGAGATTTGTTTTGAGGTAGGCAATGGATAATGCAGTAAAAGTAATGTTGGTAGGGGTTTTTTGTGTTGTCAGTGCAATATTTATTGTTTTTGCTGATTTTAACGGCTCGAATAAATCAGCTGCCAGTTCGGCTGGCGAAAGTCAGGGGGGCGTGGACGATAGAAATACTGCCGAGGTTAAAGCAATCGAGGATGATCTTGCCGTTATTTATAACGATCTGAATGCGGTTCAAGCACTGCTGGTCGCCAATACTCAGTTGGAAATGCTAGTGATTCATGGCCCCATTGAAGTCGAGCTGAATAATCTACAGCGCACTGCCATTAAGCGATTGGTAGTGCAAAGAGAAAATTCATTGGTATCAGAAAAATACCACGCGGCATTAAGTGCCTTGTCTAAGGGAGAGCCCCGATTAGCAGGGCAATTATTGGATAGAGCGGTGATGACTTCCGCGCCGGAGTCTCTAGAAATTGGACAATTATATCGGGAAAAAGCGGCGCTATGGTTTGTAAAGGATGAAGCAAAATCCTTGTTTGCATCTCAACGATCCGTTGAAATAGACCCAGAAAATAAAGTGGGTTTGAGTTTGTTAGGTTATTTGTATTACCGCCAAGGCGCGCTGTTAAAATCCGAAAATATCTATTTAACATTGCTAGATTTGGCCGAGGATGCACCAGAATTTCAAGCCATGGCCTACAATATTTTAGGGTTGGTGTTTCAGTCTCGCGGACAGATGGACCAAGCGGCCAAATCTTTTAAGAAGTCTTTGAGGATATATAAGAAACTGCATTACAGCGAAGGCATGGTGGATCTGTATGTCAATCTGGGAAATGTCTCAAAATTCAAGAAGGAATTTGATCAAGGGCTGACGTATTTTGAAAAGGCATTGTCCATTGAGACGCAGTTGGAGCGAGTTGAGCGCCTAGTCATCCTTTACAAGGAGCTGGCGCTGTTGTCTCGGGCGATAGGAGACGTGCACCAGGAGAAATATTATAGTCGCAGGGGAGAGGCGCTTGAGAAAAAGCAGGGTATGCATGCGGGTATGGTCAGCGCCTACAACAGTCTAGGGAATGTCTCCGAAACTAGAGGTGACTTCGAGCAGGCGATTGAGTTTTACGAAAGAGCGTTAACCATTAGCAAAGAGAGGAACGACAGCGAAGCGTTGGCGATGAGCTATGCCAATCTTGGACAAGTATTTAAGTCAAAGGGCAAGTTGGATAAGGCCGCCTCTTATTTCGAGCAATCTTTGGCACTTGGGAAAGGTTTGGGCAACCGACACAGTATGGCAAGTGATTACGGAAATTTGGGGCTTGTGCATCGACGTCGCGGTAATTTGGATCAAGCGATTAAGTCTCACGAAAAATCTCTGGCATTAAATAAGTCGCTGGGTGATAAGGAAGGCATTGCTGATAACTACACCAATATTGGCAATGTGTATCACGTCAGTGGTGAGCTAGACAAGTCGATCGTTTTTTACGAAAAAGCGCTGTCTATTCATCAGCGATTGGAAAACCAAAAAGGCATTGCGAAGGTTTACAGCGATTTAGGCCGAGTCGCTGTCATTCAGGGGGATTTGGATCAGGCCTTGGAATATTTTGAGGCTTCTTTATTGATTGAGGAGGGGCTGGACAATCAGGAGCGTATCGCGATTCAGTTCGGTAATATTGGTACTGTGCAATACACGCTTGGAAATACAGTAGAGGCGCAAATACTCCATGAAAAGGCGTTAACAATTTACCAAGCGCTAGGCGACAAACGTGGATTGGCGCGGGGTAATGGGAACTTAGGATTAGTGTATAGAACCCAAGGGGATTTGGGGCAAGGGATATGGCATGTAAAAAAAGCGATCGCACTTTATGAGGAGCTAGGCGATAAAAATGGTTTAGCCAGTAACTATCTTAATTTGGGGCTGATGTATCACACCTCCGGGGATTTGGATCGAGCTAAAAAGTATTACGAAATGGCGTTGGAGATTTTTGAGGCATTAGGGCGTGTAGAAGGCCTTGCCAGCGTGTACGGTAATTTAGGGCTTGTTTACCAGCACCGAAAAAACATGGATAAAGCGGTACGTTTGTATAAAAAGGCATTAAAGTTAAATCAGAAGCTGGGTCGAAAAGAAGGCATTGCGATTCAGTACGGCAGCCTAGGCGTTGTTGCAGAAGAGCAAGAAAATTACCCCCAAGCGATTTCTTATTACCAAAAAGCGTTAGCCTTGAATGAGGAGTTAGGCCGCAAAGAAGGCATTGCGATTCAATACGGAAACTTAGGCAATGTGTATCAATCGCAAGGGGATTTAGGTAAAGCCAAGAAAAATTGGCAAATTTCGTTGTCTCTTTTTACTGAAATTGGTGCAGAATTAGAAATTAAAAAACTGAAACATTGGATGAGTGAAACCAGACTGAAAAGCAGTATTTGACGCGAGCAACGGATCAAGGCGCTATTATTCAAGAAAGACGTCGGGCTGTAGGAAAAGAGAGCTGCCAATGAGAGAAAAGAAAATCGGTAAAGACTTTGCTTTGAGTATCGTAAATCGGCTTGATTTTTTTAAACGATTTACGCCTCAAGAGCGAATAAGCCTTGTTCAGTTTCATCAACACTATACGATTTATTCAGCGGGAGAAATACTCATAGAAGAAGGGACTCATGATGATTGCTTCTTTATTGTTCTTTCGGGGGGTGCGACGGTCACGACAAAGAATAGTTCGAAATCAATAGCGATGATAGAGCCAGGGGAAATCGTTGGYGAAATATCGTTTCTTACCAAAAGYCCAAGAAGCGCAACGATCACTGCRGAGACTGAATTTATTGTTATAAAAGTCGACGAAACCATGCTCGAGCAGTTGAAACCCAGGACTCGGGAGAAGTTCAAGGACATGTTTATAGAGAAGCTTATTGAGCGCTTGAATCATATGAATCATATGATTGAGTCGCCTGAGGCTTCAAAGGTGTGATTTGTGTAGAGGTTCAATTCAGAAAGTTAAGATGGGCTTAAATGATAAGATGYCYCCTAGCTTTTTAATATTTAAATCGATGAAATAATCAAAATTGGAGAAAACAATGAATAGAAGAGGCTTTATTCGAGTATCAGCGTTGGGAGCTACTGCAGGCATTATCGCTCCGGYCAGTGTTTTAGCGTCGACATCAAGCATGGCAGGGGGCGTCTATTACACCAAGGATGCACCAGGCCGTTGGAGTAAAAAAGTGGGGGGGCATTTGCCCCTTATTGAAGTGACCGGTAAATCAATACAAGTCACCACGCCTCATGGCATGAGTGGGTTTGAACATTACATCGTTAAACACACCATACTGAATGACAAATTTGAATACATGGATGAAAAAATGTTTGATCCATCAAAAGATAAAGCGCCTGTATCTCAGTTTGAGTTGGGTGGCTATTCGGGTCGCATTCACGTGTTAAGTGTTTGTAATAAGCATGATACTTGGATGAATCTTGCTGATGTTTAAGCGTTGAGAACTAAGAACTCAAAAACAATAACTAGAACGCAGGAATATTAATTCACMCTTCGCGTTAAARAGCGATTTTCTTCTCATCGATTTTTTGGCGCGAAGGGTGTGACATTACTGAGCGCGCTGTTGATTTCCTATTGTACGTAAAATAAATAATTTTTGGTTTATTCCGTTTTACACACCCTTCAATGTTTCTTTTACGAAATACTTAAAAACTTTCATTTTCTTTGGTTGATAACTTGCTTTATTGCAAAGCAATAAAACCTTTTGAACTGGCAGTGTTTGGGAAGGAAATAGGTTTTCCGGTCTACCCGTGTTGAAAAAAATATCCTCTTCATCGTGGGGCCGGGCGCTATTGACTGGAGATGCCAGTCATACACGATGGGGGTTTGAAAACCAGGTGATCCCTGGGTGGTCAGAAGATAATAAGCAGGCAAAAGAAACCCTTCACAAGCTCACCTCCTTTAGCCAACAAAATCCGGATATTCGGGTTCTGTTGGGTCATCAGCGATAATCCAAAGATGGGATCTCGATCAAGACGTGGGCGCTTTACTACAGTTGTGTAGCGAGCGTCTAAAGAAGTTGATATTCTTAGTTGCGAAGGATTGGCATTTTTTGAAGCAATTTATGATTTAACACAAGCTGAAAAGCATTGCCGTAGAAACAAACGTGCCGTACAAAAGGATTCCTGAATTATGCGTTTTGGAAAAGCCAGTGACACTGCAGGCTATACAGCCGCCATGCGGGCGATCGCGAATGCTGCGCCTAAAAAGTATCGGTATCTTGACGATCCTTACGCGATCTATTTTATGCCCTTTCCTTGGTCATTGACGCGGTCTTTTTTCAAAATAAAATTGCYCAGGCCTTTTATTCATTATTTTGGTACAAAAACCCCGGATATTCTGGTTGGATTCCCCGGCATGTCCTCCTTAGCCTGTCTACGTCATCGCTACATTGATGACCAAATACTATCCGCCTACCAGGCCGGTACTCGGCAGTTTATTATTTTAGGCGCTGGATACGATACCCGAGCACTGAGGCTCAATATCCCTGGCAGTCAGATATTGGAAGTGGATCATATTAAAACCCAGTCGAGGAAGCAGAAAATACAACAAAAGAAAAGCCTTCGTTCTTTCGATGCTGTCCAGCAAGATTTTATCAGCCTCGACTTTTCGAAACCGTGGCAAAATACGTTACTTCAACACCCACTGTTGAAAAAAGATGGCCACTCAAAACCGATGGTGATCTGGGAGGGCGTCTGTTGTTATCTGTCTGAAGAGGAAGTATTAAGCACTCTTAAAGTGGTCTCTAAGTTGCTTGAAAATGGCGGCCATTTTATCTTTGACGCGTTTGTTGCGGAAACTATTAATCCTGTTAGTGAAAATATTATACTTACCAAAATGCGGGATTTTGTAGCCAAAAAAGGCGAACCTTTTAAATGGGCAATGGATATCCCTGAGCTAAAGGCCTGTCTTGCGGAGTGTGGGTTTGATTGCGTGCGAACGCCTGCTATTGATGACATTGCAGAAGCCTTATCAAAACAAGAGGGTGTTCGGGTGAATAGGGACTCAGTACTGAAGTACCTCAATCTATACTGCTGTGAAAGATAATGATTCAAAGAGCGTTACAATAGTCGAAATAAAACTAGAAAGCTTCGCTAAATCTGTACGTGCTATTCAATGATAAGGGGGGAGCAACAGACATTGGTGCTTTAAATGAATAACTTTGGATTAAATAGCTTTGGGACAGTAGCGTGTTATGAATAAGCTCCAAAAGAAGTCAGCATCATGATGAATTCTATTGCGTCAAAAAAAAGCCTGATTGCCACCCTATTTTTAGCGTTGGGATTGTCCCTATTTTTGAAAATCGCGGAAGCAGATTCCTGGCGCAGTGCAGATGCGAAGCTTCGAGTGCTACAGCAAAGCATGGCACAACAAATAACCTTTTCCTCGGGTGTGACGTTGATAAAGGATATGCCTTATGGAGAAAGCAGTAAGCAAAAAATGGACATCTATATTCCCGCTCAAGCCAAGGGCGCGCCAGTAATTTTTATGGTGCATGGAGGGGCGTGGCGAGCGGGTGATAAGGCAAACAAAAATTTGGTGACGAATAAGGTGAATCGCTGGGTCACAAAAGGCGTTATTTTTGTTTCGGTTAATTATCGGTTGGTCCCTGAAGTCAATCCTCTTGAGCAAGTTGAAGATATCAAAAGAGCCTTGTCGATGGTGCAAATTAAAGCGTCTGAATGGGGCGGTGATCCGTCTAAAATTGTGCTTATGGGGCATTCTGCTGGTGCTCATCTTGTTTCTGTATTAGCGACTTTGTCGTCAAAATTCTTTGGTCTTGAAGTTGAACCCTGGTTAGGTGTGGTCTCAATCGATTCTGCTTGCTTTAATGTGGTGGATGTAATGGAAGCGAAACATTTTCGTTTTTATGACAAAGCTTTTGGTGAGGATATTAACTACTGGGTTTCAGTATCTCCATTTCATTTATTAAATAAAGTTCGGCCACCTTTTTTGGCCGTGTGTTCTACGCGGAGAAATGATTCCTGTTCCCAAGCCACACAATTTATCGATAAGGCGTCTGCAATGGGTGGGGGTGGAGAAGTATTAAAAATAAATAGGTCTCACGCAGACGCTAATGAAGAGCTTGGCAGCAATAATATTTATACCCGCAATGTGGAAGCATTCCTGGCCTCTCTCGATGAATCTTTAAAGAGGGTTCTCTAAATAATGAGCACTCGGAGAGGCGTTGATATCGCTCGATCTGTGTTGCCGAAAATTGACGGTGTAGAGGTGCTAAGGGGACTAGCTTGTCAGGGTTGAAAGCTCCCCATAATATTTATTCGTCCTGTATTGAATACTAGTGAGTCACCTCTATAAAGTAGATATCTGATATATTCTATCGCTCCAAGAGGTTCTGCTGACTTTATGGTGAGTTCGTGCGACAGTAATTTGTTTGACGCTGACATTATTAAAAATAATAAGAGGTTGAAGTAATGAGTTTTTATGAAGACAAAATATTTCCTTATGCGTTAGACGTTGCACTTGCAGGCGTGAAACAGACCCGTATCGATGTGATTTCTGAAGCGCAAGGACGAGTGCTGGAAATAGGCATTGGTAATGGCGCAAATTTACCTTTTTATTCCAACAAAGCCTCTGAAGTGGTCGGTATCGAGCCCTGCTCGGCAATGGTGGATATGGCGGCGGATCGCTTGAAAAAACTTTCTGATAAAGGCGAGTTAGCACTCGCAATGGACCAATATAATTTGCAAGTAGGCAGCGGCGAAGCATTACCCTACGAGGATAATAGTTTTGATACGGCGGTGGCTTGCTTGGTGTTCTGCACTATTCCTCGTGCGGAACTTGCAGCACAGGAAATGTACCGAGTGCTTAAACCTGGTGGTAAAGTATTATTTTTTGAGCACGTGCAATCCACGGGTGCTGTAAAGAAAACGCTGCAAAATTGGATTAATCCAATCTGGAAACCCTTGGCGTGCGGTTGCCATCTGAATAGAGACACTAAAGCGGTGTTTGAAACGGTGGGCTTTAAAATTGATTCCATTGAAGAAATGAATCACCCCAAAATGTTTCCCATTTTCTCTTCGGTAATTTTGGGTGAGGCAGTTAAGCCCTAGTTGTTTATAGGCTTGTCAGCCAAAAGGCCCTGTAGTTAAAAGATTAAAGGGTTGAATTGTTTAAGGGGTTATCGGCCTAATCGTCAATGATAAGGCCATAGTTCCATCGGT
>NVTH01000144.1 GCA_002401525.1 Moraxellaceae bacterium | reverse complement strand
CGGTATTGTCGACGCTTGAGAGATACGGTGGCAGAAGTTGCTTCCAGACCTGGATTGCCAATTATTGTGGGAGGCGATCATTCCTGTGCCATAGGGACTTGGAGTGGGATTGCAAAGCGTTGCCAAGGCCCTATTGGGTTATTGTGGGTGGATGCCCATCTGGATAGCCATACCCCAAATACCAGTCCAAGCGGCGCTATTCACGGCATGCCTTTAGCGGTTTTGTTAGGGCACGGTGATTCCAAGTTATTAAAACTTTTACCGCGCAAGCCGCTGATTTCTCCTCAACATACGGTGGTGGTTGGGGTGCGTAGTTATGAGCAAGGCGAGCGAGATTTATTAAGTGCTCTAAATGTCACGGTCATTACTATTGATGAAGTTAAAAAGAACCCCTATCAAGTGTTAATGAAAGCGTATCGAAAGGTGGCTTCCAGCCCCTATGGGTTTGGTATTAGTGTGGACATGGATGCGATTGATCCTAAGGATGCACCCGCAGTGTCGGTGCCTGAGCCGGGAGGGATCGCGGGCAAAGATTTAGTGCACTGGTTTCAGCGTGCGGCGGAATTGACCATGACAAAAAGACTTAAAGCGCTGGAGATTACCGAGTACAACCCTAAATTTGACAGCGGTCATAAAACATCTCGTTTATTAGTGGATTTAATGCAAGCTTTTCTTGCTAAGCAGTGAATGGGCCAATGATTAGAACAGCGTTGCTTTAATTCGTTTGGAATTCAGCTAAATTAAATGTTACTAAACCTTAATTGAAACTAGATAGTAAAAGGATGCTCTATGTCTATTCCAAATGCGGCAACATCGGAACACTCTGGCAAGCCTTCTAATAAATCTTCAGCTCAGTCTTCTAATGATGAGCCGTCGTTATCCGCCAATATCCAGCTAGAAAATCAATATTGTGCAAATAACTACAGCCCGTTGCCAGTGGTGTTAAGTCGCGGCGAGGGGGTGTATGTTTGGGATGAAAATGATAAACGCTATCTAGATATGATGAGTGCTTATTCGGCAGTGAGTCATGGTCATTGTAATCCTCGGTTAGTGAAAGTGCTGCAGGAACAAGCGCAGTCGTTGGGCGTAGTGTCGCGGGCCTTTTATAGCAATGTGTTGGGAGAATTTTTGGAAAAAGCCTGTTCAATGATCGGCTATCAAAAAGCATTGCCAATGAACACAGGCTCCGAAGCGGTTGAAACCGCACTGAAGGTCGCGCGTAAGTGGGCTTATCAAAAGAAAGGTGTTGCAGATAATAAAGCAGAAATAATTATCTGTGAAAATAATTTTCACGGTCGCACCATTGCGATTGTGGGGATGTCATCGGAAGCGCAATACCGCGATGGTTTTGGTCCGTTTCCGGACGGATTAAAAATAATCCCCTACGCTGACGTCAGTGCGTTGGAGTCGGCGATTACTGAAAATACCGCAGCGTTTTTGGTGGAGCCTATTCAGGGCGAAGGAGGGATATTAATTCCTCCCAAGGGGTATTTGGCTGAATGCGCGCGGCTGTGTAAAAAACATAATGTGTTATTAATCTGCGACGAAGTGCAAACGGGCTTAGGACGTACTGGGAAATTATTGGCCAGTGAGCATGACGGGGTTAAGCCTGATGGCGTGATTTTGGGTAAGGCTTTAGGGGGTGGTTTGTTGCCGGTGTCGTTGTTTTTGGCAGATGACGAAGTGATGAATGTATTAACCCCCGGTGATCATGGCAGCACTTTTGGTGGTTATCCCTTGGCTGCTCGAGTAGGGTTGGAAGCATTGCGAATTATTGAAGAGGATCAGTTGACCGAAAATTCGGCGAAATTAGGCGGCTATTTCCTGGAACAACTGAAAGCCATCAATCATCCGTGCATTAAAACAGTTCGGGGCCAAGGGTTATTTATCGGCATTGAGCTTGATCCTGCAGTCATTAGCGCGAGAAAGTTTTGTGAAATGTTAATGGATGAAGGGGTTTTGAGCAAAGACACTCACCATATAGTGGCACGGTTTGCGCCTCCTTTAATGATTAATAAGGAGCAGCTGGATTGGGCGATAGCAAAAATTGCACTGACCTTTGAACGGTTAGGCGAATAGAGTTAAGCCGGAGCTAGGGTTAGGGCGTAGAAAATTAAGTGCAAAAAAAGGAGGCCTAAGGCCTCCTTTTTTATTATCGGAAAACGTTGAGTAATCGCGGAGATTAATCTTCCGAATAACGTTGGAATATGAGTGAGGCATTGGTGCCGCCGAATCCAAAGCTGTTAGACATAATGCGTTGCAAGCCAGCATTATCAATGCGCTCTTTTACAATGGGGATGCCGTCTGCCTTAGGGTCTAGGTTGTCCACGTTGGCTGATGCGCAAATGAAGTCTTCTTCCATCATGATTAGGCTGTAGATGGCTTCATGCACACCGGCGGCTCCTAAGGAGTGGCCGGACAATGATTTGGTTGAATTAACGTGGGGGATTTTATCACCAAAAGCTTTCTTAATAGAGCTTAATTCCGATACGTCACCGACAGGCGTGCTGGTGCCGTGAGCATTGATGTAATCAATGTCACCATCCACTGTGGACATGGCTTGTTGCATGCAGCGCAGGGAGCCTTCGCCGGAAGGAGCCACCATGTCGTGGCCGTCAGAGGTGGCGCCGTAGCCAACCACTTCGGCATAAATTTTAGCGCCACGTTTTTTAGCGTGCTCAAGTTCTTCGAGCACTAACATGCCACCGCCGCCCGCAATAACAAATCCATCTCGGTCTGCATCGTAGGCTCGAGAAGCTTTCTCCGGGGTTTCATTGTAATTGGAAGAAAGTGCTCCCATGGCATCAAACAATAATGTCAGTGTCCAATGCTCTTCTTCACCACCGCCGGCAAACACAATATCTTGCTTGCCCATTTGAATGGTTTCCATGGCGTTACCAATGCAGTGCGCGCTAGTGGCACAGGCTGAGGTAATGGAGTAATTCACGCCCTTAATTTTAAACGGTGTGGCTAGGCAAGCTGAAACGGTGCTGCCCATGGTGCGAGGCACACGATAGGGGCCTACTCGCTTGGCGCCTTTTTCACGGGCGACGTCTGCGGATTCGATGATGTTGGCAGTAGAGGCGCCGCCGGAACCTGCGATCAGGCCGGTGCGGATACTGGAGACTAAGCTTTCATCAAGTTGTGCGTCGTCAATGGCTTGCTGCATCGCAATGTAGCTGAACGCTGCTGCGTCCGCCATAAAGCGTTTAGTCTTACGATCTATAAAGTCGTCGACGTTAATGTCAACGTGGCCTGCGACATGGCTGCGAAAGCCGTTATCAGCGTAAGTCTGCTGGAAAGTGATGCCCGATTTGCCTTGCTTTAGCGATTCACTCACGGATTGCTTGTCATTGCCGAGACAGGAGACGATTCCTAGGCCTGTAACTACTACTCTTTTCATTGCGATGTCCTCAGAAATTATCCATTGATGTGAATAGGCCGACCCGYAGGCCCTTGGCTTCATAAATCTTTTTGCCGTCTACCGATACAGTGCCGTCGGCGATTCCCATGACTAATTTTCTTTCGATCACTCGTGTCATTTGGATATGGTAAGTCACTTTTTTCGCGCTGGGCAGTATTTGTCCTGTGAACTTCACTCCACCGCACCCTAACGCTCTGCCGCGGCCGGGATTTCCTCTCCATCCTAGGTAGAATCCAACAATTTGCCACATTGCGTCCAAACCTAGGCAACCTGGCATCACGGGGTCCGTTTCAAAGTGGCAGTCAAAAAACCATAGATCGGGGGTGATATCAAGCTCGGCAATTATTTCGCCTCTGCCTCTTGCTCCACCGTCGTCGTTTATTTGGGTGATTCTGTCCATCATGAGCATGTTTGGGAGGGGAAGGCGGGCGTTACCTGGTCCGAATACCTCTCCTTTACCGCAACTAATGAGTTCTTCAAGAGTGTAAGAATTCTGCTTAATCATTTGAAATCTATAACCGATTATATTTGAGTTTAAAAATTGWTGATTATTCAGYGAGTTAAGTGATTCTGTATGCTTGGCATCACTTGGAGCACTGTATTAAACCTATTTATATAGTATCAAGCCTGTATTTATGCGACACAACAAGTGTGCTTAGATTTACATGGGTCAAAATCCGCTCGATGGTAGCGTGCTGGCCATAAATAATCGAGAGAAACGTTCGCGTATCGTGGGACAAATTGCATATTAATAGTGGTTTGTTGCGGATGTTTCTGCCTGTCGTTGCTTTTTTGGCCTGCTGAAGCCTTCACTAGGGATCGGATGGCTTGGCATTCTAGCAAGGAACTTCCCTGATGTCAGCGGCATTCAGGAAACACCCATTTGGCACTACTGTCAGCGTATAAAGGGGCGAGCTTGTGAGTCATAAATACCCAGGGAGAAGCGTTAAGTATTGAATACGACACGAAATTGGCGGGTGCTTTTTCGCGCTCTGGACTTGTCCTGAGCTTGTTTTTTGCTGTTTATTTGTGCGGCCTTTTAGTGGGTATTTGTGTGTGGGGTTTAAGTGCTGTTGTTACGGGTTATTAATAGTGCAGCGAATTATTTGCATCAGTCTTTACTGTTCTGGGCGGCTCATTGATTTCTAAGTTTAATTGGCGTGCTAGGGTTTAATAGAGGACTAATAACGCCAGCGGTAATTGGTGATATTTGGCGTAAAAGAGTYGGTAAGAGTTGTGGTAACATGGCGCGCCGTTATAGAGCGGTTGATGGTTTTATTATTGGCGGTTTTGGAGAGTAGCTTGTGATACCTGAGTTAGGACATTTTGCCTTAGTGGTGGCGCTGTGTGTGGTGCTGTTCCAGTTTGTGGTGCCTTTAATAGGGGCTTTGCGCCAGGACCATGCGCTTATCGCCGTGGCAAGACCGGCGGCATGGACGCAGTTTTTATTGCTGTTGTTTGCGTTTATTTGTTTAAGCCATGCTTTTTTGAATAATGATTTTTCGGTTCAGTACGTGGCGATGCATTCCAACAGTCAGTTGCCGCAATGGTTTAAATTTTCTGCAGTGTGGGGCGGGCACGAAGGTTCGTTACTGCTATGGGCATTAATCCTCTCAATTTGGGGCGCAGCGGTAGCTTTCTTTAGTCGAGGTTTACCCGACGATGTAGTGGCTATTGTGTTGAGTGTCATGGGCGTAATTGCGATTGGKTTCCTTTCCTTTATTTTATTTACTTCCAATCCGTTTGATCGCTTGTTACCGGTATTCCCGTTGGATGGAAATGATTTAAATCCGCTGTTGCAAGATATTGGTTTAGTGATTCACCCGCCTATGTTGTACATGGGTTATGTCGGGTTTTCGGTGGCGTTTTCTTTTGCGATTGCAGGGTTGGTCACCGGGCGTATTGATACTGCTTGGGCTCGTTGGACCCGACCGTGGACTTTGATGGCCTGGTGTTTTATGACGCTGGGGATTGCGCTTGGGAGTTGGTGGGCGTATTACGAATTGGGTTGGGGCGGCTGGYGGTTTTGGGATCCGGTTGAGAACGCYTCTTTYATGCCTTGGTTAGTGGGAACGGCATTAGTGCATTCTTTGGCKGTGACGGAAAAGCGTGGCGTGTTTAAATGGTGGACGGTACTGCTTGCGATCGCAGCATTTTCTTTAAGTTTGTTGGGCACTTTCTTGGTCCGTTCGGGTATTTTAACGTCGGTGCATGCGTTTGCAACCGATCCTGAACGAGGCGCCTTTATTCTTGCTTATTTGTTTGTCGTAGTGGGCGGGTCGTTACTGTTGTTTGCGTTTCGAGCCAACGTGTTGCGCACCAGTAATCATTATTCCTTGTCTTCAAGAGAGTCTATGCTGGCGTTTAATAATTTAATATTATTAACCGCAACCTCCACTGTGTTGCTGGGCACTCTGTTTCCGCTGATTACCGAGGCCTTAGATTTAGGTAAGTTGTCCGTGGGGCCTCCTTATTTTAATTTACTTTTCATGCCGCTGACCTTTTTGATTCTGTTAGCCATGGCCTTAGGTCCGTATTTCCGATGGAAGGAGCAGGAATTTCTACCGCTATTAAGTTCGATGAAATGGATCGCTGTAGCGAGTGTTGGAATAGGCGTGTTGTTACCTTTGGCGTTTTTTGGTCGTCATGAGTCGGTGCGAGTATTTTTGGCTTCAGTATTAAGTGGCTGGGTTGCCCTCTCGCTATTACGTCTTGCATCGCAACATGCTGAGGTAAAGCGGCACGGTTTGCTGAAAGGATTTATACGTTTGCCGCGCAGCTATAAGGGCATGATGTTGGCTCATTGGGGGTTTGTGGTAGCAGTCATTGGAGTCACCTTTACAAGCTTTTACAGCACTGAAAAAGATGTCCGCTTGAATATCAATGAATCCCTTGTTATTGAACAATATGAATTTGTTTTTAAGGGCGTTCAGGAGCATCAGGGAGCAAATTATCGTGCGGTGACGGGTCGTGTGGATGTTTATGAAGATGGCGAATTTTTCGTGCAACTTATGCCCGAGAAACGGTTTTATTTAGTACAGCAAAACTCCATGACGGAAGCGGCAATCGACGCGGGGTTATTTCGRGATTTATACGTTGCGTTGGGAGAGCCTTTGGGTGACGGTTCTTGGGCGGTGCGAATTTACCACAAGCCGTTTGTGCGATGGATCTGGTTGGGGGCATTGTTGATCGCCATGGGCGGCGGCCTTTGCGTRATGGATCCGCGCTATCGCGTGGCTAAAAGGAGTGCCGCGCCGGCTAAAGCCAGTTGGAGTGGGGCTACTCCGTCATGAAGAAGCAAGTTTACTACGCCTTGCCGTTGTTGTTGTTTTTGGTCATGGGGGCGTTGTTTTGGAGGGCCTTAAGCCATGATCCGAGTTTGTTGCCTTCTGCTCGTATAGGAAAAGCGGTGCCTGTATTTGAGCTTAGTCTTTTGAATGCGGCGGATAAAAAGATCACCCAAGATAAATTCTTAGGACAGGTGTCGTTGTTAAATGTTTGGGCCACCTGGTGTCCTTCTTGCCGAGTGGAACATCCAATGTTGCTTGATATCGCTAAGCAAGGCATACCGATTCGAGGTTTAAACTACAAGGATGAACGGGGTGCGGCCCTAGCCTATCTTAGTGATTTCGGTAATCCTTACGAATGGGTGATCTATGATGAACGGGGTTCTTTGGGACTGGATTTAGGCGTCTATGGTGCCCCGGAAACTTATGTTATTGATCGTGAAGGGGTTGTGCGTTTTCGCTACGTAGGGGTAATTTCTGCGGATGTTTGGCTGAACGAGATAAAACCCATTGTGGATGAACTTAATCAGCAAGCAGTAGTTTCGAAGTAAATGGGCTAAACAGTAAATAAGCTGCTCGGCAAATAAACTAAACAGTGAATAAAACTAGTCGGTAAATAAACTAGTCGGTAAATAAACTACAAGGACCTAAAAAGGAACGACCTTCAATGAAAGTATTGATGCGTACATTTTCCCTCAAGGGAGTATTACTAATTGTTTTAATGGGCTGTTTACCTTTCCTTCCTCAGGCGTTTGCTGCGATCGACGTATATAAATTTGAGGACGAGGGTAAGAGTAAGCGCTTTTCTGCGCTAATGAACGAGCTGCGTTGCCCGAAGTGTCAAAATCAAAATTTGGCCGACTCCAATGCCGGCTTAGCAAAGGACCTGAAGGACAGAGCCTACGAGTTAATTCAGGACGGTCAGTCCAATGATGAGGTGGTGACTTATTTGGTTGAGCGTTATGGCGATTTTATTACCTATCGGCCTCCGTTGAGATTGGGAACACTCATGCTTTGGTTTGGGCCTTTGAGCCTGTTTGTATTAGTGTTTTTGATTTTTGTGATGCGGGGCCGGGCGAGTGCTGCCACTTTGGTGGTGGAGGATGAGTTGGATCAAGATCGTTTAAAAAACATATTGGACGAAGACAATTAGTTTTTTAAACGTAGCGTGTGAATAGAATTTTTTTGAATAGAGTATTGCGGTATTTATGACAAATCTTACTATTGGTTTTGCCTCCCTTGTGGTGGTTTCTTGCGTTTTAATTTTTAGTCCTTTGTTCAGACGGCCAAAAGGCAGTGCTGATCGAGATGTGCTCAATAAACAAATTTTTCGGGAACGAATTGGTGAGCTTGAAGAGTCTGTTCGCGACGGCGGTGAAACTCGCTATGCCAGCGAGTTAACCACTGATTTACAAAAATCCTTGGTGGCAGATGTTCCCGTGACTTCTTCTGAAACAATGGAAGAGCAGGCGCAAAATTCAGTTTTTTCGAAGATATTGCTGGCAGGCAGTCTGGTGCTATTGCCTTTAATGGCGTTTGGACTTTATTTCGCGACGGGTAATTACCAATTGGTCAACGATTGGGAGGATTTAAAAGCCGAGGTCGCCGGTGCGGGAAGCAATTTTGCCAATCCAGATGATGAAGAAGCTCAGGCCCGTTTGAAAGATAAAACCATTGCAGATGTGGTGTCTGTATTGCAAGCTTCTCTGCAGCAAGATAATGAAACCGTAGAAGGGTGGCGAATGCTCGCCACTACTTTTGCGCGCACTGAAAATTTTGAATCTGCACTTTACGCGATGAAGCGTGGCTTAGACATGGATCCAAAAGACATCAATAGCTTGCTGACTTATGCGCAGATATTGATTGCGATCAATGGCGGCACGTTGACTGGTGAGAGTAAAATTATTTTGGATCAAGTGTTTTTGCAGCAACCTAATAATGCCACCGCTTTCTCTCTACTGGGAATGGCCCATTTTAATGCCCGAGCTTATCCTGCAGCCATAGCTAATTGGGAAAAGTTGCTTAAAGTGGGCGGCGAAAATGAGCAAATGCTGGCGATTATTGAACGTAGTATTTCTGTTGCCAAAGAGCGCATGGCGGATCCTCATTCTCAATCCCCTCAGCAGGCGCACTCTYCGTCGCAATCCCAGCCTTCACTGCCTCCTCAGCATCCC
>NVTH01000143.1 GCA_002401525.1 Moraxellaceae bacterium | reverse complement strand
GGGCGCTACCTCTACCCGGGTTTCTCAAAACGGAGCAGAAAGAGCGTTGTTGTGGAAAGGGCGTAAATCCGCTTTCCCTGCGGTGGGCAGAATTTCTGCTGATTATTATTGCATGGACGGTACGATTCCTCGGGGGCAATTAGCGTATGTGCTTACCGAGATGGAAAAAATGTCGCTGCATTATGGTTTAAGAATCGCTAATGTATTTCACGCTGGCGATGGCAATTTGCATCCACTTATATTATTTGACGCCAATATTGAGGGTGAGTTTGAAAAGGCCGAACAGTTTGGCAGCGATATTCTTCAGCTTTGCGTGAAAGTAGGGGGCTGCATTACCGGTGAACACGGTGTCGGCGTAGAAAAAATTCGTCAAATGACCGTGCAATTTAATGATCAAGAGTTAATTCAATTCCATGCCATTAAAGACGCGTTTGATCCGGGGGGCACGCTAAATCCCGGTAAAGGTGTGCCCGTGTTAAAGCGCTGCCAGGAATACCGTGCGATTAATGCGCTAAGAAACGATACGCGTGATGAGAAGGGTAAACAATGAGCGACATTAGCCTAGAGCTTATTGAGCAAGTGGAAAACGCGCGTGCAGAAAGTCGGCAATTAAATATAGTCGGCTTGAATAGTAAAATATTTTTGGGGCGGGCAGCACAAGGTGACGCCATTAATATCGCCGGGCATTCTGGGATCGTCGATTATCAACCCATCGAATTGGTCCTGACGGTTCGGGGCGGTACGCCTTTATCCGAAATTGAGGCAGCACTAGAGGAGCACCATCAAATGCTGTCCTTTGATCCGCCGAGTTTCGGGGCGGAAAGTAGTATCGGAGGCACACTGGCCTGTAATCAGTCGGGACCTGGACGCCCTTGGGGTGGTTCCGTTCGTGATATGGTCTTGGGAACGCGATTAATTAATGGCAAAGCAGAACAATTGCGTTTCGGTGGTCAAGTAATGAAAAACGTTGCGGGTTATGACGTTTCTCGATTACAGGCCGGTGCGATGGGCGCGTTTGGAATTATTACTGAATTAAGTTTGAAGGTGTTACCGAAACCCGCCAGCACCATTACGATGGTGTGTGAGTTGGATGCCGCCGAAGCGATCCAATCCATGAATCAATTAGCGGGAAAAGCGAATCCATTGAGTGCTGCCTGCTGGCTTGATAACAAACTCTATTTACGTCTCTCGGGGGCTCGCAGCGCGGTAGATGCGACCGCTAAGTGTTGGCAATCTACTTTACCAGGTGGAGGCGATCGGTTAGAACATGGCACGCAGTTTTGGTCTGATCTGCGGGATCATCAATTGGCTTTTTTTTCAAAACAACAACCACTATGGCGCTTTTCACTGCAATCCAATGCCGAGCATTTTTTTCCGGAAGCGGATTGGCTCATCGACTGGGGAGGAGCTCAGCGATGGCTGCGAGGCAGCCCGCTAGAAAGTGATTCTACTTCCAGTGTGTTAATAATGAATCAAATGGAACAAGTGGCGATGCGAGCCAACGGACAAGTAAGTTTGTTTCGAGGCGGGGACCGTAGTGCGGAAGTTTTTCATTCCCAACCGAGTGCATTGAAAACCCTTCATCAGCGTTTAAAGAAGTCGTTTGATCCCGATGGATTGTTTAATCCCGGACGTTTATACCGTTGGCTTTAATAGGAATTAATTTTAGTGCAAACCAATCTCCCACCATTCTTTAAACAATCACCTGAGGGTGTCGAAGCCGATGCGATATTGCGCAGTTGTGTCCATTGTGGTTTTTGTAACGCGACCTGTCCCACCTATGAAGAGCTGAATGACGAAAGGGACGGCCCTAGAGGGCGTATTTATCTGATAAAACAACTATTGGAAGAAGGCAAAGCCACGGCACAAACCCGCACGCATTTAGATCGCTGTTTAAGTTGTCGGAGCTGTGAAACCACGTGTCCTTCGGGGGTTGAATTTGGCCGGTTATTGGACATCGGCCGAAATATTATTGAGCAGCAGCAGTCTCGTCCTTGGGTTGAACAATTATTTAGAAAAAGTTTAAGATTGGTTGTGCCTTATAGAAATCGTTTCAAGTTTTTTCTTCGCTTAGGCCAATTTTTTTATCCCGTGTTGCCGGCAACTCTAAAAGAAAAAATCCCACCAAAACGATTAGGTTCAAATTGGCCGAAGCAAAAACATCAGCGAGTGATGCTGGTGTTATCTGGATGTGTTCAGCCTGGCACCACTCCCAACACCAATGCCGCAGCAGCGCGTGTTTTGGATCGATTGGGGATTTCACTTTTAGAAATAAAGAAAGACAGCTGTTGCGGAGCCTTGAGTTATCATTTGTCGGCTCAAGAAGAAGCGAAGGGTTTTATGCGCCGCAATATTGATGTTTGGTGGCCAATGATTGAAAAGGGTGCCGAAGCCATTGTGATGACTGCGTCAGGTTGCGGCACCACGGTTAAAGACTACGGTTATATTCTTAAAGACGATCCAGCGTACGCAGAGAAAGCAAAACGAGTCAGCGAGCTAACCAAAGATTTAAGTGAGATTTTGATTGATGAGGATCTTTCACCATTAAAATTCAGAAGTACTAATGAAATTGGCTCTAATGGAATTGGTTCTATTGGGAGTAATGAGCAGCAAGAAAAAATCGCTGTTCATTGCCCTTGCAGCTTGCAGCATGGACAAAAGCTACCCACGCATCTTGAAATCGTTTTAAATAAATTGGGTTTTAATTTGGTACAAACAGAGGATAAGCATTTATGTTGCGGATCTGCTGGCACCTATTCGATGCTGCAGTCGACGCTTAGTCAGACTTTGTTGGATAATAAAATTAAGGCGCTTACTAGCAATAATCCAGATCAAATCGTCACCGCGAATGTGGGGTGTCAATTACATTTGGAGAGTAAATCGACTATTCCGGTGTCTCATTGGATTGAATTACTGGATAAAAATTCAGTTGGTTTAATAGAATAATGGGATTAAATTATAGATTGGCCTCGAGCCTCTTTGTCAGGCTAATTTTACCCGCTTCCTGTGTCAGGTTAATCCTACCTCCTCGTCATTCCCGCCTTCGCGGGAATGACGGCTGGGTAAGTTCGGATGGTGTTTGAGTGGACGAGTACGACGATTAGGTGTGCTCGAATAAAATTCGGTCACACCTAAAAAATGAATTGATTTTAATTCAGCTGGTCGTTGCTTCTCTGTCCTCAACTTTTTGATCGCTTGTCTTGGATGCGTAGGCTTCCAATGCAGTTTCTTTGGCCCATTTATAGTTGGCTTTTCCATTCGGGGCCCGTTGGACGTGTGACACCATTACGACATGCTTCGGTAATTTATATCCGGCAACATGTTTACGTGCTTCTAGGATAAGGTCTGCTTCATTTAATGTTTGCCCCTCATGGGGCGATGCGACTGCAATTACTTTTTCTCCGAATCGCTCGTCAGGAACGCCCACCACTAAACAATCGTAAACGGAAGGGTGTCGTTTAACGGCCTCTTCCACTTCTTCTGGGAATATTTTTTCGCCACCGCTATTAATACAAACCGAACCTCGTCCTAATAATTTTAAACTGCCGTCTGTTTCAACCGTGGCAAAATCACCTGGAAAGCTATAGCGTACGCCATTTATCATACGGAAGGTTTTTGCGGTTTTCTCTGGATCTTTGTAATATCCAATGGGCACCATGCCCCCTGCGGCAATCATGCCGACTTCTCCTGAGCCTGGTTTTACCTCTTCATCATTTTCATTGAAGACTTTAGCGTGTTGCGCTTTTTCAAATTTCGCGGTTTTACTCGGTGACTTACGATTGGTAAAAGATCTGCCCATGGATCCTTCGGTAGAACCCATGGCATCCACTAGCATCATGTCGTGATGTTTTAACATTTGTTGTTTAACTTCAGTGGTCCACATCACGCCTGATGAGACAATTCTTTCAATGGATGATATGTCGTGGGGTTTACCCGCGTCTAAGGCTTTATCAAGCGCTTTGGCGATGGGTTTCGCAAAAGCATCGCCCACAATAATTAAATCGGTGACTTTATGTTGTGCGACTTGTTGCAGGAGTCCGTCTGGATCAAAGTGTATATTTGGAATGGTGACCGCGCAACCGCCTATCATTAATGGGCAAAATCCGCCTAGCCAGATTCCTGTGCCATGCATTAAGGGACATGCTGCGAGTACAACGGGGAGGGCGTTTTTTGAGTCCAGTGAAAGGATCGTGCTGGCTAACTCGTCAGCGGTTCTAGGCCTTTTGAGTCCGCGGAAATCATAGAGCAGGCTCATTCCTTTGCAGTGATCCCCTTGGCGATACATAACGCCTTTGGGCATGCCTGTGGTGCCACCGGTGTAGAGCATATAGATATCATCTTCAGAGCGCTCGATACGAGGCATGGGTTTTGTGTCTGAAATAAGATCTTCAAAAGCCACGGCGCCTTCAATAAGTGGGGCGTCAGTATCATCTGCAACTTGAATTAAAAGCTTTAATTTCGGCAGTTTATGTTTAACTTGAGCGATTCGTTCGGATAAGCGGCCGTGAAAAATGATCGCCTCGCAGTCGCTATTGTCCAGCAGGTAAATGAGTTCTTCTTCCAGATAACGATAATTCACATTAATGGGAGAGGCGCGCATTTTAAACGCTGCAAAATGGGCTTCTATGTATTCATTACAGTTATATAAATAGTGCCCGATTTTAGAATCTGCTTTTAAGCCGGCTTTCACGAACGCTCCCGCAAGATGGCTTGCACGTTGCTCGAATTCGAGCCAGGTGCGAGTGGTATTGCCATGAATTAGAGCGGGTCTATCGGGAACGATATTTGAAATGGTTTCCCAAATCGAAGCGTAGCTATTGTTCATCATGTGTTTGCTATCCCTTTTTTTCGCTAGACATCCTTTGTCTGGGTAGCCGTATACATATCATTATTATTCTGTCCAATCAATGTCTAAGTCGCTTGCGTGCCTTTTACGCGCTCTATTTTTACTTGCCATATTTGATCATTTTTGATCACCAGAAACCCAGCTTATGACCCTGGCTCGTCGTTTATATGCTTTTTAATGGTGAGTGATAGGTCCTAACGGCACCTTTCCTAAAGACACCTTACTAGCCATTAAAAAATTTGCATTCGACGGAGCATGTTCAATGAATTCCAATCAAGGCCACAATCCTCAGCGGATCGATTCTCACCGAATTAAACAGTTCGGAATAAATGAGAAGAAAAAAATATTATGGGGCTGTTTGTTTATCGTAATGCTCGGGGTCGAAGCATTCGTTTTTATGGAGGGGGTAGAGGCCAACATTGTGACCAATGTTGAAACCCGTATTGAAACAAACGTTGAAACAAATGTTGAAACAAACCTAGGCAAAAGAGAGTATTCGGCTCCAGGTGCGGGGCTACTTTATTTTCAGGCCGGGGATGGCCAAAAAAACCAAGCGTTGTCACTCAATTCTGACGTACAAATGGATATTAACGGCATTATTAATCGGGTCACGGTAACGCAGGTTTTCAAAAACACTGCCTCAGAATGGCAGCAGGGCGTTTACGTTTTTCCACTGCCAGAAGATTCTTCGGTAGATCGATTAACGATAAAGATCGGTGACCGTATAATAAAGGGTGAAATMCAGCTCAAGGAAGTTGCGGAAAAAAMATATCGGGCGGCTTTAAAGGCGGGCAAAAAAGCCAGTGTCGTACATCAAAATCGACCTAATTTATTCACCACTAAAATTGCCAATATCGCTCCAGGAGAAGAAGTGCGGGTGGAGATTGGCTATTTGCAAAAGGTGCATATAGAGGGTGCGATGTTTTCCGTTAGATTCCCGATGACRATRACTCCTAGATATAGCCCCGAGTTATCTCAGAATAAAAATATAAAGGAGATYGATAGGGAGTCAGGGCAGGTTGTAAAGTCGCTMGGTCTATTGTCATTGTTTAAATTAACTTCTAATGAATCCCTCGATTCAAACACCGCTTCCATTGGCATTAACCTAAATAGCGGATTTCCAATAAGCAGTGTTAACAGCCCTTCGCACAAAGTATTAATTAATAATGAATTAAATAACGCTCAGATAAATAAACAGACTGTTCTCGGAAATGAACCGCTACAAATTAATTTGGCCGCAGGTAGAGTCAATATGGATCAGGATTTCGTATTGGAGTGGACGCCTACAATCGCCTCTGCGCCCCGCGTTTCTTTTTTTAGTGAGACGTGGGGAGGGGAGTATTTTGGATTGTTAATGGTGATGCCGGGTGAGTTACGATCGGTCGCCGATGTTGAGTTAATTAACTCGGATGGATATAGTGCGTTGAATGGGCGCGAGCTGGTTTTTGTAATAGATACTTCTGGGTCCATGGGCGGGGCTTCCATAAAACAAGCTAAAGCAGCGCTTAATTATGCGTTGTCTCGCTTACGTCCCTTGGACCAGTTTAATATTATTGAGTTTAACTCCAATGCGAGAGGGTTGTTTGAACAATCTAAATATGCGAGCCGAAATAATTTAAATTTGGCGAGGCGATTCTCTGATTCTTTAAGGTCAAGTGGAGGCACTAATATTTTAGGCGCTCTGGAGTTAATGTTTGACTCTACCAGCAGTGACTATCCGTTAGAAAATCAAAAGCAGTCAGTTGGAAAACAGAAACAATTCGTTTTTCTTACCGATGGTAGCGTCTCCAACGAATCTGCATTATTTTCGCTGATTAAAAATAGAATATACCAAGGCCGTTTATTCACTATTGGCATTGGATCAGCTCCCAATAGTTATTTTATGCGCAAGGCCGCAGAGTTTGGGCGGGGCAGTTTTACTCATATTGCGTCGACCAACGAAGTTGAACGTAAAATTATCAATCTGTTTAAAAAAATTGAAACACCTCAGCTTGTAAATGTGGATCTTATTGCTGATTCCAATGCGGACTTAGAAATCTTTCCAAAGGTGATTCCTGATCTTTATTCGGATCAACCTCTTGTCGTTTCTATGAAAAGTAGTACGCCGTTCAGCGACTTTAGGTTGCAGGGCCAGATTGATGGGCTGGAATGGGAAAAAGAAGTGATCACCAAAGCGGCAAAACACAGTGGTATTGCCGCGCTTTATGGCCGCGCGCACATTGAATCTCTCGAAGATGGTCGGCATCTAAGTGGAAACAAAGAGGTTTTTACAGGTGAGATTAAAGCCGTAGCATTATTTCACAAGCTGGTAAGTCGTTACACCAGTCTAATTGCGGTAGAGGAATGGGTCAGTCGGCCTAAGTACGAGGATTTTAAAAGAACACGGCTTAAAAATTTATTGCCCCGTGGTTCAACCATGAAAGGTGTCAGTGAAAATAATGTGTCTGCGCCACTAATTAGCATGGGATATCCTCGTACAGCCAGTAAAGGACTTGAGTATTTACAGCGCAGCGCCTTATTAATTGCAGTGGCCTTATTGCTTTTTGGGGTGAGCTCTTTCCGTAAAAAAGTGCTGGCATCGTCGTGAAAGCATTTAATAGTTTTGTGATTGGGCTGGTATTGCTTTTTGCTGGTTGGAATCTAATTCAAATGGTTTTTATTTATGGCAAAGCTGAGGTGGCGCAAATCCTGTTGGAGAAAGCTTGGCAGCGAACTTTGCTTAATCATACAGTGGAGGGCCATAATCATGATTCAGAGCTGGAAAGGCCCTGGGCTTGGTCGGATAGTTCGCCGATTGCAAAACTGATTTTTCCTGATCAAGATAAAGAGTTAATTGTGCTTAATAATGGCACCGGAAGAAGTATGGCGTTTGCGCCAAGCCACCTCGCAGGTAGCGCCGAATTTGGCAATAACGGCGTTACCGTGATTGGTGGTCATAAAGATACCCACTTTGATTTTTTAGAACACACGTTAATAAAGGATGACTTTTGGGTACAGCTGCCTAATGGTGAATTTAAGCCGTATCGGGTGACTGGGATTCAGGTTGCCGATGTTACCTCCTCTGAGTTGTTGTTAGAGGCGGATCATTCGGTGATTGTTTTAGTGGCCTGTTATCCTTTTTCGACGCTTGTATCAGGCGGAGACTTGCGATATTTGGTCATCGCTGAACCCTATGTGACTCAACTAGGTCCCTTCCAAGGCGCATCGAATTTGATCGCTTTGTGATGTTAAGGGAGGCCCGCTCTGACAATCGCCGAAAAGCTTTATGTTATACTGTGTGGAATTTTATAATTCACATGGGATGAATCAATTGAAAGCTGTTCTTCATAAGGAGCTAGGTCATAAGGGGCTAGTTTATAAAGGGTTTCTTTTTTCGGCGGCCCTTTTGTTGAGTATTAGTTTGTCGGGGTGCATTACTTATAACTTAACGAAGATGGTTAAAGCTAAAAATGGCATCGATGAATTTTATTTGAATATTCAGCAGCAACGTTATGATGATGCGCTGACTTTTTATTCGCCTGCTTTCCGAAAGCACACCTCTCTCAAAGAGATGCGCGAAACCTTGGATAATGTAACGTCGATGGCGGGTCATTATGAAGGGCATAAATTGGTGAAATGGAGAGCGATTATGAATGACGAGGAGGGCTCGGCAATGCAGTTGTTGTATCGTGTGACCTATTCGCGCGGGTATACCATTGAAACGATGTTGGTGGCGAGCGATGGTAAAATCCACAAGCACGATATTGTGTTGGTGGATGAATCGGGAAAGGAAGTGCCCTTGATTGCGATTTAGGGTTTTGGCTTAGTGAATTTATGCTTAACCAAGTTCAGCTTTTAAAGAAAGAAATTCAGGTCGTTTTGATGTGCCTTAATGTTGGTGACTTTTCTCGCCAGCCAACATTAAGGATGCTTTTTAAATGAATTGTTTAAATCAGTACTGTATTACGTTGATTTTGTTTTTTCCAGTTTTCAATGTGGTCTTGGTTTTGGATTTGCCAGGGATGAAAGTCTTTCCGGTAGTAATCTAGGTATTGTGCGCCAAGCTCTTTGAAGATATATGATTTACCTTGGTGATACTCTTTAACCCCTCGAAAAGTATTTCTGTTAAGCTTTTTATCGATGATTAAAAAACGCCCCAGCAGAAAAAATACTGCGGGTAT
>NVTH01000142.1 GCA_002401525.1 Moraxellaceae bacterium | reverse complement strand
CGAATTGTTTGGTTCCGGCAAGCTAATGGGGTCTGAAATCCTGCCTTTAGTGAACGATGGCGGTTGGTACGTCCCGAACGGGTTAATGCTGCTACCTCCTTCTGCCTTTTTCTTAATCGGACTTTTTATTTGGGGGCTGCGCGCTTGGAAAAAAGATCAGGTGGAAGAGGCTGATTTTAAGATTGTTCATAATGCTGAATTGTCTGCTGACGATGCGCACTAGGGGAAGAAAGTAATGTTTGAACAATATTTAAGTTTGTTTGTAAAAGCTGTTTTTGTAGAAAACATGGCCTTAGCATTCTTTTTGGGGATGTGTACGTTTATCGCTATTTCGAAAAAGATTTCTGCAGCCATTGGGCTTGGAATTGCCGTAATCGTGGTGCTCACTATTACCGTGCCCGCGAATAATTTGATTTTGACCTATTTGTTAAATGAGGGCGCTCTTACTTGGATTAGCCCTTCATTAGCGGATGTCGATCTTCGGTTTTTAGCGTTGCTCAGTTATATCGGAGTGATTGCTGCGATCGTCCAAATACTGGAAATGGTTCTGGATAAGTTCTTTCCTGCGCTCTATAACGCATTAGGCGTGTTTCTTCCTTTGATTACGGTAAATTGCGCAATCATGGGGGCATCACTCTTTATGGTGGAACGAGATTATAATTTTGGCGAGAGCGTTGTGTATGGTTTCGGTGCGGGCGTGGGTTGGACTTTGGCTATCGTGACGTTAGCGGGAATAAGGGAAAAACTTAAATACAGCGATGTACCCGAAGGGTTACGTGGTTTGGGTATTACCTTTATTACGGTAGGTCTAATGTCGCTTGGGTTTATGTCGTTCTCCGGGGTTCAGTTGTAACTGGGTTTTGAATTTAATTAAATAGGCCATAGTCGAAAATGGGCATACAGATTATTCTTGGTGTAACCATGTTTACCGCCATTGTGCTGTTACTGGTTACTTTGATTTTATTTGCGCGATCTAAGTTGGTAAGTACCGGGTTGGTGCACATTCGCATCAACGCTGACGATGAAAAATCAATTGATGTAAACGCGGGCGATAAGTTATTAGGCGCGCTGGGCAGCGAAAAAATATTTGTCTCTTCTGCCTGTGGCGGCGGGGGGACTTGTGGCCAGTGTCGCGTCAAAATTTTCAGTGGCGGTGGGGATATCCTGCCCACCGAAGAAACCCATTTTTCAAAGCGTGAAGCGAAAGAAGGCTGGCGCTTATCGTGTCAGGTCGCTGTAAAACAAGATCTTGATATTGAAGTGGAAGATGCCTGTTTTGGTGTGAAGAAGTGGGAATGCACGGTTAAATCAAACCATAACGTCGCGACCTTTATTAAGGAGTTGGTGTTAGAGCTTCCCACTGGGGAAGAAGTGAACTTCCGTGCAGGAGGTTACGTTCAGCTTGAATGTCCTCCCCATGAGCTGGATTATAATGAATTCGATATTGAAGAAGAGTATAAGGAAGATTGGGATAAATTCAGTATTTGGAATAATAAGTCCGTTGTAAAAGAGACCGTAATACGCGCTTATTCAATGGCCAACTTTCCTGATGAGAAAGGCATTCTGAAGTTTAATATTCGAGTCGCCTCACCGCCGCCTCGATCGGAAGGCCTTCCGCCAGGGCAAATGTCTTCTTGGACGTTTAACTTAAAGCCGGGCGATAAGGTCTCTGTGTATGGGCCTTTTGGTGAATTCTTCGCGAAAGAAACTGAAGCAGAAATGGTTTTTGTCGGGGGCGGTGCAGGAATGGCGCCCTTGCGGTCACATGTATTTGACCAATTGTTACGCTTGAATGCCGATCGCAAAATATCGTACTGGTACGGCGCTCGTAGTTCTCGAGAGATGTTCTATACCGAGGAATTTGACGAGCTGGCGAAAAAATACGATAACTTTGAATGGCATGTGGCATTGTCTGATCCGATGCCAGAGGATAAATGGACTGGCTTAACCGGTTTTATTCATAATGTGGTTCACGATAATTATTTGCATGATCATTTGGCTCCCGAAGATTGTGAGTATTATATGTGTGGTCCACCAATGATGACTTCGGCAGTCATCAGTATGCTTGATGAGTTGGGTGTAGAAAGAGAAAATATTCTTCTCGATGACTTTGGCAGTTAATGGCTCACAAACTAATGGCATGCGAGTGAACGGCTTGCTAGTAAATAAAAACGGGGAATCTAATGGCCGTCCAAAGGCGGCCTTTTGGATTCCCCGTTTTTTGTTTTATGGCGTGCTGTTTCTAGTCGGGCTTGCGGGGTGCGAGACTAATACTAACGTGGAGATCCATAAGTTCGACGGCCGAACGATGGGTACTACTTATCATGTCAGTGTCGTTGGTTTGCCAATGGGGTTTGAGTCGCCTCAATTAGCGACCTTAATTGATGATTCTCTTCAGAGTATTAATCAGTTGATGTCTACTTACATTGCCGATTCTGAAGTGTCTCGTTTTGGTCGCATGGCTCCTGATCGTTGGTTTGATGTTTCTGCTGATACTTATAATGTCCTAAAGGCGAGCCAAGAGCTTAGTCGAATTAGTGCTGGTGCGTTTGATGTCACCGTGGGACCAGTAGTCGCTTTGTGGGGGTTTGGACCGCAATATACGTTGGATAAAGTGCCTAGCCAAAAGGAAATTGACCGCGCCAAAGAATCCACCGGCTTTGAATATTTGTGGGTTAATTCTGAGGCCTTATCTATAAAAAAAACCCGCTCACTTGAAATCGATCTATCCGCGATTGCTAAAGGATATGCAGTGGATGATCTGGTGGCGGAACTTAAGCGCCTGGGTGTGCTGAGCGCGCTTGTCGAGGTGGGAGGGGAAATTAGAGGCTATGGTAAGAAACCAAATGGAGATGAGTGGAAGATCGCTATTGAGCGCCCGGTCGAAGGGGTGCGCAGTATTCATAAGACCATCTCTCTGGTTGACAGGGCAGTGGCGACTTCAGGAGACTACAGGAATTATTTTGAAGCGGATGGAGTGCGTTATTCGCATACTATTGACCCCAATTCCGGTTACCCTATACGCCATCGGCTGGCATCGGTTTCGGTGATACACGAAAGTGCGATGTATGCGGATGGTTGGGCCACTTCGCTAATGGTTTTGGGGGCGGAAAAAGGCTTTCGGCTCGCCGAAAAAAACGATATTGCCGCCTATTTTATCGTCAGAGAGGACGGCTCTTTTACGGAAAGACAGACGGAACTGTTTAAGTCTTATGTGAATTAAGTTCGGAGATAAAGCGTGCTGAAAATTTTACTGTTAACGATGGTCTTTATGGGTGCCATTGTCCTAATTATGTCTGTTGGGGTTCTCTTTAAGAGGAAGCCTATTCAAGGCTCGTGCGGCGGTATGAGCGCGCTAGGAATGAAGTCTGATTGCGAGGTGTGTGGTGGGAATGATGAGGTGTGCGATGAGTTAAGTCGCAAGGATCAGCCCGGTGAGAGGAGCTTGCCTGACCTGAGCTATGATGCAGCACCGAAACGCAAATAATAATACTTATTGGTAGGAGGATTAGATACTCTAATTAGAGGGCGTGCGCTTATAAAAAATACTACGCGTAAGGATTGGAACTGCCTCTCCAAGAGGTTTTCGTGCCCGTGAAATGGGCGGTGGCGGGTATTTGATAATGATTTGAATCTGGTTTTAGGCGGGGCAATATATGCGGATCGCTAAATCATAAAAGAAGAAACACCAAAAGGGGGCTTTGCAGTGATGCGCCGCCTCCCTTTAGTGTAGCTATTACAGCTATTCTCTGAGTAAAGTAACCTTTACTTTAGAGAGGTATAACGTTGTTTGCGCAAGGACCTTTTTGGCCTTGGCCTACTTCAAACTCAACCTTTTGGCCGTCGTTAAGTGATGCGTATCCAGAAACCTTAACTTCAGAATGGTGAACAAATAAATCTTTTCCACCGTCGTCTGGAGTGATGAAGCCGAAGCCTTTATCTGCATTGAACCATTTTACTGTACCGGTACTCATTTCGTGATATTCCCCAATTGTTTAATTTAATTACTACATTCTGTCTTTCTAACAGAATTCCTTATAATAACACTCATCCGTTAGGAATAGTGTTAAATGTTCTTCCTCAAACATCGTTTATAGCTGACTTATTCGACTTTTTCTTTAATTTGGCGAAAATAAATCGATTTTCTCAATATCCTTTAGTCAAAGCCTTGTCAGCGAGTTGAGTCTAATCACGTGGATTCTCGATATTGTGCTGCTAAAAAGCCCCAGCTGTCAACGTTAGAGAGATTGCTGTTATTGATGCCTGGCTATAATAATTGCTGATGAATCAATGCCTTCTATATTAGCCGCAGCGAATTGATCGACTATAGCATGCAAAAACATGCCTGTCATAGGGGAAGCCAAGGTTTATAACGGCTTTCTTTTTCGATAAAAGGCTTACAATATTTCAGGAGTGGTCTCTGTGGTGTTTTTTCGATATGAATATTGTCTGGGCAAGGCTGGCGGAGAAATAATCATTGTTGGATGTTAATGGAATCAAGGAAATGTTGGCCAATATTGTCGACATAAGCATGCAAATGAGGTGATAATTTACTGGGTAATCTGAGCGCATGTGCGCTACTTTGCACCGTTATTTTTTCCCCCTGCTAATGGATGTTACGATTAATTATGAATGATGATTCCAAGCCTAAAAAACTATCTTTGCTTCAGGTGATACGTAGCGTGTTATCTGCTGCGATTGGAGTCCAAAGTAGTAAAAATCGTCAGCGAGATTTTGAGGGGGGTAATCTCAAGGCTTATATCATTGTGGGTTTGGTGGTGGTTGCGGTGTTTATCTCAACATTGATCATTGTGGTTTCCAATGTGATAAATCAATAGTCAATGGTTTGCTCGCCACCGCTGACGGCGAAGTCGGCGGGAGTATTGTTCTATTGAGTCATCAAGCCAAGGCTTTTGGCGGCGGTTTTTCCCTTAATGCCCGCCGGCTTTCGTGATCAAGAATTTTAAATCCTTTATTAGTTCTTTGTCCGTGTTTTGATCGGTGTAATACATCATTACAAAGCCTCTGGGGTCTACTAAAAAGTAGGGCATCGCTTTGTTAGAGTAATAAGTGATAATGCCGCCTCCGAGGCTCTCGATGGCTTCTCGCGTAGTGTTAATTACCGTCAGCTTTGGGTGATCTTGTTTCAGCATGTTTAGGGTTTGCTGGCTCAATGTTCCTTCGATATTGAGGTAATAGCGCCGTACCGCATCGGCATTTTTTCCTAATAACATATGCACCTGTCGAGTCAGAAAAAGGCGTTTTTCGCAGTCTTCTTTGCATTCGCCAAAAGCCGGTAAAAGAAGGCTCCATTTTGAGTCAGGCGCGTAATCAAATGGCTCTCCGTCAGTTTTAGTGAAGGGAAAATCTGCAATTTGTTGCGGGGGTTGTATCAGCGCGCCTTTGTTTTTGGTGCCGCTGGGCAGGCCTATGCCGGTTTTAAACATGAGGGTGGACAGCACCACGGTGATCACGGGCAGCCCTACCAAACAAAGTAGTTTGAGGCGATTTTTTCGGCGTTGTTGTGGATTTACTGTGTTTTCAATCATGGGTAGATCCTAAATGGAGATAACTAAAAAGAGATAGCCATAAAAAATAAAGAGGAGTGAGCTCAATGAGCTGACCCCTGAACAAAAGTCGCGCGGTTAGGGTGTGTTTTATGGCTACTGTTTGTTTTGGGACCAGCCCAATAGGTTGGTACTTAAAGCTAAATAAAGTAAGGCAAGAGTGAAGGCCATTGCAAACCATTGCACCGCGTAACCCGTATGTTTTTCAGGTTTAACGGTGATCACTTTCCAATTGCGTTGTAATTCGCCTGCTTGCTGGGTGTCTAAACGGACCTGATGCGGGAAAAGGGGGGCATCGAAATAGGCTACAAGTTCTGTGTGATTTATAAACGGGACGCGCTTAGGCCAGGCGTCGGATTGCTCTGGTGTGCCGAGTGAAAAAGGGGTTTTGGAAGGGATAAAGATAACGCCTTCTACGGTTTGTTCTTTCTGGATTTCGTCAATGTCTGGAAATATTCGGCGATCGGAATGTCCTTGGATCCAACCTCGGTTTACTAAAATCAGGCGGCCGCTGGTGCTGAGTTTAAAGGGTGTTACTACTTCATAGCCAAATTTGGAGTGATAAATCTTGTTATCAATGAGGATGTTATTGGAATTGATATAACGGCCTTTTAAAGATACCCTCACGGACTTCAGGTCAACGGCTTGTTGATCAAACAGCGACTCTATCGAAATCGGCTTTTCCGTTTGGCGTAAATCAAAGACAGCCTGTACTGCTCGTTTTTCATCCGCACGGTCAAGCTGCCAAAAACCTAGGCTTATTAAGCAGGGCAGCATAAGTGCGACAAAGGTACTAATTTTCCAATTGGTATGAAAAGTTAATTTTGCCTTTTCGAGCGGAGCGGTTTCTTTTGTTAAGCCTTTTTCTGGCGTTTCTTGCTCAGTCATAATTCAAATTTTATCAATAACAGAGGGTGTGCTATGTGGTTAAAGCCAGCCATAGTGATCACGTTTATATTATTAGTCATTAGTTTAGCCAGTGGATTCGTTTTTTTGATGAAGGATCAGGGTAAAACCAAACGAACCTTGCACTCTTTGGGGGTTAGAGTGACTTTGGCGGCCATTTTAATAGGCTTGGTAGGTTATGGGGTGTTAACTGGGTCGTTGGCTTCGAAAGCCCCCTGGAGCGCCGCAGGAACTGCAGCCACTCCAGAGTTACAACAATCTAAGTAGACAATCTAATTAGATAATGTAGACGAATAAGAACAATCCTACCCACACCACATCAACGAAATGCCAATACCACGAGGCCGCTTCGAAACCGAAGTGGTCTTCTGCAGTAAAGTCACCTTTGGTAGTGGACCTCAACCATTGCACCAGCAAGATCGTCGCACCCATGCAAACGTGGAATCCGTGGAATCCAGTCAGGATGAAGAAGGTCGACCCGTAAACGCCAGATTTTAAAGTCAGCCCAAGCTCTATGTACGCTTCTCTGTACTCTTCCACTTGGAAGCCCACAAATACAAAACCAAGTATTAAGGTGAGGCCAAGCAAGATATTAAATCGGCTACGGTTATTGGCTAAAAGAGCCGTGTGAGCGAAGTGACAGGTGACGCTGGAGCTCAATAGCAAAATAGTATTGATGAGAGGAATACCGTTCCAATGCATTAAGCCTGTTGGGCTGGTGAAGATGCCGTTATTCGCTTGTACTTGATTACTGATGCCAATAGCTTCTTGAGGGGTGGTCATCATCGGCCAAGCGTACTTGAAGCCTTCCCAAAGTACGCCATTGGTGTCGCCTACTTTAGTGCCTTCTCCGCCAAGCCAAGGGCCTGCGTAGTTGCGCAAGTAGAAGAGGGTGCCAAAAAAGATGCCGAAAAAGCATACTTCAGAAAAGATAAACCATTGCATGCCGAGGGCGTAGGATTTTTTTAGTTGGCTATTGGCTAGGCCTTGATGGTTCTCAATAATGGTGGTTCTAAACCAAACGAAAAGGGTGGCGAAAAATAGGGTTAGGCCTGCTAAGGCAATAATCCAACCGATGCCTCCAGTGCCGTCACCAAAGGTTAAACCGTTAAAGGCTATACTGAGTCCGCCCACCATAGTGGCGACGGACGTTGCAGTAGTGAGCGCCAGACCGCTGCTCTCTGGCACATAATACTGGTCACTGTTGTTCGTGCTCATTGATATTTCTCCGCAATAAATCAATGGTGTTTTCGAGTCATAAAGCTAGAAAACACTAATTGCTTGAGGCCACCTTTTGGGTAACGTCAAATAATGTATAAGTTAACGTGATCGTGTGGATATTCTTCGGTAACTCCTTATCAACAAAAAATCGTAATCCCAAATCTGCCTGGGCGCCGCTCTCTAGTTCCTGCTGGTTAAAGCAGAAGCACTCAATTTTGTGGAAGTATTTGGCCGCACTGCTAGGTGAAATGCTAGGCACTGCCTGACCAACCATAAAATTTTGAGTGGGGTTGTGAGCGTAAAAGCTTGTTGAGGTAGAGGCGCCGGGGTTTACCTTGATGCTGTTGTGATTAGGTTTGAATTTCCAGGGCATGCCGCTGTTATTCATGGCGATGAATTGAATGCTAACAATGCGTTCTTCGTCTACTTCGACGTCTTTTGCATCGTAGGGCACCAAGACAACTTTGCCGTTAATCCCGGTTAATTCGCACAACAAATCATAAAGTGGTACGAGGGCAAACCCAAACCCAAACATCGCCGCCACCATCACCAGTAATATGACTGTGGTGCGTTTTTTCTTAGTAGCGGTAATGTCTGTCATGTGACGTCTCTAACCCGATTACTTAACGGTAGGAGGAGTGGAAAATGTGTGGAATGGCGCTGGGCTAGGCACAGTCCATTCCAATCCTTCCGCACCTTCCCAGGTTTTCTCGTCTGTGCAGGCTTTACCCTTGCGGATTGTTTGTACAACGTTGTAAAGGAACAACAGCTGTGCAAATCCGTAGGTGAATGCGCCAATGCTGGACATCATGTTGAAGTCAGCAAATTGCAGTGCGTAGTCAGGAATACGGCGTGGCATGCCTGCTAGACCCACAAAATGTTGTGGGAAGAATGTCAGGTTAAAGCCGATAAACGCAATCCAAAAGTGAATTTTACCCATGGTTTCGTTGTACATCTTGCCGGTCCACTTAGGCAGCCAATAATAGACTGCTGCAGACATACTGAAGATCGCACCCGCCACCATGGTGTAATGGAAATGCGCCACAACGAAATAGCTGTCGTGGTATGCAAAATCAACCGGTGCTAAAGAAAGCATGACGCCGGTTAATCCACCCAGGGTGAACAAGAATACGAAAGCAATACAGAACAGCATGGGTGTTTCGAAGGTCAAAGCCCCACCAAACATGGTGGCGATCCAGTTAAATACTTTGACGCCAGTAGGCACGGCAATCAGCATCGTCGCATACATGAAGAACAGTTCGCCCGCTAGAGGCATCCCTGTGGTGTACATGTGATGCGCCCATACGATGAAGCTTAAGAACGCGA
>NVTH01000141.1 GCA_002401525.1 Moraxellaceae bacterium | reverse complement strand
TAATAATGTGGGGGATATTGCAAAAAGTTTCGACGTTATTGACAATGGTGGGCTTGCCCCATAAACCCGCCACTTGAGGAAACGGCGGTTTAGCTCGGGGGATGCCTCTTCGCCCTTCCAAAGAATTCAACAGTGCGGTTCCTTCGCCACAAATATAACGGCCCGCACTGGTGTGAACGTAAAGCTCGAAATTAAAGCCAGTGCCTAAAATATTATTGCCTAGCAAGTTGTTTTTCTTACATTCTTCAATTGCCTGTTCCAACAAACGTGCAGACTCGGTGTATTCAAACCGTAAAAATACGTACCCCACTGAGGCCTGAATGGTGTACGCGGCAATAGCCATGCCTTCAATCAACTGATGAGGATCGCCTTCCATTAACATGCGGTCTTTAAACGTACCCGGCTCCATTTCATCGGCATTGCACACCACGTATTTGGTCTTCGGTGCATTATCGCCTGAGGGTACAAAACTCCACTTTAAACCGGTGGGAAACCCCGCTCCGCCCCGCCCTCTTAAATTGGACTGTTTTATTTCTTCTAATACCTCAGAAGAGTTTTGTTGTACGGCTTTTTTGAGTCCCTCATAGCCACCCGCCTGTTGGTATTGACTTAGATCGGGCGTTGTTTTGCCTTCACCAATATTTTGCGTTAAAGGCGTCACTTGCGCTAAAGAGGTTTCCATGATTTAGGCGATTCACTCCGATTGATGTCACCGTCGATTAAATATCGTTGAATATGATATTTGATGAACATATTTATTAATTCGTTTTTTTAACTGTTTTTTAACTATTTTTTAACTATTTTTTAACTATTTTTTATATTCTCTTACAATGGTTTTCGCCTTCTGAGCGTCCACATGGGTGTGCAAATCATCATTCACAATCATTACCGGAGCACAATCACAGGCGCCCATGCAGGGACCCGGCAATAGTGTAAATTGACCGTCATCGCTCATTTGGCCGTATTCAAGTTTCAATTCTTCTTTTAAGCTGTCTCGAATTTCTTCATAGCCCATAAACCAACAGGTCACGCTGTCACAAATTCGAACTACATTTTTGCCCACGGGCTGCCGATAAATTAGATTATAAAACGTCGCCACGCCTTCTACTTCTGCGGCGGATAATTTCAGATAACCGGCGACAGATTGCAAAGATTCGTCGGACACCCAACCGCGTTGCCTTTGAACTATTTTTAACGCTTCAATGGTGACGGCGCGATTGTTATCGTAGTGACTTAGGTTGTGATCAATTTGTTTAATTTCTTCTGCGCTTAATATGCCCGCGGGCCCCACTCGATCTGCCACTTCTGTTATTTCAACTACCTCAATCATGAAATCACCTTAAGCGTATTATTTTCACCAACCATCGGTTATGGGATTTAGTTTTCTGTCAGCGATCCACGTCCGCCATTACAAAATCAATGCTGGCAATAATGGCGATTAAATCGGCTATCATCAGGCCATTGCCCATAAACGGCACCATTTGTAAATGTGCAAACGATGGGGTTCTTATGCGTGTTCGATAGGACGAGGTGCTGCCATCACTGATAAGGTAATAGCCGTTCATGCCTTTGGTGGCTTCAATCGGCACCACGCATTCCCCAGGAGGAATCACCGGGCCCCAAGTCACGGTGGTGAAATGTTGAATTAGGGTTTCGATGTCCTGCATGGCAAGCTCTTTTGGCGGCGGCGTGGTCAGACGGTGGTCGGCTTTATACGGGCCTTCAGGCATATTATCCAAACACTGTTTAATAATGCGGATGCTTTGACGCATCTCTTCCACTCGCACTGCGCAACGGTCATAAATATCGCCGTTGACGCCTTCGGGCACTTCAAATTCAAATTGATCGTAGCCTGCGTAAGGGCGCTTTTTACGAATATCCCAATCACAACCCGTAGCGCGTAACATCGGTCCTGTGGCGGCCCAATCCCAACCTTCTTCGGTGGTGAAACTGCCCAAGCCTTTGGAGCGTTGTTTAACGATGGAATTCCTCATCACCATGTCGTTGTAATGATCAAGACGCTTGGGAAGATAGTCCACAAATTCCGCGACCATTTTGTCCCAACCGCGAGGTAAATCCTGAGCCACGCCGCCAATTCGAAACCAGCTTGGATGTTGGCGACCGCCCGTGATGGCTTCAATAATTTTGTAGCCCTTCTCGCGATCGATAAACATATACAGCACAGGCGACATCTGGCCTAAGTCCTGCGCAAAGGTGCCGTAGAATAATAAATGGCTCATGATTCGAGAAAGTTCACAAAGCATGATGCGAATTACTTTGGCGCGCTCAGGAACAACAATGCCCGCCATTTTTTCGAGGGATAATACGTAGGGTAAATTATTCATCACCCCCGCGACATAATCGACGCGATCGGTGTAAGGAATGTAACTATGCCAAGACTGCCGTTCACCAATTTTTTCTGCACCACGGTGATGAAATCCAATCTCCGCCACGGAATTAATTATTTCCTCCCCTTCCAATTGCATCATTACTCGAAACGCACCGTGGGCACTGGGATGATTAGGCCCCAGATTTAAATACATGTAATCGGTGTCTTTGCCGGTGTCGGTTTCAATGCCCCACTTTTCCGGGTCAAACCGCAACGCCTCTTGCTCCTCCTCCACCCATTCATCGGTAAGATTAAAATCTTCCATTTCGGTGGCACGGCAGGGGTGTTCTTTTCTTAACGGATGGCCCTTCCAGGTGGACGGCATTAGAATTCGATGCAGGTTTGGATGGCCTTCAAACACAATGCCAAACATGTCCCACACTTCGCGTTCGTACCAATTGGCCGAACGCCACAAAGTTGAAACGGTAGACAAGACTAAATCAGCATCATCGAGGGCCACTTTAATCCGAATGTCGTCATTACGTGAAGGGGAAATCAGATGATAAAGAACAGTAAATTCACTGCTGGGTTGGCCCTCTCGATGATCACGATGACGCTCATCGATGGCGGTTAAATCATATAATAAGAGATATGGTTGGTTAATATTATTTCTTAAGAAATTTAGCACGCCATAACTATGCGCTCTACTGACCCAAAGTGTAGGGATCTCATCGGCAGTGATTTGAATAGTAAAAAGTGATTCACCAAATTTGTTAAACAATTCAATCACGGCCCCCGAACGGGCCAAATCTTGTTGCATTGCTGTCACGTCTAACGCTTCTGTATTCATCAGTGTTTAATCCAATTAACTGCACACTCAACTTCAGGGCATCTCTAAAAATATATTCCTAAATTATTAATTATTTTAAATCTTATACCTCGTCAGGTGATCGCAATTCGACAATGTCGAGGCGCTTTTCTCGCATGGTTTCTCGCTGGGATTTACGGGCTATTTTCTGAACGCCTTCTGGACCCACAATCCAACTGGCTGAACGGCGCTCAGACGCGACGATTTCCTGAAGTAGGGTAAAGGCGTGATGAAATGAATTCGGAGAAGGCGGGCAGCCCTGCATATAGATATCAACTGGGAGAAACTTATCAACGCCCTGCACCACCGAATAGACGTCGTAAAGGCCACCGGAGTTTGCGCACGAACCCATGGAAATCACCCATTTGGGTTCTAACATTTGATCGTAGAGGCGCTGTACCACGGGGGCCATTTTACGAAACACGGTGCCCGCAATAACCATAAAATCCGCCTGACGCGGAGTGGCTCGAATGACTTCGGCGCCAAACCGAGCAAGGTCATAATCTGGCATTAACGAGGAGGCAAATTCTACGTAACAACAAGAAATACCAAAGTTGTAGGGCCAAAGAGAGTTGGCTTGCCCCCACGCAACCCAATCTTCCACTTTCCCCATCAGGACATTTTTTTCGACCGCCTCTGCTGCAGCGGGGCTGTCATTCACTCGAGGCTGTGCCCCTTTTTGCACTTTATCCAACGACCATTCCATAGCATTACCCAAGATATTGTCACTGAAAAATATGGGAAATATTTCCCATTCAACGAAAAATATAGCGATTCAAAAAAGCATCCACCCTATTGAACCAATCCACGCCCTTCATCTTGTACTTCGCTAACTTCAACTGTTATCTCTTTTTAAATCTCAACTTAATATTTTATATAATTAGACTGCTGAAATTTTTGTTTCTTAGTTCGCCAATCCAGCGCTCCTAAACGCCATAAATAAATTAACGTTGCCAATAGAATTCCAATAAAGATCAACACTTCAAAATACCCAGGCCAACCTACATCGCGCAAGGAAATGGCATAAGCAAATAGAAATACGGCTTCCAAATCGAAGATTACAAAGAAGATTGCCATTAAGAAAAATGGCACAGGGACACGAATATGTGCGGTGCCATAAGGCACGACGCCGCATTCAAAGGGTTCATTGGTGGCTTTGGTCCTTTTCTTGGAACCACCGAGCACTGCAGACATCCCCATCATTCCAGCAATGACGATGATCACGGCAAAAAAATAAACCACTAAAGGCCATAAAGATGAAGACATTAGATTCCTTCTAAAGCGCTACAAATTTATCGGCTGAAACCTTTGCCACTGAAATAACGACTAAATCGTTATTATATAATTACATAAATACTATATAACTACTGAGAAGAACACTGAGATAAGCACTGAAACAAGTAATGAGATAACCACCGAGTTAATAATCCTGGCAACTCCTTCGCCAGGCTATTCGAGACTATCCCTCTATCAAAGTGTCCTCTTATATAACTGCTTATATGACTGCCTATATAATTGACCAGATGAATTTAGTACTGATATTTTTGCAGTAATGAATCAACCCAAAACTGAAGAAACTGAATTAATAAATCGAAAAACAAAAAAGACATTCTTTTCAGAAACTACGCCTCTCCACTCTTATAGCATACTTGACTAATAGTTCAAGCAGCGCTCACCAATTTACCTCAACACCGGCTTGTTAATCAGTAAAATATGCCGCATAGGAATGAAATACAGGCCCAGCAGCGCTTTTAAATCCATTCAACCTACATTCAATTTACATTCAACTTGCATTCAACTTAGGCTGTCCTGATTAATCAGATAATTAAATTATTGAAACCACTTAATAATATTTTTGCTGCCGGTTCAATACGAAAGGTATCCTACCCCAAGCGAGAAAAACTCCAATTCGCCACTATTAACAGCCCCACACTGCGGAAAGATTTTTATCGAGAGTATTGAGTTAAAAAAATAATTAGAGTAGCGTACCAAAACGACTACAATTTATAGGCGGCCCTTGATTAATCAGTACTCGCGCCACTTCAAACTAGTTTAATTTTTGATAATCGTCTTTCTAATCCCATTAAGCGCGGGGCACATTATGTTCAAAGCACTCCACCCAGAAGACTACATGACCAAGCAACCGGTGACCTTTAAACCCGACACCGACCTTTTTGATGCTATTCATATCATTCTGGAAAAACATATTTCAGGCGCTACTGTAGTGAATGATGCGAATGAAGTGGTGGGCGTTATTTCTGAAGTGGATTGTTTAAAGGCGATTTTGGACGGCAGCTATTACGGCAATGTAGGCGGGCATGTGAGTGATTTCATGACCACCGACTTCCAAAGTATCGAAGATCACATGGACGTCATGGACGTCGCCAAAATGCTCATCGATAACCGACGACGCCGAATCCCGGTAGTCAAAAATGGTAAGTTTGTCGGCCAGTTTAGCTGCCGCAGTGTGCTACAAGCGTTAAAAGACGTCAGCGTTGCTCACGATAAAAAAGAAGACTTTTGCGGCGAGTAGTTAGATCATACCCATATCACGCCGCACAACGATAAACTCCGTCAAACAAAAAAAGGTGGCCTCAGCCACCTTTTTTATCTCGACCACGTTTAAAACGCTTAATTCAGCAGGTCGCCTTAGCGTCGGCGACGCAGATAGCCGCGACGTTTACGATTATTCTTATCATCATCCGTACTATTCGAATTAGAACCCGAATTAGAATGCTGCTGCTTATTATCACGAGGCCGCTCTCGACCGTATAATCCGGTACGCGATCGACGCGCCACGCCCGCAAAACTAGCCAATTGATCAATGTCGCTTTTATTCAACTCTTTCCATTGACCCGCTTTCAATTCTCGTGGCAGACCAATACTGCCAAAGCGAACCCGAATCAAACGACTCACCTGGAAATTCTGTGATTCCCATAGCCGACGTACTTCTCGGTTACGGCCTTCTTTCAAGACCACGTGATACCAATAATTACTGCCTTCGCCACCCCCATCGATAATCTGATCGAAGCGCGCAACACCGTCTTCCAGCAATACGCCTTCCATTAATCGCTGCAACACGTCATCGCCAGGGCGCCCACGAACGCGCACCGCATATTCCCGCTCTACTTGAGAGGAAGGATGCATCAAAGCATTGGCAATGGTGCCGTCGGTGGTAAAAAATAGTAATCCAGAGGTATTAAAATCCAATCGCCCTACGGCAACCCAGCGCAGCCCGCTCAGTTTGGGAAGATTATCAAATACGGTGGGGCGGCCTTCAGGATCGGAGCGAGTACACACTTCGCCTTCAGGTTTGTAATACAAGATCACCCTTCGGGGCGCTTCGTTCTCGGCAACGAATTTGATTTTTTTGCCGTCAACATAGACCTCATCCGAGCCTTCGATGCGGTCCCCTAAACGGGCCACCTTGCCATTGATGGTGGCACGTCCGTCTTTAATCCACTCTTCCAGCTCTCTTCTAGAACCCAGTCCAGCTCGGGCAAGTACTTTCTGTAATTTCTCACTCATATCTTTTTGACAAGAGTTATTTCTTATCTTCCAGTTAATCTGTACATCACGACGCTAAACTTACCCTAAAATTACGAAACTCTAGGGGCTACTTACAGCTATTCCTCTGAAGTAGCACTTTCCGTCTCCATTTCGAACTCACTATCATTCGAATAATCTTTTACATTATCGCTGCTGGATTCAATAGTTGCCAAGATTTCACTCTCAGAAGTTGAATATTCTTCACAGTTTTCAATTTCAATCGTTGCTTCGGCCTGATTAGTATCAGGCTCTTCGGCGCCTTCCGCAACTATATCGGCACCGGCGGCCTCTCCCGCCTCGAGATTTTCGCTCGCAACTTCGGAAATATCGGATTTCTCTTGCTCTTTCTCTTTCTCTGTCTCTGTCTCTGTCTCCGCCTGAGCTTCAGAATTTTCGGCTTCAGGTTTTTCGACTTCAGGCTGGGCATTGGGCTCGGGCAGATTAAGCTCTTCATTGACCTTTTCAAACTCGCGAATTTCTGCCAAAGAAGGCAGCTCTTCTAAGCTTTTCATATCGAAATAATCAAGAAATGACTTGGTCGTAGCATACATCGCGGGTCGTCCTGGCACGTCTTTATGGCCCACAATACGCACCCATTCTCGTTCTAACAAGGTTTTGATGATGTACGAACTTACCGCAACGCCTCTAATCGCCTCGATGTCCCCCCGCGTGATGGGCTGCTGATACGCGACGAGTGCCAAAGTCTCTAGCAACGCGCGGCTGTACCGAGCTGGTTTTTCGTCCCACAATCGTCCCACCCAAGGCGCGAACTCTTGTTTTACTTGGATACGATAACCGGAACCTACTTCTTTTAATTCAACACCGCGACCTTCAAAATCATTGGCCAAACTTTCCAACACGGTGCGCAACTCTTCTTTACTGGGGCGCTCATCGAGATCAAACAAATCCACTAGACGATCAAGCGATAATGTCTGATTCGCCGCCATCAACGCGCCTTCAACAATATTTTTTAATTGATCAATATCCCAACTCATGACGCACTCGCTCTGACGTGAATGGGCGCAAAGGGTTCATTCTGCACCAGTTCGACTAAAGACTCTTTGACTAATTCTAATATAGCGAGAAAGGTCACGATTATCCCAAGCCGCCCCTGTTCATAATCAAATAAACTTTCAAATGTTACGAAGGTCGTTGAGTTGAGGCTGGCTAGCACACAGGACATACGTTCACGGGTGGATAATTTTTCTCGTTGYACATGGTGGCTTTCAAACATTTTGGTTCGATGCAGCACATCTTTTAAAGCAAATAAAACGTCTTTTAACTCCACGTCGGGAAACCGAACTTCACGCACCATATCGGGACCCTTCACTTCAATGGGGAATACGTCACGCCCCACACGCGGTAATTCCCCTAAATCTTCCGCCGCTCGCTTAATGCGCTCATATTCCTGCAAACGACGAATTAATTCTGCCCGAGGATCCTCTTCCTCTTCTTCTATTAATTCTTGACGGGGCAACAGGCTGCGGGATTTGATTTCGCCTAACATCGCCGCCATGACTAAATATTCAGCCGCCAGATCAAACTGACAAGCCTTCATCAAGTTGATGTATTCCATGTATTGACGAGTGATTTCAGCCACTTGAATGTCTAATATATCAATATTTTGGCGTTTGATTAGATACAGCAGGAAATCGAATGGCCCCTCAAATGCTTCCAAAAAAATCTCGAGTGCATCGGGAGGAATGTAAAGATCTTGGGGGATCGTGGTGAGTGGCTGACCTTGCACCACAGCAAAGGGCATTTCTGCCTGTTGAGGCGGCCCCTGAAGCTCGGGAATGACCTTTGCAGCTGAGTCAATCTTCGCCGAATTTTCTTCAGTTAAAACAAACTCTTCGATCTCAGTCTCTGACATAAGTAATTCTAATTTTCGATTAAATGGGCAGCACTTCAAGCTGGCCCACTCTGCTGCCCACTCTGCGGCATAGTCTATTTGGCTGAGGCATGGTCTATTTGCCTGAGGAATAGTCTAATTGGAGGCTTCCCCCGGATTTGGCTATCCTAGCATACCCAAGTGAAACGCAGCAGCTTGACGAAACTATCACTATGCCGTAGCGCGCTCGCTTCAGACCAGCCCAATCAAGCGTTCGAACCGCAACCTGCCTCGATTCAATGCGCGGCGTACTCGATTGAATTCAAATGGGGGGAGCTGTCTCGATTAAGCCTATTCGATCTTAGAATTAAGCGCCTCAGAAAGAGCTAATTTAGCGATAGTTTAACCCCATCGCCGAACGCACATCGTCTAAGGTTTGCTGGGCACTTTCACGCGCCCTTTCGCACCCTTCCAGCACGATGCTACGGACC
>NVTH01000140.1 GCA_002401525.1 Moraxellaceae bacterium | reverse complement strand
CGTGCCGTCCATACAATAATAATCAGGTGCTAAACGCCCCACAGCTGGAAATGCTGCTTTACGACCTGCCCAAAACTGCAAACGTTGCGCTTCATCTTTGGACACTTGTGTATCCACTGCGCCTGCATTCTTTAAAACAATCTCAACCTTCTCGATAAAATCCATCACACCATGTTCTGTGCCATCAATTTCACACAACACAATCGCTTGCGCATCTGTAGGGTAGCCCACCTTCACGTAAGCTTCTGCTGCCTTAATCGCCAAATGATCCATCATTTCCAAACCTGCAGGAATAATTCCCTTCGCAATCACCGCACCCACCGCCGCCCCTGCCGCTTGTGCTGTATCAAATG
The DNA here is from genome assembly GCA_002401525.1 of Moraxellaceae bacterium. Classification (GTDB taxonomy): domain Bacteria; phylum Pseudomonadota; class Gammaproteobacteria; order Pseudomonadales; family UBA3067. Next base: position 8,771 of record NVTH01000140.1, on the reverse strand, counting down.
CCGCCATTACCAATTGCGCTTTTTCAGGAATTGGTAGCAACTTCACCGTAATTTCAGTAATAATGCCAAGCAATCCCTCAGACCCATTCATCAATGCCAAAAGATCAAATCCCACACTATCAAGTCCACCGCCACCTATAGTTAACAACTCTCCCTCCACCGTAAGCATTTTTAATTGCATGACATTGTGAACTGTGAGTCCGTATTTAAGGCAATGCACGCCACCTGAATTTTCAGCGACATTACCGCCGATGGTGCAAGCAATCTGCGAAGAAGGGTCAGGGGCATAATATAAACCATGGACTGCCACTGCTTCACTAATGGCAATATTACGCACACCCGGTTGAACGGTGGCAGTTCGAGCCTGGGAATTGATATCAAGGATACGTTTAAATTTTGCCAAGGACAGCAACACGCCATTAGCGTCCGGCATTGCCCCAGCCGACAAACCAGTGCCCGCGCCTCTTGCCACCACTGGAATTCCATAACAATGACAGATCTTCAACACCTGCTGGGCCTGCTGCACTGTTTCTGGCAACACCACCACTAAAGGCATCTCGCGATACATCGACAAACCATCGCACTCATAAGGTCTTTTAGATTCAGCATCCCCAATGACATACTCAGGGTCGATAAACTCCGAAAATAACGCAACCAACTCAGATTTGTTGGGCCTTTTAAGCCCCGACTTTTCCGGGCAGGTGGTCATAAAATTAGATTTAGAGACTTCTGTCATTTTACAAAACTCAGAGTTTTAGTGGCCTATTATTCGTGGCCTAGTTTGTATCGCCCTGGAATCATACATCCCCGTTCCTTCTATATCTAGCGAGCCCCCACTTTCCGTTGCAACTTGCGTTGGCTATCGCTCTTGTACATCGGCACGGTATGGGAGCACAATGTCTGCTCCTAAAAATAATATGGATCAAGAATCAATAGATTCAACACACGGAGAGATTGCTATGCGAGATATTGTGATAGTAGATAGTGTAAGAACTGGATTGGCCAAGTCGTTTCGAGGCACCTTTAATTTAACCCGGCCCGACGACATGGTGGCCCATTGTATTGATGCCTTATTGGCAAGAAACCAGAAAATTGACCCCGCAGAAGTAGAAGACGTAATCGTTGGCGCGGCGGGCCAAACTGGAGAACAAGGCGGCAATATTGCTCGATTGGCGGTGGTCCTGTCACAGCTGCCTATTACCACCGCAGGCTCAACCATCAGTCGGGCGTGCTCCTCAGGATTAAACTCTATCGCTATTGCTGCCAATCAAATTGCCAGCGGATGCGCCGAAATAATGATTGCTGGTGGCGTCGAGTCGATCTCAGCGGGCACCCGTCAAACGCCTGGAAAATCAGAACCGCACCCCTTTATCAAAGAGAAAGCGCCGGCCATATTTATGGCCATGGGTAAAACGGCAGAAGTAGTGGCTGACCGTTATCAGGTCTCTCGAGAAGCCCAAGATGAATTCTCGCTTTTGTCTCAACAACGCACCGCAGCCGCACAAAAAGCAGGCTTATTTGATGACGAAATTGTTGCCATGAAAACCCAATGGAAAAAGGTCATCAACAAAGAAACCAAAGAGACTGAAATTGTAGAGGGCGTGTGCGATACGGATGAATGCAATCGTCCCAGCACCACTCTAGAAGGCCTGGCGAAGCTAAAACCCGCGTTTCTCGACGACGGAACCGGCACAGTAACCGCAGGTAATGCCTCTCAACTTTCTGACGGCGCATCAATGACCTTGCTCATGAGCGCTGAGAGAGCGGAACAGTTAGGGCTAGAACCATTGGCTTACTTTCGAGGCTGGGCAGTGGCCGGTTGTGAGCCCGACGAAATGGGCATTGGGCCCGTCTTCGCGATTCCAAAATTGCTTAATCTTAAGGGCCTCAATATCGATGATATCGACTTAGTCGAGCTCAATGAAGCCTTCGCTTCGCAATGCCTCTATTGCCGAGATAAATTGGAAATTGACCCAGAAATCTACAACGTCAATGGCGGTGCTATCTCTGTGGGACATCCGTTTGGAATGACAGGGTCTCGATTAACAGGCCATATTATCCGCGAATTAAAACGCCGCGAGAAAAAATACGGCATCGTCAGTATGTGTATTGGTGGAGGCATGGGAGCCGCAGGTTTATTTGAGGCGTGCTAATTTATCTTCTTATACGCATACATTAGATAAACATTACACCAACAAGAAATATAGAAATCTGGCCTGATGACAAAAGGGGTTTCGGCTCCTTTTTAAATCAGGCTAGATAAACTACCTATACCCCACAAGCAGCACGGACCGCACGAACAATACAAATTACTCTAACGATTCAAATTACATCAGCAATCCCCATTTACGCATTTTTAATAGTAAGCCCACCATCCACAGGAAGGACCACTCCATTGACATAAGAGGCTGCTGGTAAGCACAGGCTTAACGTCATCTGAGCAATCTCTTCTGGATCACCATAGCGCCCCACCGGTACACGGCGGCGAGAAAATATTTGTTTGTTTTCCTCAGGAATCACTTTGGTTAAACCCGTGTGAACCGCACCAGGGCAGATACAATTGACGGTAATGCCTTCTTTTCCAAATTCCACCGCAAGCGAACGAGTCAGTCCGACTAGTCCCGTTTTTGAAGCCGCATAGGGTGCGCCCTTAGGGGTAGCTCCTAACGCTTCAGTGGATGCGATATTAACGACACGCCCCGCATCGGATTTCCGAAGATGGGGCAAGGCCGCGCGAACAATTCTAGCAGGACCGGTTAACATAATGCTCATGGCCTTTTCCCAACGCTCCTCGAATCGGCTTGAGTCCAGCGCTCCTCCGGTAGCAATGCCCGCATTATTAACAATAATATCGAGTCGTCCAAACTCCTCAGCCACCTGATTAACCACGGTCTCAATCATTTGAGCATCACTGACATCAAACACCCAACCTTTAGCCGTACCCCCCGCAGCAGTGATTTCTTTAACCACCTCCTCAACCGCGCTCTCGTTGCGATCAGTCACGGCAACTAATGCCCCCTCATCTGCAAAAAGGTGTGCAGTCGCGCGCCCCATCCCGCTGCCGGCTCCAGTGATGAGTACCCCTCGTCCTTCCACTGAACGAATTAGCTTTGACAATCTTGGCATGTTACTTTCCCTGTTGATTGATTTCCGTAAATATTTTTTTATAAAATAACGATACATTACCAGCAACTATCCTCTACAGAAATAGTCTTTTCATTGCTTAATAAACCGATTTAATCTCCATGCTATCATGTTCCATTCGCTTGTTCGCAACGAAAACACCATGCATGCTATTACTCAATACTGAACAATAATAAAAACGTCTAACAACATCAAAAAACACCAATAGATAGTCAACAACACTCGTAGTAATGATTAATCTAAAGCGACCTCATCTATTCGATCGGTATCGCGATAGCAGCAAAATGATACCAACAAAATGATAACAAGGAGACATCATGAATATTCGGGAACCGGTAGTCCAAATTAACTGCGGTAAATTACAAGGATTAGAAAAAGAAGGAATTTTGGCCTTTAAAGGCATTCCTTACGCAGCGCCGCCATTAGGGAAATTACGTTGGCAACCGCCTGCCGACCCTATTCCATGGACTGGTATTCGAGACGCGAGCGAATATGGCCAATGGGCCCTGCAAAACAAGTCCGAAATGGACTCCATTATGGGCACCGAAGAAGGTGAGCAATCCGAGGATTGTTTAACACTTAACGTTTGGACGCCTCGACTCGACAACGCGAAACGTCCCGTCATGGTATGGATTCACGGTGGCGGCTTTACCATTGGCGCAGGCAGCCAGGGAGTGTATGAAGGCCGTACGCTTAGTAAACACGGCGATGTAGTCATCGTCACTATAAATTATCGTTTAGGCGTTCTCGGATTTATCAATTTGGAGCAAGTCACCAACGGCAAAATCCCTGCCACCGGCAATGAAGGCTTGCTCGATCAAACTAAAGCATTGCAATGGGTTAAAGAAAACATTTCAGAATTTGGAGGCGACCCCAACAACGTCACCCTTTTTGGAGAATCTGCTGGCGGCATGAGTATCGGCTCGTTATTGGCCTTCCCCCCCGCAAAAGGATTATTTCATAAGGCCATTCCTCAATCAGGCGCCTGCCATACCGCAGCCAGTCTAGAAACTGGCACATTAGTAGGTGAAGCGTTCTTAAAAATCACGCAACTTGATGCAGACGCTTTACTTAAAGCAAGCAGTGAAGACCTGAAAAAGGCACAACGCCGCATTGAAGCGGGAAAAGTGGAGGGCTACCCGCTTTCCTTAATCGGTGGTTTACCATTACGACCCGTAGTGGATGGTAAAGTGCTTCCTGCTAACCCCATTAGCGCCATTAACGACGGGTTTTCCTCAGGCGTTGATATCCTGGCCGGCAGCACGTTAGATGAGTGGAAGTTATTTGGTGCGATGCACCCTTCCATTATCAAACTCGACGACAATAAAATGCATAAACGTCTTAGCTTCCTAATTCCAGAAGACAAAATCCCCAATATTGTTGCGGCCTATAAAGAAGGATTATCCGCTCGAGGTGTTGAGCCCACCGCCCCCGAAATATTTATGGCCATTCAAACAGACCGAATATTTCGAATTCCCGCGCTGCGATTATTGGAACAACAAAAAGCCCATAATCCAAACSTCTACTCCTACCTCTTCGATTGGCAATCACCGGCAGCGAGAGGTGCATTAGGGGCTTGTCATGCGGTAGAGATCGCGTTTGTGTTTGGCACCAACACCAAGCCTGGTGCGGCAAAATTCTACGGCCATGGCGACGCTGCGAATGCTCTGGCAATCGCCACCATGGACGCTTGGACCTCCTTTGCGCGCACCGGCAGCCCAGGGTGGAAACCCTACGACAGTGACTCTCGTATTACAAAAATATTGGGCAAAAACTGTCGAACTGAAAATGCGCCGTTGGAGCCGGAACGCGCAGCCTGGGACGATATAGCCGATGCGAATCTAGGTTCTTTATAGCGCATCTTTTTATTTCTCCAGCAGTCCTTGATCTTTCATTTTATAGTACACCGCACGAATCAGTGCATCGGCATTTTTATAGGTCTGTGCACTGTTCATATTTGAAATTGAGCCCCAATTATCACCGATCTCATCCGGGGAAGGCACGTCTCCGTTGCCAAGAAATACACCTTCCGCTTCTACGATCTGCACTTTACTGTAATACCCCATTCCACATTCTACTATTTCACCTGCAAGCTCACATTGCTCAGAGCAGAACCAGGCCACCATCGAGCTGACATACTCGGGTTTCATTTTAGGCGCCAATTTAGGCGACATGACCTCTTCGGTCATTCGAGTCAACGCCATGGGCGCAACAGAATTGACCAGCACATTCTTCTTAGTGCCCTCTTGTTTTAAGGCACTCATCAAACCTACCAAGGACATTTTTGCGCTGGAATAATTAGCRTGTCCATGGGACCCAAACAATCCCGCAGAAGAAGTCGTCATCACCACCCGCCCGTAACGACTTTCCAGCATCAACGGCCACGCAGCTCGGGTGCAGTATACGGAGCCCATTAGATGAACATCCATCAATGCGGTAAAATTATCCAAATCAAGTTTTGCAAAACTCTTATCTCGTATTGTTCCCGCGTTATTCACTAGAATATCGATCTTTCCAAACTCGTCGAGAGCAGTTTTTATAATATTTTTCCCACCTTGTTCACTAGCAACACTGTCATAATTTGCAACGGCTACCCCGCCAGCCTCAATAATTTCTTTGACCACACTGTCGGCCGCTTCTGTGGAACCTCCTTCGCCAGCGACGGATCCGCCCAAATCATTCACTACCACCTTGGCGCCCCGTTCGGCAAGAAATTTGGCATGACTCCGTCCTAGTCCTGCCCCCGCTCCAGTCACTACAGCAACACGGTTTTCGAATGATACACTCATGATGTACTCCCTTTTTTAAGCAATGTAATATCGTCCTATCCAAATGATACGAGTGAACTAATGATTTAAATGATTGTGCCTATCAGTATTTTATAATCTGCCTTAGGATATAAACTTACCGACCTTGAAAGCCTCAACTTAAAAAGACAAGGATCCTCCCCACATGACCGACCTGGAATTAATAAACCGTAGTACTGCCTCTCATCACGCAGAATCACCGCAGGCGACACCTAGTTTGCATTATGACGTACACCCCGGCAACGGGCCTGCAATGTTATTAATTCACGGATTACTGTGTAGCCGAGCGCTGTGGAATCTTAATATTAAAGCCCTTGGCGCGGTCTGCACCCCCGTCACAGTTGAGCTTTTTGGACATGGCCGTTCGCCTGCTCCCAGCGATGTTGATTCGTATTCACCCGACAATTATGTCCTACAAATCGAACTCATTCGTAAAGCAATTGGTGCAAACAAAATACTTTTGTGCGGACATTCTCTGGGTGCCAGTCTCTCGATTCGTTATGCACTTCACTACCCGCAGCAAATTCTCGGTCACGTTTTTACCAATTCCTCGTCAGCGTTTTCCGAACCGCGAGAAGAAACAAGATCCCCAGAAAGTCTAATTCAATATTTTGAATCAGGAGGAATGAAGATCATAGAAAAGATTCCTGTTCATCCTAAATATTCGAAATGGCTACCCCCCGAAGTAAAAATACCATTGGTCGAAGACGGTGCTCTATTAAACCCTCCTAGCATTGCTAGAACTATGGCTTATACTCACCCTCATCTCTCATTACGACATCAAATTCAACACAACACCCGTCCGGCGCTATTAGTCTGTGGTTCACAAGAAAAACGTTTTCAACCACTGCGGGATTTTGTTGAAAACACCATGCCTCAAACCACCATTGTTGATGTCGAGGCAGGCCATGCCGTCAATGCAGAATGCGCAGACGGATTTAATTCGGCAGTGACTGGATTTATAGAAAAACTGTTGTAAAACCAGGCAGTCACTCTTTGTAATTTGAATATATGTTTCTGTGGATGCTACTTTAATGTACGCGTACACCTCAGCATTTTTTAAGTACTCGTCATTCCCGCGAAGGCGGGAATTCATGTCAATTAAAAACTCCTTTATCGAATAAACACCACCTTATCCTTCGTGCCAAAACATAACTCTAATTTTTAAACTCATTGGTTCAAATCCGATGGATTCCCGCCTTCGCGGGAATGACGGGTGTACGCGAGAATGACGGGATGGACGCGGCAATGACTGGGTAGGCGCAGCAATGACAGTACACCAATGACGGTAAGGGCCGGAATGACCGAGTGTGTGCAAAAATAACAAGGTGCGCACCGATAACAATCAAACAAAACCATCATTCGTCTTTAGGCCACACTTCTCCTAACACTCTAAACGCACTCGCAGCCACTGGCCAACCGGCATAATGGGCAACATGTGTAATCATTGCTTCCAACTTTTCACGTTCTACACCCAAGTTTCTTGCACCAGGAAAGTGAATTCGTTGTTCGGCTTCCCGATTAAGAGAAACAAGTACCGTGCAAGTAATTAACGATCGAGTTTGCAAATCCAGTTCTTCGCCTTGCCACACATCGCCGAATAAATGTTCCATCGTATACCGAGAGAAATCAGCCGGTACCGAAGATCGACTAGAACTTGGATTCCTTGGTTGTCCTTCAATGATTCGTTTAAACAATTCAATCCCTTTACTACGCTTTTCATTGTCTGACATTATTACCTGCTCCGTTTAAAATTTAACAACAAATTAATTGTTCATTAATGAATGGTAATTTCGAATACGCCTCAAATAACTCAAGACAAACCTTCGATCGCTTGACTTGAATAAAGATCTGCGATGTCCTGTTTTGAATACCCCCAGTCTAATAATATTTCATCCGTGTGTTCACCGCGCTTGGCCGGTGGCCTGGAAATTTCGCTTTTGGTATCGCTAAATCGAGGCGCAGGCGCAGGCTGCACCACACCCTCAATTTCAACGAATGACTGCCTCGCTCTATGATGAGGGTGATCCGCCACTTGCTCGAAACGTAATACCGGCGCGAAACAGACATCACTTTGCTGCAACAGCTCACACCATTGCAACTGCGTTCTGGTTAAAAACAACGCTTTTATTTTTGCTTTTTGCGTAGGCCATAATTTGTAATTGGATTGCTCACCAAAATCTTCTTCTGTGAGACCCAGAAGCTGTTTTAACTCCTCATAAAACTGTGGCTCCACCGACGCAATGGAAACGTATTCACCGTCTGCACATTCGTAAGCATCGTAATAATGACTGGCGCCATTGAGTGGATGCTCCCCCCGTCCCTCATGTAATTTCCCCGCCGCCAATTGGCCAAAAAAGGAAGCGCTTAACAACGAGGCGCCGTCTACCATCGCCGCATCAATTACTTGCCCCAGGCCCGTTTCTTTGGCATTTAAAATGGCACTGACCATGCCTAAGGCAAGAAACATTCCACCGCCCCCAAAATTGGAATTCACATTCGCGTTGTTGTTGAACCCGTTCCCATTGTTGGGCCGCATTCCAAGGCTGTTATGGTGTCCGTGGTGTCCATGCTGGTACGCCCCTTGCTGCGCGTAGTTCCCGGGCCTATGCCCCAAGCGATCGAAAGCGTTGTACCGGTTAGGGTCAAGCGGTTTCTGTTGGGGAGGCGCTCTTTGCCCGAATGGGACAAATGAGCCACCATTGTTTTGCTGCTGGGGCTGATTTCCGTTCCAGCTGTTCCCGTTCGAGTTGTTGCCCAGTGAGTTCTGTGTGTGGTGCTGGGGGGTCCCTGCGGACCCGTTCTGCGTAAAGTCGAGCA
>NVTH01000139.1 GCA_002401525.1 Moraxellaceae bacterium | reverse complement strand
CGCCCGCCGGCTCGAAGATGAAGGTGCCCTTGGTGGCGACCCAATCATGCTCCAGATAGCCCCAGGCGCCGTCCAGCGTGTAGCCGGTGACCATCGCCGGATGGCGGTGGCGGCTGACGATGCCGCGCACGTCGACGACATTTTCTAATTCAAAACGTTTTTCTTGAATACGATTGTCTTGTTGTTTAAGTTCGTCTTTGGTTTTAACCAGTTGTTTGACCTTGTCATGGGTGGCACCCATTTGAACGGTGAGTTCTTCCACTAGGGAAAATAGCGACTCAATTATTTTGACTGGAATACGCAGGGTTTCTACCGAGGGCTGCTCTTGCTCTTGATTTTGATTTTGGCTTGGTTCTAGTTCTAATTCCCGTTCTGAAGGCGGGGCGGCTGCCTGGGTTGTTTCTGGTCCTATTTCTAAAGAGGAGATCTTTACTGCTAAATTCTGCGTGTCGTTGGCATTCGGTGTGGATTCGTGGGTGTCTTTTCCATTGAGGAAATCCAAAATCTTTTGTAGTACGCTGACATAACTCATGGGCGTCTGCCCAGCGAGATCTGAAACAGTGCCTTGAGGGTTAGCAATTAAACTGTCCGCCATGTCTTCAAGGCAATCGCAGGTTTCTTGGATGAGGTCTTTAATTTGTAATGGTAAAGAGTCTTCAACGAGTAGTGGTAAAGAGTCTTCAACGGGTAGTAAAGAGTCTTCAACGGGTAGTAGTAAGGAATCGTCCGATTTTCCAAGGGTAATTAATATATCTTCTAAGTAGTGACTTACATTGGCGATGCCTCGCACGCCAATTAAATTCGACGCGCCTTTTAAGGTGTGGGCGAGGCGTTGGGCTGATTGTAGATTATCGGCGCGATTGCGGTTGGCATTAATGTCCGCCACGGCTTTGGACAAGCTTTGGGTTTGCTGGGGCAATTCGCTTAAGAAAATGTCCACTATTTCGACGCTCGCGTCCGCGGCTACGATTAAGCTGACGTCTTTCGCGGATGCTTTAGTCGGGATTATTTCATGGTCCAGGCTGTCTGAATTCGTGCTGCGATAATTCACTAATAAGGTGAGCAGTCGTTGTGCATGGTCTTCTTTTAATGGCTGAGGCCAGGCGCTGGACTCGAGGTGATTGATCAGCGCGAAGACTACGTCGTCGTTTGCCTGTAGTAAATACTGTTGGGTGAGCGGGATCCATTGATTAAATGCGAATGCCAACGCTTCGGCGTTTTGTTCTGGGTTAGCGGTGTTAGGGTTAGTATCATTGAGGTCGTCAGCAAAGGGCGAATCCTGGGTCACAAGCGGGTTAATGTTGTCTTCGACAAACAAGCACACTTGCGCCACGCCTAATAAATTCACTAAAGTGGCGGTTTCTTTGACTCGTTGTACCAATGCAAGGTAGCTGGTCCAGAGTGGAGTCTGTGATTGGGAATCGGATTGGATTATTTGATTAAATAGACCGTCGAGTTGTTCGTGTACTTCATCCAGCTCAACCAGGAACACGCCCATGAGTTCGTTTTGGAGATCGCTAGAGGCGTCCGTTTCGGATTGCGTTGCGTTGGACACCAGCGTTAGGTCGGGTGTGTTGAGCTTTGATTGGCTATCGAGATTGACCGTCGCATTCGTAGAGTCTGGATTAGAAACCTCTGGATTGGCAGCATCTTGATTTAATAAACGTTGGGTGTAATGCGCGCGTAATTCATCCGGCAAAAACGTGGTGATTTTTGCAGCCAGTTCGGGGTCTTCGGGGTGTCGTAGAAATGCTAAAACGTGTTGGGTCCAGGCGGTTAAAATACCGATTCGTTCGGAAGGGCTGTGTGAGTTTTCGCTGGGCGAATCGAACAACACGTGATTAATTTCGTGGCATATTTCTTCCAAACATCCCATCTCTACCATCTGTGCGGCAAAGGCGATATTTTCCACGTGGTCTATGCCCGAGAGTAGATTAATGTCTGCGTCGGGCTTTTGACTGCTTTGCTGTAGATCATCGCAGGACGCCGAAATTATTTCCGTGAGCGCGTCAATTCGTTCTGGATTCATTTCGTTGCGTTACTCTTTATTAAATTAAATGCCACTTAAATATTTTTCCTTGTTCGCTTGGCCTTCTTTTAATGCATTAAGCGGCATCCGAATGATTGGGCCGTCCGTGGCCTTGGCCCTGACGAAGCCCCTGCTCGGCTTGTTGATTGGCTTGTTGAGGTGGTAGTTGAGATGGCTGTTGAGATGGCTGCTGATTCGGCAGCTTAAAGACTTTGACTGAATTAATAAGGCGCGATGCATAGTCCACTAAATTGGTGGTTTGGGAGCGTTGTTGCTGCACTTGATGATCGGTTTTTTCGGTGCTGCGTTTAATGTCATCGGCTTTCTTAATTAATATTTCATTGAGTTTGACTTGTTTTAAGGATCGATTGGCAATTTGCGCCACCGACTCCACCAGTTCGTGGGTGGTTTGTTGGGTGGCCTGCATTTGTTGGCCGGCTAATGCGGCGCGCTCTGAACCGGTGACCACCAGGGTGATGGTTTGATTCATGGTGTCCATGGTTTCCGCAGTTTCGGTTTGAATGTTGCTCACGAGGGTGCTGATTTGGCCGGTGGCATTGCGCGAACTTTCCGCTAAGCGTTGCACTTCATCGGCCACCACCGCGAAGCCTCGGCCGGCTTCCCCGGCTGCGGCGGCTTGCATGCTGGCGTTGAGTGCCAAGACGTTGGTGCGTTCTGCGATGTTATTAATGAGGTCGACGATGCCGTTGATTTCTTGGGAACGTTCCCCTAGACGCTTGATGCGTTTTTCGGTTTCGGAAATGGTTTCGCGAATTTCGTTCATGCCGGTGAGGCTGCTTTGCACGACGTCGTAGGCTTCTTGGGTGGTGTGGGAGGCTTTGCCCGCCACTTGATTACAGGATTGGCAGAGTTTGGCGATGACGGTCATGGTTTTGGAGGCGGAGTCCAAGCGCTCAATGGTTTGATCTACGATGTTGCGCTCGTTGGCCGCCATCTCGGCCACTTTATCGCCCTGCAATTTAATGTGATTGGCGCTGTGTTCCACTCGCGTGGCGATGTCGCGAATGTTAATCAGTACGTCGGCGGTTTCGGAGGCCACTAGATTCATGGCATCGGCGATGGGGCCGGTGATGTCTTCACCGACGGGTACGGTGACGGTGAGGTCTTTGTCACTGAGTTGGGACACCGCTTCCAATAGGCGAATAATGGAGTCGTTTAATTGGTCGTTTTCTTTTTCTTTGGCCACCAAAGCGTTGACTCGATCGTCGAGCATGTGATCGAGGGCAAGGGCGAGTTCGCTGATTTCATCGCCACCGTGTAGCTTGGATCGCGCTTCATAATCGCCCACTGCCACGGCGTTGACGGTGGTCATGACTTGTTGAATTGGCACGGTGATGGATTTTAAAATCGCAAATCCTAACGACGCAGTCATTAGGACCCCAAGCAAAGTGAGGAATATGTTGGCGTATAAAAAGGTGGTGTTGGTTTGATTAAACGCGGTGAAGTTGGCGTCGGATAATTGCTGTTGGGTTTGGACCCGGGCGTTGAGTGTGCTTAGAAAGGGATTCACTAAAAAATCTAAATCGTTCAAAACAAACAATTCTAATTCGCCCCGGGATTGGGTTTCGCCAAGGCTGAGGATTTCACTAAAGGCGCTATTGAGGTGGCTTAAGGGGGTGTCAAATTCGGCTTTAATGGCTTTGGCTTCTGTGAGGGATAGGGTCTGTAAATAGCTACTCCACAGGTCGGCGAATTGTGTTTCTGTGTGTGCCATTTCTAGGTTGGCTTCATTCCAGATGATGGAGCCGCGCAAGACGTTGTTGGCGGTGTCGACAAAGCCTTCACGCACTAACGTGGAGAGTTTGTTGAGCATCACTCCTTTGCTGATGTCTTGGTTTAAGGCGCGGGTGGTGTTGGCTGCAACGTTGAGTTCCCACACTACGATGCCGCCAATCAAGGACATGATCAGGGTGACGGAGGTCACCAGTACGATCAGGCGGCGACCGATGTTCATGGATGAAAAACGTTCTGAAAACATAATGAGTTCCTTTTGAATTTTTCTAAAATAGCGAATTTAAAGGGTTTAAATTAATTTTCATTGCCAATCGGAGTACGCCATTTGAGTGAATTCGTTGTCAGAAAAATAAGTCATGGTGACTAAATCCGAGCCTTGATTAGAGCGGCTAAAGCTGAGCGCTAAGCCATCGACTTTAAATTGTTTGCCTTGAATGACGGCGAGGAATTTGTCGCGGGTAATGTCGCCGTCGATTTGTCCCAAGGCATGGAGGAACATTTTGCCGACGATGTAGCCCTCGAGACTGACGTAACCAAATCGATCGCCGAGATCACGGCGTGCGTGACGGACGATGGCTAAGCTGGAATCCAGTTCGGGCACCACTTGAGTGATAATGATTCTATCGGTGACGCCAAATTCACTGAGCACGGTTTTGAGGTTGTCTGCACCGGTGAAGGACACGGCGCTAATCATCCAATCGTTGTCTTTGTAACGCGAGTAGCCAGCGAAGCGGCCAATGGCGTTGTAGGTGCCCACAGACACCACCAGTTTGCACTCGGTGTTTTGTTGTTGCTCCCATTGCTTTAGGGAGTCGTAACCGGCACGGGAGGAGAGGGTGTTGCGTTGATAGACGCCCACCGGGCCGATGTTATTGCGCTCAGGGTTTTCGCCTTCTTTAGCCAGCAGTTGGTCCAGCGCTTTAATGATTTTGCGAGTCCGGGGTTGTTTCGCCAAGGCCATTTTGATGCCTTGTACACCGGCCATGCCGTAGGCGTCATTTTGCACGTAGGCGCAAATTTCCGTGGCCTTGACGCCATTGCTAATGGCTTGGTTAATCACCGACGCGGCTTCTTGAATGTAGGAAGCGCGGTAATTCACCACGTTGCCTTTGCCGGGGCGCAACAAGCCGGCTCCGGTAAAAAAACCTACCGCAGGCACGTTGGCTTCCGCTAACAGAGGCAAAGAGACTTTGGCGGTGGGGGTGCCGACATTACCGAGCATGGCGAATATGCCTTCGTCGATGAGTTGGCGGGTGCTTTTTTCGGTAATGCTGGGGGTGTAGGAATCATTGAGGGTGACGTACTGAATGCGTTTGCCTTGGATTTCTTGGCCTTTAAACGCGGCTTCGATGCCGGTTTTCATGCCGATGCCGAGGCCTCTGGATTGGCCTTTTAAATCCAATACGCCGCCCACTACAATGGCGTTTTCAGTGACGCCAATTTCTGCTGCGTGGCTTACGGTTGGGCTTGCAATGCAGGCTAGCAATAATGTGAACGCGCCTGCGATTGTGAGTGATGTAGATGGCAGTGTGTTTTTAAATCGCAAAGCGAAGAAATGTTTAAAGGTCATTGCTTACTCCTGCTATGAAAAAAATGGGTTTCGATTTTTATTTAAATGGGCTGACTTTATTCAAACTAGATAATCTCAATGTGTAATCCGCACTACATAATTTGAACCACATTTCGCTGGGTGCTTGATTCAAAAAATTGTTCGATGTCCCACGAAATCCACACGCATTCACGTTTAAAAAAGTCGACGCAAAAGGAGGCTAACTTTCCCGGTGGTGAAGGCGTGGGCGTTAAACGTTGTTGGGGGGTGAGACGAATTCGAGTGGGTAATTTGTCGATTAAAATGCCCAACGGTTCGTCTTCGGTATGAATTACTAAAAGCTTTTGTTTTCGAGTTTGATTGGAGATGGGTTGAAACCCTAACATTTGTTGTAAGTCGAACACCGGCACAATGCCACCCCGTAAGTTGGCCATGCCATGAAACCAAGATTGGGTGTGGGGCATGGCGCAGAGGCTTAATTGTTCGATGATTTCGCAATGCAAGTGGTTGGGGATGAGCAGCCCAAAGTTATGAATAAAAAATCCGTGACCCTCAAATGCCCATTCGGTTTTTTCTTCGCTTAAGGCGGCAATCAAATGAGGATTGCTGCCTTGTTGCAGGGCGAGGGCATCGCTTGGGGGTATTAATTCTGGCATGGCGCTAAAACTCTGGGTTAATTAAAATATCGAACTTTGACTGATTGGAAGGAAGCGGTGTCCTTTATTCTGGACTCGCTATGAATACCTCCCTGTACGCTCAGCGTCGGCATCCATGCCTCCGATGGTCCTGAATAAAGGACACCGCTTCCTTCTTCGCAAGAATTAAGTCAGTGCTGCGATTTGATCCAGTATTTGATTTTCCGAATAAGGTTTTGAAATTAATGCTTTGCCACCTTGTTTAAGTGCCCACATGGCGTCTGCTTTTTGATTTTTGCTGCTGATAAACACAATGGGAATATCTTTTGTGGACGGGTTGCGGCTAATTTCTCGGCAGGCTTTGTAGCCGTCAATGCCATCCATGACGATGTCGAGAAATATAATGCTGGGGTGTTCCGCTTCAGCCTTTTGAATGGCTTCCGCACCTGAGGTGGCAGTGAATACTTGGTGGCTTGCTTTGCCAACGATTTGTTTTAAATTACTCAGATCCGTGGCTGAATCATCGACGATTAATACTTTAGCTGCATTCATTGCCCTGTGCTCCGATCTTGGGTATTTGGAAAAAATTGTTGGGTTAAATGGTGAGACGAGTTGTTGGGTAAATTGTTGGGTAAATTGTTGGATATATCGCCAAATGAATCAGTATCGTGCTTGGGAACTTCCTGGGCTGAAGTGACCTGGGCTAAAGCTTTCAGCGCGAGCATTTTGCGAAACACAGCGGTTAGGCGTTCATCATTCGGTGGTTTTGTTAGGTAGGCGCTGCATCCCGACATGGTGCCCCTAATGCGATCGAAGGGGGACGCGTTACTCGTGAGCATGACCACAAAACTTTTCGCATGGGATTGAATTGCCTTGCAAGTTTTGTAACCGTCGATGCCCGGCATGGTTACGTCCAAGAAAATTAAGTCGTAATTTTTCTGATGGGTTTTTTCGATGGCGCTTTCGCCGCAGTCCGCAAACTCTAAGGCCAGCGGTGTTTCAATTAACTGAGGTAACTTAAGCCCTAAATAACGTTGTATTTGCTCGCTGTCATCCACCACTAATACGGCGAGTGAATTTTCATTCGCGACCGTGTTGGTTTTGTGCTTGCTGGCAGGGGCGGTGATTTGACCTAAGGCGGTGAAAATCTTTTTGGAAACTAAAGGCCGTGCGACAGTAATATCGGCTTCGTCGATGTTGATCTGATCTATGCTAGTCGAGGCAATGTCCGTTGGGCTGCGATCGTGCGAGTGGGGGGCGACAGAAGAGATCCAAACCGCGGGGCAATTAACCGCTCGCCTGCCTTGAGTGGTCCAGTAAGCGACGCTTTCTGCGCTGTCTGCATTGATTAAAACCACTTGCGCTTGGTCTAAGAGATTCGAGGGGATTAATTGATAATTCGCCAATTGGCTCGCACCCAATCGAAATAGATTGGTAATAAACGTAAGATCTCTATCCGTCAACCCTAAATGGGAGATGGAAATAATACTTTGACCGATCGTCATATTTTATTACGTCTCAAAAAATAGTTTATTCGTCTCAAAAAATAAACGCTGGAGTGCCTGCTCATTACTATAGCAACTGTCACGGGGGGTGATTTTTGACAGTAAAGAAGAAAGCGTTCAGTTTTGATTTTTATGCTTAAAAATTGAATATAGTTAACTTTAAAAAAGTAATCGATATAACTAAATTTGTGCGCTGGTGCTGATCATTGTTGAAAATAGTCACTTGGAAATAATTGATGCGAGAAACAGCGAGTTTCAATATAAATAATGAAACTCGCTATTTGGATTGCGAAAGCGCCGCTAAATTCTTGATAGTTTTTTGAGGCAGGTATATTTTGGGTTTAAAAATATATATTTTGATATTACGCTGCCATAAATCAAAAGGGGGTCTAAGGTGAGTGGTTTTATAATAAATTAAGCTGAGAAAACTGTGACCTTGTTCCGAATTGAAACGCTGAAAAAACAGATTGGAATGGCATGGATTGTGGCTAATGGGTATTGGATTTATTGTGTAGTTTAAAAATTGATAAAGAGGCTCTGTTATTTTATTCACATACCATCATTTTCGCACCCACCCCGTGATGCTTGCACCCACCTGGTCATATTCGCACCCACCCCGATATTTCCGCATCTCTCGTCATTCCCGCGAAGGCGGGAAACCATGTCGATTTAGAACTCGTTAATTGARTGCGCGGATGTCATTGTTGTGACCAAAGCCTAATATCGCACTAGGTTTTATTTCAGTGTTTTAAACTCGATGGATTCCCGCCTTCGCGGGAATGACGGGAGTGATGCGAGTATGACGAGGTGATGCGAGTATGACGGGATTGATGCGAGTATGACGGGATTGATGCGAGTGTGACGGGGTGATGGGAGTATGAAGGGGTTATGCGAGTATGACGTGGTTGAAAGTATGGCTGTAGTGGGTGCTGGTCGGACAGTGGAGGAGGTTTTTGGTTTTTTGGAATTTTCTTCTCCGTTGAGAATTCACCTTCATTATTTTCGCAGCTAGATTGTCATCCTCGCAGTCAGATCGCGATCCCCGCACCCACCTCGTCATTCCCGCGAAGGCGGGAATCCATGTCGATTTAGAACTCGTTAATTGAGTGCGCGGATGTCATTGTTGTGAYCAAAGCCTAATATCGCACTAGGTTTTATTTCAGTGTTTTAAACTCGATGGATTCCCGCCTTCGCGGGAATGACGGGGGCGCGCGCGGCCACGTTTATTGTATCTTTGGCCATAAATCCTTCCATTGCGAATTCTCTTTTTCTATTAAATTTATTTTCCACTGACGATTCCATTTTTTTATTTGTTTTTCTCGAGTAATGGCCGCCGCCATTTCTTCGTGTTGTTCGAAATAGACCAGTTGGTGTACGGAATATTCTTCGGTGAAACCTTGTGCCTGATTATTTTTATGTTGCCAGATACGCTGTATTAAATTGCTGGTTACACCAAGGTACAGAGTGCCATTCTTTTTACTGGCTAAAATATAAACGCAAGGTTGTTTTTGATTCATTGCTTAAACCTTGTGGGTTTTTGCTGCCATTCCCGCGAAGGCGGGGATCCATGTTGATTTAGAACTCACTTATTGAGTGTACAGATGCCTTTGTTGTTACCAAAGCTTAACATCGGATTGGGTTGTATTTCAGTGTTTTAAATGCGATGGATTCCCGCCTTCGCGGGAATGACGGG
>NVTH01000138.1 GCA_002401525.1 Moraxellaceae bacterium | reverse complement strand
TTGGCCTTCATCTGGCTAAAAGGATTGCGCAGCACTTGGGGGGCGATATTATTGTTGAAAGTGAATTTGGAAAAGGCAGTACATTCATATTTTCAATTGCTACGGGCCCCCTCAACCACATCGAAGACGTTGCACGCCAGGAAAGACCTACCCACCAACGAGCGTTACTACCTGAAGGGTATAACCACGCCGCGAACACAGGTTTTTCTGATAATGGTCACGGCCTTTCGTCGGAAAAGAAGACCATTTAACGCCGAAACTAAATATCTTTAATGTAAGCGTAATTTAACGTTTGTCGCCGATTTTTGGCAAGATTAAAAATCAACCTATACTTAATAGGTAGAAGCCAGATTTCTATATTGACAGGTGTTTCAAAGAGCGGTGCTTCCACCCGGAAAGTAGCAATTTAGATGAATAGTAGTGTTTCGAAACATTCTTACTTCTTTTCCCTCGTCATACTGGCAATATTATTTTTTTCAAACAATCTCCTAGCCACTCAAAAATCGACTACTACTCAAGAGCCCAAGCTCATTGCAGAAAATGGCTTGCCTGGTCAATTCTACGTGAATGATAGCGAAGACAGCGTTCTATTTTACCAACATATTGAACATTTTATTGAGAAAGATACTCCGCTTACCATAGAGGACTTGTCTAAAAACCAACCTGAATCAGTTTGGACCAAATCTACTAGCGCCAAAAAAATTCCGTCGTACGGTTACGCCCATAAAGCCGTGTGGTTAAAATTTAAAGTAATCAATGATACCGCGGTTAAAATTGAAAAGGTTTTTGAGGTAAGTAACGCATTTCTCGATAGAATAGATTTCTATATTCGCCCGAAAAATGGTCCCCCGAATGCTTTTCGAGCAGGAGACATCTATCCATTCGAATCAAGGCTTCTTAAACACAATTATTTTCAATTCCCAGTATCATTTAATCCGAACTCTGACACCCACATATATATTCGAGTCGAATCAGGGAGTTCACTCTATATACCCATCGAAATGTGGGATGCATCCTCAATTAATAAAAACTCGATACATGCAAACCTAATCAATAGCGGGTTCGGCGGCATCTGTTTAATTATGTTTTGTTTTAATTTCCTATTATTTCTCGCCACCAAGGAGATAGGGTATTTTTATTATGCCATTTATCTATTCTCGATGAGTATATTGGTATTAGGCGCGATCGGATATGGTTTTCAATACCTATGGCCTTCTTCGGTGTGGTTTCAAGAAAAATTTATATGCATTTTTTCACCCATAATGATGCTTTCGATGCTTCTATTTAGTTACAATTTTTTAGAGCTTTCAGAAAAGGAATACTATATACAATGGATCTCAAAATTCTGGATAGGTGTTTCCGTATTATTACTCGCTTTAGGCATTGCATTACCTTGGTCAGCAATCGCTCAGCCTACTCTACTGTCGATTGCATTAGTGACACCTGGGCTATTATTGCTGGCCATTAAAGAATCCATTCATGGAGATCCCAACGCTAAACTGTACACGTTTGCTTGGCTGCCGGTAAACCTTGCCTACTGCATAGGCGCATTAGCGAGGGTTAATATTATAGATTTACAAATTGAGCCCCCTGAAGTCATGGCTGCAATTGTATTCGAGATAATATTCATTTCATTAGCCTTAGCTGAAAAAATAAATCGAGGAAAAAAGGAAAAAGAAACCGCACAAAATATTGCTATTAAAAATTTAGAAAAATATGAAGAGTTATATGAACATGCGATCGAGGGTATGTTTAGCTATAATGAGGCCAAGCAATATTTCAAGTGCAATCGTGCTTTTACCCAGCTATTTAGCGCCTCACCTCAGCAGGACATAGATACCCTACCCTCAATTTTGCAAGGTTTTTCTGTAATTAATCGAATTGAAATTTCCAATATCCTTGCTGGAGAAGGTATCATTAGAAACTATGAAGCTCCAATTATTAATCAAAATTCCCCTGATCCAGTTTGGGTATCCCTCACGATACAATCGACCCCTAGCGAGGAACTCGAGCCACCGAGTTATAAAGGCATATTTATCGACATCTCTGAGCGGATAAAAAAGGAACAAGCCCACCTAGATCGAGAAAACGCTAAAAGAAAAGCCGACCTCAGTGAAGAAAAAAATAAAGCAAAATCCGATTTTTTTGCAAGCATGAGTCATGAGTATCGGACGCCGCTAAATGCCATATTAGGATTCACCCAGCTTCTGGAAACAGAAAACCTAACACCCTCACAGCAGGAGATGCTGAGTTACATCCAAACGGGAGGCCAGGATCTACTCACATTAGTCAATGATGTACTTGATATATCGAAGATTGAAGCGCAAAAATTTGATTTTGAAATCATTAAAATCGACCTCCTAGAATTAATAATGAAAATTGAATCCAGCCTCTTAATGCTGGCGTCAAAACAGAATATTAAATTCGCCGTTCAATTTCAGTGTCCACTGCCAATATTTATCCACTGCGACCCAACACGAATAAAGCAGGCCGTCCTTAATTTGGGCGCTAACGCAATTAAATTCACAAAGCAAGGCGAAGTTATACTACAGATACGTTGTGATTTAGAAGAAGAGACCCTCTATTTTTCGGTTCAAGACACAGGCATCGGAATAGATCCGGAGCAACTGAGTACATTATTTGATTCTTATACCCAAGCAGATTCAAGCATTTCCCGAAATTATGGTGGCACGGGGCTTGGTTTGAATTTAGCTAAAAAGATAGCCGATAGTTTGGGTGGGGATATAGTGGTTGAAAGTGAATTTGGAAAAGGCAGCACTTTTACGTTTTCGGTACCCACTGGAGAATTGAATAATATTGATATAATTAAAAATAAAATTGATATTCCCAAAAATAAACTCGTCTTGCCATCAATCAATACAATTGAGAATAATAGCGCTGCCAATATGGATTTCAATGACAATGAACACACAGTTTCGCCGCAAAATAAGACACTTTAATGTCGATCAGCCTCAATTTTTTGTAACATTTCTTACTATACAATCGATGTTTCACTTCTTTGTCAGACATCAACACCAGTAGGGAATCGAAAAATAATCTATACTTACAGAAGTAAGGGACAAATCCTACAATAGGTGTTTCCATTCAGATTTAGCAATATAGATGAATAGCTCTAATTCAAAAATATACTATCTATTTAGCGGGGTATTTTTAGCAATACTTTTATTCTCAAGCACTCTTCTTGCCACTCAAAATATTACAACCACTCAGGATCAGAAATCCTCTTTAGAAAACTCAACATTCAGCCATATACATCTCAACAATCACCAAGAAAAAACTTTGTTCTACGAACACATTGTACACTTCTTTGAAAAGGACAGTCCACTCACTATAGACGATGTAATAAATAGGCGGCCTCATCAAGAGTGGATAAAATCCAAGAGCGCCAAAGAAATCCCCTCTTATGGATTTTCGACGACACCTGTGTGGCTTATATTCAAGGTAGTTAACGATACCTCTAATGATATCGAAAAAATATTCAACATAACCAACCCACTTTTAGATAAAATTGATTTCTATATTCGTCCTGAAAGCGGGACTCCTTTTGAATATCATGAAGGAGACACTTACCCATTCGCCTCGCGACAAATTATACATAATACTTTTTTGTTCCCTTTCCTATTGAAGAAAGGCTCGAAAGCAGTCATATACATTCGTATTGAATCAACGGGTTCTCTTACCATCCCTATCGAAATGAGAGACATCAACTCAATTAACGAAAAATCACAATTATCCGATCTTATTGAAAGAGGGTACGTCGGCRTWWRMKKYGTSATNWTTTGCTTCAATTTACTTATATTTCTGGCGACCAAAGAGATAGGTTATTTTTATTACACGCTTTATGTCCTCTCATTGAGCATTATAATCTTGGGGATCAATGGCTATGGATACCAATTTTTTTGGCCTACGTCACCTTGGTTTCAAGCAAGCTTTTTAAAAATATTTCTACCAATAATGATTTTCTCGACACTGCTGTTTTTCTACAATTTTCTTGAATTTCATAAAAAGGCGACCTATCTACAATGGATTTTAAAATTTTGGATAGCTAAYTCCTTAATATTAATCATCTTAGGTTTCGCATTTCCTTGGTCAGTTGTCGTGCTACCCAATACAATTCTGTTTTCGATAGTAACACCGTTGTTACTGCTACTCGCCACCAAAGAGTTAATTATAGGCGACCCTAACGCCAAACTTTACTTCATTGCATGGCTGCCAGTAAACATCGCATTATTCGCTACCGGTCTAACAAGAGCGAATGTTATAGACATCGATGTGCCCACACATGAACTCATCGCCACAATTGTATTTGAAATGATATTAATTTCCCTCGCTCTAGCCGAAAAGATTAACCGAGGAAAAAGAGAAAAAGGAGAAGCGCAAAGCTATGCAATTAGCAACTTAGAAAGATATGAAGAGCTCTACAATCATGCAATCGAGGGCATGTTTAGCTATGACGAGACAAGCCAATATTTCAAGTGCAACCAAGCTTTCTTTAAACTATTTGAGACTGTACCTCAGCACGACCTACGAAATCTATCTTCCATTTTTGACCATTTCCCTGAAGATTATCGTGCTGAGGTTATCACCACTCTTTCTGAAAATAGGGCTATTAAAAACTTTGAAACACCCATTCACTACCCAAGCTCAATCGACCCCATGTGGGTTTCAATAACAATACAAATCACCTCCTCGAGCGACGATGGAAAAAATAGCTACAAGGGAATATTTATAGATATTTCAGAACGAATAAAAAAAGAACAAGCCAATCTTGAACGGCAAGAAGCCATCGAAAATGAGGCCCTTAGCGAAGATAAAAACCGAACAAAATCTGAGTTTTTTGCTAGTATGAGCCACGAATATCGCACCCCATTGAATGCCATCATAGGATTCACTCAAATTCTAGCAGAGGAAGACCTTTCGCCTAAACAACGACAAATGTTGGGACACATTAAAACGGGTGGACAGGACTTACTTGCACTGGTGAACGATGTATTGGATATATCAAAAATTGAGGCTCAAAAATTTGATTTTGAAACAATTGAAGTCGATATCTTAGCGATGATAGACCATGTCGATGCGAGCTTCGCTGTTCTAGCAGCAAAAAAAGGCATAGATTTTTCAATTGAATATCAATTTCCATTGCCTAAAACTATTATAAGTGACCCTGTTAGAATCAAGCAAACCATTCTTAATTTATGCTCCAACGCCATTAAATTTACGGATCAAGGAAAGGTCATGTTACAAGTCCGTTGTGAGCAAGAACATGAAAAGATGTATTTCTCAGTGTTGGATTCCGGAATAGGTTTAAAATCAGATCAGATTGATATTCTTTTTAACGCCTATTCTCAAGCCGAAAAGAGCACCTCTAGAAAATTTGGCGGCACCGGTCTTGGCCTTAATTTGTCTAAACAAATTGCTCAAAATTTGGGTGGAGATATTGTAGTCGACAGCGAATTTGGGCGAGGCAGTACATTTACCCTATCCATTAGTACAGGCCCCTTGAAAAATGTTGTTTTTATTAGCAGCCTTTCCGATACCAAAAGCACTGACACTGGCCTATCCTCTCAAAAACCAATAGATCATGATAATGGTGATGCAGCCAACACGGATTATCCGGCACACAATAATCTTACTCCGATAGAAAAACACCAAGATAGAAACAACCCTCTATCGGTATTATTAGTCGAAGACAATATTGTCAACCAAAGAATCATTAGCCATATTATTTGTCAAACAGGATTAAAGTGCGTCATCGCCAACAATGGTTTGGAAGCCATTGCTTATATAATGATGCAGCAATTTAGCCTTGTACTCATGGACATTCACATGCCTCAACTTTCAGGACTTGAGACAGTAAAATTCCTAAGGACCAAAGGTGTTGAACTGAAAATCATTGCATTAACCGGCGATGCTGCGGAAGCAGACGTAAAACGAAGTTTAGACGCTGGCTTTGATTCCCATCTTATAAAGCCAATCGACGTGATAGAACTCAGAAATGTATTGGCTAAACATATAGCAAATGAATCGCCTAAAACTCATGCGGGTGATATTGCATCGTTCTAACATTTGGGCGGATTCTATAAACAAGTAACAAGCCACTTTTTAGGCCACATCTATACTCCGGATAAGAAAACCAGAAGCCATCACAATAGGACGCAATTTCCAACGTTTTCCGTCATAAACAGTCGGCTAGAAACTATCGCCAGATTGAAATAGTAATAACAAATTCCAGCCAAGATCATTAAGGTCAAAACGACTCATTACATCCCTTTCACTACTGTGTTATAAGGAAAAGACACCGGAGAACTGAACACAGGGACTAGCCCCTGAATCACTATAAGCCCATGAATCACTATAAACCCATGAATCACCATAAAGCCTGTATCATTGGAGCGGGATCCAGCGGCATTACCACTGCGCGCATGCTGCAGAAAAACCAAATCCCCTTTGACTGGTTTGAAACCAGCGATAATATTGGTGGTAACTGGTATTACAACAACCCAAACGACATGTCAGCCTGCTACCAATCGCTTCATATCGATACCTCTAAGACCGTTCTCCAGTTCGACGAATTTCCTCTACCCGAATCGGCTCCAGATTACTTACATCACAGTGACATTTACACCTATCTCAATGACTACGTAGATTTCTGCGGCTTAAGAGATCAAATCACCTTTAATGCAGAGGTGATAGAGGCATCACTTAGCAAAGAAAAACTCTGGCGAGTTGAGCTTCGAAATGGCGATAGTCATCATTATGACCTGTTGTTTATCTGCAATGGCCATCATTGGTCTCCTCGTTGGCCAACGCCCAGATTTAACGGAAACTTTAATGGCATAGAAATCCATTCTCATGAATATCTAACGCCTTTCGAACCTCACGACATGCGTAATAAAAATATTCTTGTGGTGGGCGTTGGCAATAGTGCGATGGATATCGCATCAGAACTAAGCCAACGCTCCATTGCTAAAAAATTATGGGTCTCAACCCGACGCGGAGTCTATATCTTTCCAAAGTATGTCATGGGAAAACCTGCGGATAAATTCGCTGTCCTGAGCCCCGGCTGGCTGCCTGCCCCAATTCAGCGCTTTTTTATGGACATGGCTGCCCCACTGTTGACCGGACAGATGGAAAAGTTTGGGTTACCCAAGCCAGACTTTAAGCCTTCGCAGTGCCATGCCACCGTATCGGGTGAATTCCTTTTGCGTGCAGGTGGGGGGGACATCAGCATAAAACCGACTATTCAAGGTTTGGAAGGCGACCAGGTTCGTTTTACTGACGATAGCCTTGAAAATATCGATGTCATCATTTACGCAACCGGCTATAACGTCGAATTCCCTTTTCTTGATTCTTCGTTAGTCAAAGTCGTGGACAACCAGCTACCACTTTTCAAACGAATATTTATTCCAGAATGTCCCAATCTTTTTATTATTGGTTTAGCGCAAGTCTTACCTGCATTATTGCCCTTCCCTCGAGAACAACTTAAATTAGTGGACGCTTATTTAAGAGGAAAATACTCACTTCCTACAGCCGACGAAATGCATCGTATTACTTTGGATGATCAACAACGATACACCGGCCACTTCTATAAAGCGGCACGTCATACCATGCAGGTGGATTCAATTAAATACGCTTACGAGATGAAAAAGGAATTAAAGGCAGGGTTTAAGCGAGCAAAGAAAAAAGGATTTTTACTGCCCATTCCAGCCAATGCTGGATTATTTGAAAATACCAGTAAAAACATAAAAGAAAAATTGGATAACATCCCCTAATCAAAACACATTCGCCGTTTACCCTCACTCCCTTCGCCATTCCTGCACTCCCATCGTCATTCCCGCGAAGGCGAATAAAATCAATTGAGGAAACAACTAGACTGACACAAGGGGCCCGGCCCGACGGGGAAACATCCCGATGCCACAACGTGAGTAAGGAGCGTTAATAAAGGCCAAGTAGGATGCAGTAAGATGCGATTAAAATAATGACAAAATAGATCTTAAATAGATCACCGACTGCTTTTTTATTCACGGGTTTATTTTTACAAACGGCTTGCCTATTCGGCCGTTTGCCACCAATACTGCCTCGATTTTAATTCGTTTTTTATATGGTTTTGTATTTCGTTTTTTATTACACCTTTTTCACTATCAATTGAACTATCACGCTTAGAGTGTTGAAATTTTTAACACCCTGCTTTCACTGCCATCACATTTAAATTAATAAGCAGCTAGTAATCAACGCATTAGGATTTATTTTTAAGATGGCACGAATTATGCTTTTTTCTGGCGATCATAATTAATAAAAAAAGTTCATTTTTTTAAAGCAATTAATTAAATCAGCCTTAATTGAATGGTTGTAGCCTTTATATTTTTTGATGACCTAGAAATAGAATCTTAATCGAATGGGATGATTGGTTATGAATGTATTAAGAGGTAAATTCAATTTATATTTAAAACTAAAACTAAAATTAAAGTCGCAGCCAAATTGGACTAAGTTCATTTTGTTAACGTCAATACTGGCACTAATGAGTGCCTGCGGGGGCGATAGTAGTTCTTCGGATGATCCCGTTAGCACCCCGGATCCCTCTGCACTAAGAGCGTATTCAGAAGCACCTCTCGCCGAGGGTATAGAAGACGCAAATAAAGGCGCTTTTGAAGGCGGATTCAAAGGCAACGCAGAAGATACCTCTGCCGGTAATGTATTACAGGCAGCAGCCCAGCGTGAAGACGGCGTGTTCAATGTACCCACCAATGGTATGCCCAGCCCCCTCTTTGGTGCCGATCCTTTTACGCAACAAATGCTGCGCTTTGAAGAATTTGGCTCCGAGACACTGGACCTAAACCAAACTGATCAACCGGCTAACTGGGCTTCAATGCCTGCGCCAGCCACCAGCCAAGAGATACCCAACGGTGCTGCGTTAGAAGGCTTTTTGAATCAAGACATTTGGCCAATACCCACACAGTTTTCGAATGATAATGATTTAAACCCTTGGCAAACTGAAATTGAATCTTATCTAGGTCGGACATTAGATGACCCTCCCGCTGAAGGACGTCCGCCTGGATTAGGCTGGTCCCACCAACGTTGGGATGAATTTTTACCGGTTAAATATTTTCAAACGGCTCAAACTGGTGCTCGAGTCAACGGTGGTTTCCGCG
>NVTH01000137.1 GCA_002401525.1 Moraxellaceae bacterium | reverse complement strand
TAAGCCGAAAGACCATGGGTGTATATAAAACCAGGATTAATGACGAATGTGGCTGTTGACGATATTGTAGCCGCCAGCGTGATACCGACTAAATAAGGACTCATGTCTTTGTTACCAATGGCAAAGCCTTTGAGGTCGCTTGTGCGACGCATCCCTACCCATGAGAGCCCGTAAACAACAATGACATAAGCCGCAACTAACAAATATTTAAAGATTTCTGGAGACATGGTTTATTCTTTACTCGCACTTGTATTTGCAAAGAACTATAATTCGATAAACCCAATTATTCAACAACTGTTGAAAGCTTAAGAATCAACATATGACAAAAGCCGATACCATTAGTAAACGAAATCGCATTCTCAATATTGCTGAAGAACTTTTTGCACAGAGAGGTTATGACGGCGTCACACTAAGACAAATTGCCAGTGGTGCAAATGTTGATGTGGCTTTGGCAAGCTATCATTTCGGCAAGAAACTGGATCTGTTTAACGCAGTTTTTGAACGACGTGCTGAGCTACTAAACGCATCCCGCTTAAGCGCATTGCGCCTAGCACAAGACAATGCCAATAAAAAAGGACCAAGTGTTGAGCAGGTCATCGAAGCATTTCTCCGCCCCCTGGAAATTGCCCAGGAATCAGGCGACGAAGGATGGAAGAATTACTTAGCCCTAATTGCCTATGTTAATAACTCTCCACATTGGGGCGCATTAATGATGTCGAAAATTTTTGATGAATTGGTGAATGAGTTTATTGCGGCACTACGTAAAGCACTTCCTAATGCTAAGCATGAAGATATTTACTGGTGTTACCACAATCTGTCCGGCGCACTCACCCTCACGCTAGCCCAGACAGGCCGTATTGACAAATTGTCCAAGGGTGCATGTCGCTCTTCGGATTTTAGAGCCGCCTATGATGTCATGATACCCTTTGCTGCCGCAGGTTTTCGCAAAGTGTGTAAGGCTAGGAAGGACTGAAAGTCCAATTTCAGCGACTCAATTTTAGAAAGGGTATCATCAATGGAACGTACTGTGTACATGTCTGTTGGAGATCTGTTGATCTCACTCATGCTCTGGTACATTCTCATTAGGGGATGTTTTGAGGTATCTCCCATCACGTAAAATAGAACACTCTCTCTATGTGATCCTGGCAAGGAAACTTTCTTAAATTCCGCAACTGATTCGGCAATGTATTTAATGTCCTCCTCACTTAGGCCAGACATATCTACCGCACGATAATCCCAAATTCGAAAGCGTGTTTCGAAATACTCATTAACGACTTTAGCCACAGCAAGCAACTGATCTCTCTGCAGACTGCCATTGATGATAGTCACGCTCACATCAAAGAGAGGGCCTAAGCACTCCCCTTGAGTCTTTGGTTGCTTATTTTAGGGCTCTCGCTGCTCAATTATGTTATGCGATTTATACGCTGGAAAATTTATATTAATAAATTACAACCTAGCGTAGTGATCCCTTTCGTGACGCATTTAAAAATATACCTTGCTGGCTTTGCTCTCACTACTACGCCTGGGAAGTCCGGGGAGTTAGTGCGATCTTTGTATCTGGTTAAATTAGGGATTCAATATAAAAATAGTGTGAGTGCTTTTTTTGTTGAGCGGTTTATTGACTTAATCTCAATGTTACTTCTCTCTCTACTTTGCGGGTTAATCTTTACTCAATATCAAACGCTTACCCTTGCAATAGCACCAGGTTTGTTATTGCTATTCGTGTTGCTGCGGACCAATAGTATTTGGGAAAGAATTCAAGGAGTCGATTTCAGGCCGAGACTAGTGTGTGTTTTTGTTAATAAACTAGCCAAAATATTGGTTAGCTCGTCAAGCCTGCTAGGAAATAAAATGTTGCTGGTCGGAGGAGTTATTGGGGTTTTTGCCTGGGGCGCGGAGGGTTTGGCTTTGTATTTTATTAGTGATGCGTTAGCGCTTGATATAGATCCTTTAGTCGCGATTAGTATCTACAGCATTGCGGTGCTTCTTGGAGCGCTGACTTTTATCCCCGGGGGATTGGGGGGAACTGAGGCGGTGATGGGGTTGATGTTGATGACGATGGGTGCCAGTAGTTCGGACGCATTGGTTGCAACACTCGTATGCCGAGTGGCAACGTTATGGTTTGCGGTATTTGTCGGATTAATTGCAATGGCTTCTTTAGGGCGGCTCCCCACTTCGTTATTGGTCGAAGAATCGACGATGAGGTGTGCGAGGGCTGAGCAATGAATTTAGTGGCCTAGGCAATAAATTAAGTGAAGAAGGTATGGAAAGTAGGGAAATCAAATGGTTTGAGTTTGATTTGACAAGCTTGAATATCAACGAAAGGCACCGATAAGAATGGAAAAAGCATTGGACGCAGACTTGATTCCTCCCTTAGTGGTGGATCTTGATGGCACCTTATTAAAAACAGATTTGTTGCAGGAATCGTTTTTTGTATTGATTAAAAAAAGGCCTCTGTATATTTTTATGGCGATTTTCTGGCTCATTAAAGGACGCTCGAATTTAAAGATTCAGATTGCAAATAGAGTTAGCGTGGATGTTGCGGCGTTGCCCTATAATTTACAGCTATTAAAATATTTATTAGATCAAAAGAAAAAGGGCCGAAAAATTGTATTGGCAACAGGGTCAGAGCAACGCTTAGCAATCGCAGTTGCAAACCATTTAGGGGTGTTCAGCGAGGTCTATGGCACGACTCTTAGCGTGAATTTAAAAGGGCTCTATAAATCAACCAAATTGGTAAAAGTATTTGGGGATAAGAAATTTGATTACGCGGGGGATTCGAGTTCAGATTTGGCTGTCTGGCAAAATGCCCGCAAAGCCATTTTAGTGAATGCGCCTGCTTCTCTTGAGCGCAAGGCTAGAAAAGTTTCCACCTTAGAAACGGTGTTTAATAATCGTAAACCTTCTGTGAGAACCTTTTTTAAAGCCATTCGTGTCCATCAATGGATGAAAAATCTTTTGATTTTTGTGCCCTTGGGCGCTGCACACCAGTTGTCAAACCCCGATTTAGTATTACAAGCGCTGATCGCTTTTTTTGCGTTTAGTTTTAGTGCTTCGTGCGTGTATTTGATTAATGATTTAATTGATTTAAATGACGATCGTAATCATAAAGTGAAACACAATAGGCCTATTGCGTGCGGTGATTTTTCTATTTCGAGTGCGTTGATTTCAGTGCTGCTACTACTTTCTGCGTCCTTCGCATTGTGCTATTTTCTCCCCATTGAATTTATCTTGGTACTGTTTGTTTATTATGCCGTTACTCTGTCTTATACCTTTTATTTGAAAAAAATCGTGTTGGTGGATGTGATGGTGTTGGCAGGGTTGTATACCGTTCGCTTAGGCGCGGGCGGTGCGGCGGTGAGCATCGAGCCGTCCTATTGGCTTCTCACCTTTGCTTTATTTATATTTTTAAGTTTAGCGATGGTGAAAAGGTATGCTGAGCTAAGTAGTTTACAAAAAGAAGGCAAATGCCTGGCAAGAGGAAGGGGGTATCGAGTTGAAGACCTTTCGATTCTTTCGTCTCTAGGGACAGCAAGTGGTTACGTTGCGGTGTTGGTGTTGGCGCTCTACATCAATGGTGAAACGGCAGAGCTGCTCTATAAAACACCTCAGTTGATTTGGCTTCAATGCCCCATCATGTTGCTTTGGATCAGCCGGGTTTGGCTAAAAGCACACCGAGGTGAGATGTTGGAAGATCCAGTGATTTTTGCGATAAAAGATAGAGTGAGTCAGCTCACTGTGCTTTTGATGGTTGTTGTCGTGATCCTTGCGACTTAGAACTTGAATTTTTCGTTTCATACTACCCCGTGGAAATGCGGTAATTGGTCTTTTGGCCTATCTTCAGAGCTACTCGTTGCGCTCTGGTTCGCTCCTTGCGTCGTGTTTCGGCGTTATTTTGTTACCTGCCGCTGTAATCAGTGTGCTGGCTGCTGATGTTGCGTCGCTATTAAACATGGAATTCCTCTAGGCTAGAGTCTGCTTACTAACGCTAGGATTATATAAAATCTTTAACGCTAATTTGAGGCGTTAAAGCTACTTTTTCATGCCAGTAATACGGCGTTGATGTTTGACAGGATGAGTTACAATAGTTACTGTTCACAGCGACATTCAATCATTTTTTAAGGGGGTTCCCATGGCTTTAGCTGAGCAAATGCCGCTCGAAACATCCAATGACAAAGCGGCCAATATGCCGTTAGATTCAAAACTTGTCACCGCACCGCCCATCAAGGAGTCAAAGGCTTCCTTGGGCTCGGTGGTCCTTGCTTTTGTAACAGGCGCTCTGGTTGCTGGAGGCGCGGCTTTTTATCTGGTAATACAGCCTCTACAAGCGGATGTCGCCTTTCAGGCGGATCAGAAGCTGACTTACATTTCCCAGAATCGCATCGACCAGAGCACATTCGAGCCCCGTGTTCGAGCGTTAGAAATGTCTAATGCCGCTAAAGCTGAGAAAGAGGTGGTTTTAATTAATACCATTGAAGGTTTACGAGCTGATCTAGCGAAATTTACCTCTAAATAATTTAAAAACATTTAAATTCAAGTTGTTACGAATAAAGGCCATGCTCACTGAAGTATGGCCTCTTAAAAAATAAAAATAAACTGCCTAGCCTATAAGTGAATTTTCAGAGCGCGTGTGTTTCGTTTTAGTTAGTTTTTTAAGACGCTCTTACCGCTTATAAGGGGGGGTTAAAAATAAAAAGGATAGGGAATGAACACACAACTACTATTGTTTATTGCTGTAATTGTCTATTTGTTGTATCGCTATCGTCGACGATTACTCGTAGATGAATGTCCGCGTTTAAATTTCGAAGCCTTTGAAGGTGATGTCTATCAAGTTGGCGAAACCTATGTGGCCCGACGTAAAGCCGCCAAAAAACCAAAACAAAGTATTATCTGCATTCACGGTTTTGTAGAAGATATGCGCTATTTTACCGAGCTGTACGAAGACCCGCATATTGAACTTATTTTGGTCACTAATAGTGGCTATCATTGCCCCTTTTCGACTAAAGACCTAATCCAACCTGAATGGGCAGAAGCGAACCCTTTTCTCCCGTATAGCATTGAGTACGATGCGTTTGCTCTTCGATTGGCAGTGGAAAACCTAGCCACCACCTCGAAAGTAAAATTGCATGGCCATTCCAGAGGCGGCGCAGTGGTTCTTGATGCCATGAGGCAAAGTCCGGCAACCTTAAGTAAAAGCGAGGTCATTCTTGAGGCCGCAGTGCTTCCTCAGGGTAAAGCGCTGTTTGGCCGATCGATGAGTTTGCCCACTATTATGGAATGGATTTTTCCAATTAGTTTAGGATTAATGAGTAAAGTCCCTTTTCATTGGTATGCGGAGCTGGCGCTTAAACCCCTCAATGCGCGTAAAAAGGTGTTGTTACCTGGGCTTTGGTTTAATGCTAAAAATCAGCAAGTGGTATTAGAGAACCTTAGAAGCATGGGCGATTGGAGTGCTAAAACGGATTATTCCATTTATAATAATATAGAAAAAGGGACCTTTTTAATTGGCCAAATAGATAATGTATTAGACCGAGCAGGGATGATTGACAGTGCAGAACGCGCGCACGACGGCTTTAATATTATACTTACCGAAGGGACTACGCATTTCATCAGCCTAGAGGAGCCTAAATACGCGCGCGCACTTGCCGAACAGACTGTTGCGACCGGTAATAAAAAGGCTAAACGTACGAAGGGGAAATCAAAAGAGACGTTAGATGAGAGGAAAATCTCCTAAGCTTAAGGAGAGGTAAACAAAAACCCTTGTTCAATTGAGCAATTACAGTGTGCACAAAAAATAGTGAGGGCACCTCGGCAAGGTGCTCTTTTTATTTAATATTTGCGCGGATGAAATAGTAAGCAAAAATGAAAGCCGTCTATTGTTCCAAGGGCGCTGAAGAGTGATTGTCAATATAGTTTAAGGGCCTGGTTCTTCCTGGGCCCACTAAGTGTTTACCATTTCCAGTCGATTAAGGAAACGATGTTAAGAGTTGATTTGTTATGTGATAAAGATAACCGCACTTTATCACAAGCCCGAAACCGAATAATGGCAGCATTTAGAAATATTGGTTTGCCTGCTCACTGGCATGAATGGGATATAGGCGACCCTCAGGCGCCAAATTATSTAAAGGGTCGTACAGGCGTGATCATTTTTGTCAACGGCTCCGTTGTCCCCGAAAATGGCGGAACGCTGAATAGCCTGATTGATCCAGTGACTCGTGCAGCCAAAAAGCTTCCGGCCGAAGTGCAGATCACAGAGGCGTTTTTAAAACGTTATTTTTGGCCAAAATTTTATATCGCATTATTTTCTCAGTTGTGTTTTTGCGCAGCGGTGGTTCCATTTCTGTTGCTTTCTTTGTTTCCTTCTTTTGATTGCCCGCTATGCTGGCCTGGATATACAAGTAATTCAGGTTGGTATTACTCAAATAATATCGGCTGGCACTACTTTTCGGACTATTTNATTTCCCCTCGCTTTGATGGCTTTAAGCCTAGGGATAGGTTTCTTTTCAGTTCGTTGTCATTCTTTAAATGGTTATCTTGCCCTGTTGTTAGCGTTGATCGGGGGAGGCTTGGTGTTAACCGCTAAAGCGGGGGGGGTGGGACTAACCTCAATGTGGTTTGGTGTCGCTTTGTGGAGTTTTTCAGTCATGTGGTCTCTGCGTCAGAATTCATTTAGAGGCCTAACTTGCAAAAATTGTAGCGCGCTGGCGGTTCGCAAGCGGTGCGCATGAATTCTGGCCAAGTTTATCAATAATCTTTATTCGCGACATGAAAGTGGCTAAACTGAGTCGTCGCGTTACTAGTAGTGCGCGTAAGTTCTTAAGTATATTTAAAAAATAATAATAAATTATTGAGTGGTAGTGGCAGCGTGCTAGCAATAATCATGCAGTTAGTATTATGGATGCTTATGCGTTTACTTAGGTAAAAGGCGCTAGTCCGTTCAAGCCACCCCATGGAATAACAGGGAGTCAATTGCTCTATGAATAACGTACACGCGTTAAAAAATAGTCCGAATCAGAAGTTCCCAATCGCCATTATTGGCGGTGGTTTTGCGGGTGTAGGAATGGGGATTGAATTGGGAAAATCCGGCATCGGTTCCTTTACCATATTTGAGAGAGAAGGGGACGTAGGCGGTACTTGGCGCGACAATACTTATCCTGGTTGTGCTTGTGATGTGCCTTCTTACGTATATTCCTATTCTTTTGAGCCGAATCCGAATTGGTCCAGTATTTTTGGAAAGTCTGAAGAGATTCAATCCTATATAAAAGGCTGCGTAGAGAAATATCAGCTAGGCCCCCATTTCCGGTTTAATGAGGGCATTAAGAGTGCTGTTTTTGATGATCGTCTTGGGTTGTGGGAGTTGACCACCACTAAAAATAAAAAATTTAATGCGCGTGCGGTAATTTCAGCCGTTGGCGGATTAACCGATCCCTCCAATCCCGATATAAATGGCATCGATCAATTTAAAGGAGAGGTCTTTCATACTGCTCGCTGGAATCACGATTACGATTTGAAAGGTAAAAAAGTGGCCATCATTGGCACTGGATGTAGTTCAATCCAAGTTATTCCTGAGATCGTGGGGGATATAGAGCACCTGGACGTGTATCAGCGCACGCCGGGCTGGATCATGCCAAAAATTGATATAAAAATTACAGACAAAGCCCAACGATTATTTTCTAGATTCCCTTCCATACAAAAGCTTATTCGCGGGATTATGTATTGGGGCAGTGAAGCACTCGCGCCTCCGCTAATATTAGATTCTCCTTTTTTATCCCGCGTATTTGAAAATGCAGCACGACGCAATATTAAAAAGGGCATTAAAGACCCAGAATTACGTAAAAAAGTAATGCCAGATTTTCAATTTGGTTGCAAGCGGATGATGATCTCGAGCGATTATTATCCTTCTTTAGAGCGTGACAATGTAGATCTGCTCACCTCGGGTATTCAAGAAGTTAAAGCAAATAGCATTGTCACTGAAGATGGTAAAGAGCATCCAGCAGATTGCATCATCTTAGCCACCGGCTTTAGTTTAGGGTTAGCGAGTGCCCCGTTTGAAATAACCGGCTTAGGGGGGCGTTCTCTGAATGATGAGTGGGAGGAGACTGGTGCAGTGGCCTATAAAGGCGTTGCGATGTCAGGATATCCCAATTGGTTTTTGATCATGGGTCCTAATACTGGCCCAGGGCATACCTCCGTATTGATTTATACCGAGGGACAAATTAGATACAACCTGCAGGCGATCAAAGCACTGATGGATGACGATCTTAAATACGTCAACATCGATAAGTCGCTACAAGATGAGTATAACGACAGCCTACAACGACGAATGAAATATACCGTGTGGACTTCGGGAAGTTGTAAAAGTTGGTATTTAAATGATGACGGTTCAAATCATGCGCTTTACCCAGGCTTCGGTGCGGAATACGTCAGCAGAATCAAGAAGTTTAAACAGTCTGAATACGCAGTGGTGTCCTATGATGAGAATGATCTTGAGGCGCTAGAGGCATCGGTGGGGTAATCGAAAAATAATAAAAAAAGCCCGAATGGGAGTCGGGCTAAGCGCTTCAAGGTGTGTAGGGCCGCTATAGATTTGGCGGTCTCTATAATGCTTCTAATGGTGCGAATTAGATGCTCACAGAGCTATCTCAGCTTTCGAAATTTCAATTTTGACTGATCGCTGCTTGCTGTAAGCGATTTCATCTCCTTTGCCTGCACTCGCTAGGCTCGAACCATGCCCACGACTGTCGATACGATTATCCTGAATCCCTTGCGAAACCAAAGAATCTTTCACTGCATCTACACGTCGCTGTGATAGTTTTTGGTTGTACTGTTCGTTGCCTCGAGGGTCAGTGAAACCGTGCAGTTGTACGTTAAGTTCAGGATGAGCGTTTAAGTATTTACTAAGCTTGGTGAGCCTCAAAACGTCTTGCTCATCCAGCTGCCCTTGATTTGAATCGAAAAACAATTCCAGTGCTAGTTGCTCCAACGCAAGCTCTGCATATTCGGTTGTTTTTAATTCGGCGCGACGGATTTTATGTTCAGCACTGGATAATCGAGTTTTTAGATTCCCTAGTTTTCGTTCGGTTTGATAAATATTCTCGCTGATAAGCTCATAGCGATCGGCTTTTTCTAATTCTTTGCCTAGTAGTAGCCTGTAATTCCTCCGATCAATCCGCCCGCAGGGCCAGCGAGCGCGGCGCCTACTAGCGTAGTGGCGGAGACCGTGCCGAACTTTTTACCGTACTGTGTTCGTTTTTAAACGAATCGCTTGCTTGTGCGGTGAACG
>NVTH01000136.1 GCA_002401525.1 Moraxellaceae bacterium | reverse complement strand
CAGAGGTAATTTCCTCCATCGCACCTTCCGCTGTCTGAGCTAAAGATATGCCATCGTTCGCATTTCTAGGTCTCAATCATTTGCTCCACCATCGGTCCCGCAATGGCCATGCCCAGCGCCGCCAACATATTACCACCGTCACTTTGGCCTAATTTTCTTTTTACCAGCTCGTCGATCTGTACTTTCAATGACCCTCTGACCGAATCGAAATCAACCGATTGCGTTAATTGAGCGGCATCCTCTTCAAAAAGAGCACTGCGCAATTGCACAAGAGATATCCCCACTGAGGATACGTAAGCAAGCACAACTCCGGCAATAATTAGGGAAAATCGTTTAATCATTAGACTCTCTATCTCGTACTACGGGTAAAATATTTGTATTCAGATTGAACTAGATGTTTTCTTGAAGGTAACTAATCACATCATCATGATGCGTTTTAGTTTTAACTTTTTCGAAAATGGTTTGTAATCGGCCTTCTTTATTAATGATGAAAGTCATCCGGTTGATCCCCATATACTCTCGACCCATAAACTTTTTCAAACCCCAAACCCCGTATTTATCCGCTATCTTATGCTCCTCATCCGACAACAAGGTAAAATTTAGCTCCTTCTTTTCTACAAACCGTTGCAGTTTTTTAACTGGGTCGGGGCTGATCCCTAGCACCACAGTATTTAACTTCTGAAACGCTTTTTTTGAATCCCGAATGCCGCAGGCTTGGGTAATACATCCTGGGGTGAGTGCTTTTGGGTAAAAATAGAGAACCACATTATTGTTACCCTTAAAGTCTTTTAAGCTGACCTTATTTCCGTCTTGATCCAAGACCGTAAACGCCGGGGCTAAATTACCTATTTTCGGAAGTGCCATATGAGTGCTCTCTTTTAAATGTCTCTCGAACGATATTTAAGCAGGGGTCAGTCTAAGACTTGGGAAACAAAATACAAGCCCTTCCAACTCCCTTGCAGTGAGGCCAGCACACCCCAGGCAGATAAATTCAGTACATCCAACGGTCAAGATGGTAAGGTCTTCTGGACAATCCAAAACATCTACCTCTGCCAATTCGGAATCCACTTAAAACCTCAGCTTAGAAATTCAATGGCTGTCTCAGAACGATCGCTAGAACGGCCCCAAGAACCATCACTATAAAGGTCAAAAACTAATCGTGGAAAAACAGCTTGCACACCTTTTAACGCAACATCGATTACGATTCGCCATCGCCACGCTGTGTATTGTTTTACTCGGCGGCATCGGTGCCCAACACCTGACGTTTGACAATAATTACCGCGCACTGTTTAAAGCAGACAATCCTCAACTGCTAGCTTACGACCAACTTAACGAATCCTATAACGAATCAGATTCGGTTATCTTTCTCCTCGCGCCCAAAGAAAACACCATCTTCAGCAAACAAAACCTACAACTCATCAGCGATTTCATAAACGACGCCAAGCTCATCCCTTTCGCACAAGGTGCCCAAGGCATCACCAATTTTCAACGTAGCATTCCCTCTGCAAACGGTGATTTCAGCATGCAATATCTGGTGCCAGATGCCTCTTTATTGAGCGTCGCCGATGTGCAAGAAATCCATCAATACGTCAATCAAGAACCTCTAATTCTTGGCCGGCTGGTGTCCACCGAAGGCAACGTCACTAGCGTTTACGTCACCATCACCTTGCCCGACGACCGTCGCGCTGCGATCACCGTCGCGGCAGAATACGCCCAGCAGCTTAAGGCGCGCTATATCAAACAATACCCAGGGTTAACGATTCACATCAGCGGCGGCATCCCGCTTGCGGAGTCTTTTGTCGAAGTCGCCATGCACGATGCATTTCAGTTATTCCCGATAGCAGTAATGCTAGGACTGCTGGTTCAATCGTTACTTTTTCGCTCCCTATCTGCCGTGGTAGTCAGTATGGGAGTGGTACTCATCTCCATCGTTTTCACCTTAGGAATAGCCGGATGG
This sequence comes from Moraxellaceae bacterium, assembly GCA_002401525.1. Taxonomy (GTDB): domain Bacteria; phylum Pseudomonadota; class Gammaproteobacteria; order Pseudomonadales; family UBA3067. Next base: position 7,392 of record NVTH01000136.1, on the reverse strand, counting down.
CTCGGTTATTCGCTCAATCAAACCTCAATTCTCGCGCCCATGTTGGTGCTCACCTTAGCGTTGGCAGACACCACCCATGTCATCAGCGAATACTTAAACCTAAGGCGCCAAGGTCACAACGATCTAGAAGCCATGCAAACCAGCTTGGCAGCTAATTTACACCCAATATTTTTAACCAGCGTCACCACTGCCATTGGTTTACTGTGCATGAATTTCAGTGACTCGCCCCCGTTCCATGACTTTGCCAACATCACCGCCCTAGGGGTTATCGCCGCATTTATATTTACACTGACTTTATTACCTGGCTTTCTTCTCGCCCTACCAGTGAAAGTGTCCGCTACTGATTTAACGCTCACGTTGTGGATGGTCAAACTCAGTAAATTCTCGATCCAACATCGCCATATTCTATTTATTAGCACCAGCATTTTTGTAGCCGCGACCGCTTACTTTATTCCGCACAATAAACTCAATGACGATTTAATCGAATACTTTGACGAGTCACTGGAAATACGCCAAGCCGCTGACTTTGCCATTAAACACTTTAAAGGCCGACAATCCATCATTTACTCGTTTGAAACCGGCGAGGCCTACGGCATTAATGCGCCAGAATTTCTCGCTCAAGTAGAACAATTCACCCATTGGTATCAGCAACAAGAAGAAGTAGTGCAGGTGATAAGTTATCTCGGCACCTTGAAGAAAATTAACCAAAACATGCATCAAGGCAACCCTCAATGGTACAGAATCCCAGAGAACCGAGAGCTCGCCGGCCAATACATGTTCCTTTATGAATTGTCGTTACAACCCGGACAAGATTTAAATGATCAGCTGGATATTGATCGGTCCGAACTAAAGCTTACCGTGGTGACCGGTAAATTAGGCAATCAAGACTTTATTGCGCTCGAACAAAGAGCCGATCGTTGGTTAAAACAAAACCTGCCTGAATTAAATTTTGTTGCTGGGGGGCAAAGCGTCATGTTTGCCCATTTAGGGTTTCAAGTCATCAGCAGCATGATAAAGGGCTCGTTAACCGCCTTAGCGCTCATTACAGTGGTACTCATCATTGGCCTAAGATCATTCCGCTACGGCTTGCTGAGTTTAATCCCCAATATCTTTCCCGCCGCAGTTATTTACGGACTTTGGGGCCTCTTGGTAGGAGAAATAAATCAAGCCGCAGCGGTTACTTTCAGCGTTAGCCTAGGCATTGTAGTAGACGATACCGTGCATATATTAAGCAAGTACATTAGCGCACGAAAAAAGGGTCAGGATGTAGAACAAGCCATCGAATACGCATTTACCACTGCAGGCACGGCGATGATCATCACGTCAATAACGCTCACCTCGGGGTTGTTGGTTCTGTCCCAATCGGTGTTCGGCATTAATGCCATCATCGGCTCGATGGTAGCGCCCATCGTCATGTTCGCTTTATTGATAGATTTTATGTTTCTGCCCTCCATCTTGTATTACTTCGATGCGTGGCATAAAAAACGACAAGGAGTTAAGGCCTAGCGGCGCAACAAACACAAGAGATGCCCTATACTTTTCTTATCGCTCATACCAAAACTAGCCGATGCAAGCAACGCTGTTTGAAAAGTAGAAACCTAGGTAATAGTAGAAACCAAGATAAATGACTCGCGCCCCCTTAAATTCAGTCCTTAGCATTCAGCGGGTTTGTGTCGCTCTTATCTCAATCCTTGGGATTAAACTAAGTTTCGCAGCGGCCATAGCAATCACGGAACAACAAGCGCTAAATTTTGGCCCCATCATCGCTTATATCACCCAAGATATTGTCATCGCAGCCGCGGACTCTGACGCCGCAGTATTCGACATCAGCGGTGATGCCTACGCCCAAATTTCTATTGAAGTCACCAACAACCGCATTAACATGGTCACAGGCAGCGGCAATGGAAGCTCCAGAAAGATTCTGGTGAACCAATGGAGCTATGGGGGCGCGGTCGACACCAATGGGCTGGGCACTCTAGATCAGTTTGGATCCCTCGCTAATATCCGCGTAGGCGCCACAGCCGCCGTGAAAGCGTCGAATATCCCTGGACCGTACAGCGCTAGCGGGACCGTCAGAATAACTTACCAATAAAGCCAACCAAGGATATTTTTTGGACTTTTCAACGCGAAATCCCTACAATCCCCCCCTGAAAGTTGGACACGCTAAACTGGCCCTAAAAATTGCCATCAACGCACCCCACTAAGACTTTATAACGCTTTATTTTTTAGCGACTTACAAATTCAATCTAGAAACTAGAGCCTAAATTACAAAACTCCAATTGCGCTATTCCGTGAGTTTTGGATAATACGCGAGAAAATATCGAATACAATTCAACCCCGTTAGCGTGTATCAATGCGCCATCTGATTTGGCTTATTAAAACAAATCTTGTGCGCGGACACTAGAAGAAAAAAGCACTTTGCTGCAGAGGAAGTAACACATGAGTCAAAGCGATATAATTACCCTGCCCCAAGTTTTAGGCAAGATCCCTAGCCTAATTCGACGTACACCCAATTTCATTAAAGCCGGTAAGGTACTGAATCCTCGTAATATTAAATTATCGCTCGGACAAGTTATCTCCAACAACGCGGTAAAATACGCCAACCGCCCTGCGATCTATTTTGAAGATCGCATGCTCACCTACAGAGACTTAAACCAGAAAGCCAACCAGGTATCTCACTACTTGTTGAGCAAGGGCATCAAAAAAGGCGACGTAGTGATTCTGTCCATGCAGAATCGTGCTGAATTCCTAATCTGCGCGATTGGCATTGCCAAGATTGGCGGTGTAGCGTCGCTGATCAATACCTCTCAAACAGGCAAGGTACTGACTCACTCGATCAATCTAGTGAAGCCTACTTTCGCCATTATCGGTGAAGAGCAATACGACTCATTCAAAGAAGTACAAGATAATCTAGGACTCGCTAAAGACGCCATATCGTGGGTATCTGACAGCAATGTTTATGTGGATGCTGGCAAAGCACCGAAAGGCTGTTTCAACTTGATTGACGAAGCCAACCAATGCCCGCTGACTGATCCCGCAGAACAACAATTGGTCACCAAAAAGGACGAATTGTTTTATATCTATACGTCAGGCACCACTGGCATGCCCAAAGCATCCATTACTCAGCACGAACGCTGGTTAGCCGCTCATGCTGGATTTGGCTTTATTATCGCGGGCCTCACCGACGACGATATATTCTACGCCACTTTGCCGCTGTACCACGCCACAGGCATGCTGGTGTGCTGGGGTGCGATTACTGCAGGCGGAGCAGCCATTGTAATCAAGAGACGTTTCAGCGCTTCCCAGTTTTGGGATGACATTCGCAAATACAACTGCACTGGCTTTGGCTACGTCGGTGAGCTCTGCCGATACCTTATGAACCAACCTGAAAAGGCAGACGACGCCAACAATCCGGTTCAAAAAATAATCGGTAACGGATTACGCCCCACGATTTGGAAAGAATTCAAAACCCGTTTCGATATCGCCAACATCTATGAATTTTATGCGTCCAGTGAAGGCAACGTAGCCTTTACCAACATTTTCAACATGGATAACACCATGGGCTTCGGCGCAGGCAATGTTGCGGTCGTTAAATACGACAAAGAAAAAGAAGCCACAGTGAAAGATGCGCAAGGCTTTATGGTGGCCGCGAAAGTGGGCGAAGCAGGCCTACTGATTGGCGAAATCACCAAAGCGACTCCTTTTGTGGGTTACACGCAGCAAGACAAAACTGAAGGCGCTATCTTAAGAAATGTTTTCAAACAAGGCGACAGCTTCTACAACACTGGCGACCTAGTGAAAAATATTGGCTGCAAACACTACCAATTTGTGGATCGTCTAGGAGACACTTTCCGCTGGAAAGGGGAAAACGTTTCCACCACAGAAGTTGAAAACATTATCTCTGAATACGATGAAATCGCTGAAAGTGTGGTTTACGGCGTGGAAATCCCCCACACCAACGGTCGAGCAGGCATGGCGTCCATCACACCAAAATCCTCCGAAGCTGAGTTAGATTTTAAAGGGCTTTATGAGATGCTCGCCAAAGAGCTTCCTCCCTATGCGGTGCCGCTATTTCTGCGAATTAAAACCACCTTTGATACCACAGGCACCTTCAAATACAAAAAGTCGGACTTAAAGAATGAAGGCTTTGAAGCGACCAAAGTAAAAGAGCCTCTTTACATTTTGCTTCCTAAAGAAAAGCAATACCAGCCTTTAACTGACGAAATTTATCAAAAGGTAATCAACAACGAATACCGGTTTTAGATCGTCTAAAACATCCAATACTCGGTTTATAGGCCCTAGCGACTTAACGTTGCTGGGGCCTTTTTTATGCACGGGTTTTATTCAGCGTCCCCCCCCTAACTTTCGCGCACGACCGCCTTCATTACTCCCTCCCTAAGCACTGCACAAACAGTTATTGCAGGCCATTTCGAGACAATTCGACGGCGAATCACCCTCAATTTTGACTTTTCAAAACTTCCCGACTATTCAATCTAGTGGGGGAAGAAAAAGCGCTTCCGAAGTTCGTATTTGATTATGGATAGAAGGGGTACCGTCATGATTAGGCTTGGCCAATACACTCTATTGATGTTAGCCGGTTATTTTCTGCTGGCTTGCAGCACCCAACCCCCCACACCAGAAAGCCCCGCAGGTCCACTCACGGCTTACGTGCCTATCAAAATAGTACAGCCGGAAGCCTGGCAATGCTTCCAGGCGCTTGACGAAACCCAATGGCGCTGTCAAAAGAACGCTGACTCGCCCCTGAATCTTTCGCTAACTGATATCGCGCTTGAAAAAGACAAAGACAACGATCAAATCAGCACCTTTCCCGCAGATCCCGCCGAGTCCTATAACCAGCGCTCTAACCAGCGCTCTAACATTGGTGATAGCCCTGACATTGGTGATAGCCCTGACATTGGTGATAGCCCTGACAGCTCCCAAACATTACCGCCAATATTATTAAATCGCTCCTTGAACCAAGCCTCTAATCCTGGCCCTGGTCCGACCACCCACACGAACCACAGCCTAACTGAAAAGTTCAAGTACCCAGAGATTCCCATGCATATTTCAGGAAGACTGCATAACGCCCGCGACGAGGTCCTCAAATTACCCGCTCATTTTTATACGCTTCAATTGCTGGCGGTAAAAGATAAACAAAAACTGATCAATTTCGTGCAACAAAACAACATTGCTCAGCCCATTTACTTGAACGTTGCGAATCAAGAAATTGAATTCCATATCTTACTAGCAGGGATTTATGAAAGCTTTGAAACCGCTGCGAATCAATCAATCGCATTGGAGGGGCACACCCAAATTCAACCCTGGGTTAGGCAACTCGGCGCATTACAAAACGCCTTAATTAATACCCCAAAACAACTGCAAGTCTCTACCGTACCTTAACCAGTGAGTCCACCACGGAGAGCGAGCCCACATCACACCACATCACAAAAAACAGCCCGAATTAATCAAGATAAAAATTTATCTATTTCAACCTTTAAAGTCGACACAAAATCAGAAGATCTTAATTCGCCGCTTTCTAGGCGCTTTAAATTATCCTTAATCGCGTCAGTGATTTCTTTCTTATCTAACTCAATGCCCATGGCCCCGAGCCGATCTTTTACCTCTTCGGATAGAAAATCAAACATGGCYTTATGATCGCCACCTTCCCCATTCAATGACAATCCAAACCGTTCCTTGAGTTGCAAAGAAACATCCATCAATGCGTTATTGACAATGTGGGCCTGGGGACTGAAGTTAATCGGGTTAATCAACCCTCCATTAGGGCCTTCATTTTTTTTGTCATGCTCTACTTTCTTAAACACATGAGATAAATAATCTATTCCTTTAAAAACGGCCGAAGCCGCAAGCGGGGAAATCGCCATGACTCTTCCTCTTAATCGAATACGCCAATAGGTTCGCTATAGGAATAGCAAAGCGCGTGCCACTTCTCTATCGAGCATCCTTTGAAGAAAGCGTCCACATTTCCCTCAAGCAAAACTCCTAACTCACTAATAATCGGAAGATAATACCCGGCATACATTGCCCGCGAATAACACTTGCCTTAATCGTGCGGCAACCCTCTGCCAGAGCCGCCCAATAAAAAAACGGCTAAAACCGCCCTATTCACATCAATCAATGACTCAATCGCACCGCCTATAAACTGCAGCCACTATGAATTGATACTAAACAAAACCGTTAATAGTGCTTGTTTCTGCTTCAGTGGCAAAATACTCAACTGTCGAATAATTTCGTCATTACTGACATTAGCCCACCCGTTCGATTCAACGGCAAGTTTTTCCTCTCTCGCATTGAGCGGCTGGGAAAGACTTTCGGAGTGAAGGGCGAGCCGTTCCAATGCAATACTTCGTTCCAGTCGAGACACTATCTCAGAATTCATACTGCGATGATGCTGATTAGCCAGCTCAGCTATATTTTCGCGCATGCCTTTTGGAAGACGGACCACAAACTTTTCAGTTTTCTCTGAACTACGCGGAGAACTTATAGCGGCGTTACGCATGCGACTAGTTCCTTTTGTTTTTTTGTATGGGTTGAGCGCTATAGTGAAAAATAAAGGGGGTATTGGTTTGTTCTTGTGCGACAGAATTTGAGGCTGGGCTATTAATGACATCATGCATTGCGCATCTTAATAGTTTAGTGCCGGCATCAGTGCGCTGTACACTACACAATTTCGGCATATTTTTATTAACGTTGATTCGATTCCCTATAAATTGAACGCTGGTATTAATATTCAATGCGCTGAGCAAACAAAGTAACTTTCTATTCGACGTGGCTCTTACTTCGCTGTCGATCAATATCCAATTAAATATTTCTTTGCGGTGATTACTCTCTAATACCTGAGAGGCTTGCTCCACATCGTCACAGCTCACTATAGAATGTGTAGAGTCCATACATAGAGTCATAAAAAACTCTTGCTGATACTCGCTCAACCCGATCGTCATTATGTTCACTATCGCTCCCGCCTCTATGAATAGTTTTAACTTTACTGTTGCCATCGCTCGATAAGCGTCTCGGTAATCCTCATGAGCCGATAATTCCCAGCCACACAAAAAAGAAGAACACCCTCCAACCAAGACAAATCGTGTCTACAATCCTTGTACGTGTTACACCGGCATCCTGCCGCATATTGCCTTAACTAAAGAGCATTCTTCTGTACTGCTTAAATGGAATTACGCAGCAATAGGAAATTCTTGATTTAAATCACGAACCGCAAGCTTGTATTGATCATTCACAGGAATCCAGACGGCAGTCGATAAAACCCGACCCAAGCGAACTGCCTTGCCATCACCGAAACGATGCATCGGCATGCCTAGCTGCTTTAACAATCGTTCAAAGGCCACGGAAACTACAGCAACGTATTGATCGATGTCATGT
>NVTH01000135.1 GCA_002401525.1 Moraxellaceae bacterium | reverse complement strand
GATGCTTAACGCATGCGATGCCTTGACGGATCTCTTTACGTTGAACGCCAGCCACATAACCGAGCATGCCTTGGTCACCGAAGTACTCTTTAGCAAGGTTGTCGGTAGACAACGCAGTCGTGTGGTAAGTCGGTAGAGTGATCAAGTGATGGAAGATACCGGCTTCGCGAGCAGCGTCTGCTTGGAAAGTACGGATTTTCTCATCCGCTTCAGCGGATAAATCAGTGGTGTCGTATTCTTCGCTCATCAAGTCTGCACGATTGTATGCAGAAACGTCTTTGCCTTCTTCTTTCCAAAGGTCAAAGATTTGTTGACGGAAGTTCAGAGTCCAGTTGAAAGAAGGTGAGTTGTTGTAAACCAATTTCGCGTTAGGCACTGTTTCGCGAATTTTGTTTACCATTTCGCCAATTTGACCRACGTGAGGCTTCTCAGTYTCAATCCARAKWAGGTCAGCGCCATTTTGCAATGAAGTGATGCAGTCAAGCACAACACGATCGATACCTGTGTCTTTACGGAATTGGAACAGGTTGCTAGGAAGGCGTTTAGGCTTAAGCAATTTGCCGTTGGCTTTAATTACTAGGTCGCCATTAGCAAGATCAGCAATGTCTTCAATGACGTCGCCGTCTAAGAAAGAGTTGTATTGGTCGCCCAAATCGCCTGGCTCATTAGTAACAGCGATTTGCTTGGTTAAGCCTGCGCCCAATGAGTCAGTACGTGCAACGATAACACCGTCATCGATGCCTAGCTCTAAGAATGCGTAACGAACCGCACGGATCTTCGCAAGGAAGTCTTCATGAGGAACCGTTACTTTGCCGTCTTGGTGGCCGCATTGCTTCTCGTCAGAGACTTGGTTTTCGATTTGAATACAGCATGCGCCGGCTTCAATCATTTGCTTGGCTAGCAAGTAAGTCGCTTCAGCGTTACCGAATCCAGCGTCGATGTCAGCAATAATAGGCACAACGTGAGTGATGAAGTTATCGATTTGGTCTTGAAGCTCAGCCGCTTTGGCGTTATCGCCCGCTTCTTTAGCCGCGTCTACCTGGCGGAATAGGCCGCCTAGTTCACGTGCGTCAGCTTGACGAAGGAATGTGTAAAGCTCAGCGATCAACGCAGAAACAGATGTTTTCTCATGCATGGATTGGTCAGGAAGAGGACCAAAGTCAGAACGCAGCGCTGCTACCATCCAACCAGAAAGGTAAAGGTAGTTACGGTCAGTGCTGTTGAAATGCTTCTTGATAGAAATCATTTTTTGTTGGCCGATAAAACCGTGCCAGCAGCCTAAAGATTGCGTGTACTTGGCGGTGTCGTTATCGTAGTTCGCCATGTCAGCGCGCATRATGCCAGCAGTGTATTTGGCGATGTCTAGGCCAGTTTTAAAGCGATTTTGAAGCTTCATACGAGCGGCGTATTCRGGGCTAATYGCMGCCCAGCCACTGCCTTGCTCTTCTTTAAGAGCAGCAATAGCTTCGATGTCTTGTGTGTACTGTGACATGAGGGATCCTTAACTTACATTTAGAAACGGCACAAATTCTTGCCCGCTAGGGCGAGTTGAATTTGCGGAGTTTTGGTTTGGACGTGGAGTGTAGAGAAGTATGGTGAATAAATGAAGTGTATATTTATGATAATCAGTATAACTAGTGTGAATGGGCTGTGAGCCACCTCTTTGGGAATCTAAGGGAGGTGAATATAAGCAATTGAAAATATTAATGTTTGTCTCTTGTTGCTAGTTAGAAGCCGTGGTTTGAGAGCCTGTTTTGTGACGCTTTCGAGGTGTTGGCTCTAGTTGATTGTTCTTGGTTTGGAGGGGTTAAGCTTTGAGGGATTAGCCCAACCATTAACTATTCAATGCGTCGGATTTGAATGGTATCGATGCCGGTGGCGGCAATCACGTCAGAGATTACCACTACTTTGTCCCCTGTCACCATTTGATTATTTTCTTTAAGTCGAGTTAAAGCCTGGCTTAAAGTTTTCTCTGGGTCACTGCTAAAGTGCGTTAAATAAGGCACTACGCTACGATTCAGCTGGAGTTGGCGGCGTGTGCGGTTATCGTTGGTGAAGGCGAATATGTTGACTTGAAAAGGTCGGCAGTTGGTTACAAATTGGGCCATAATCCCTCGGCGGGTAATGACTACAATCCCTTTGGCCTGTAGTGATTCGGCGAGTTCCACGGCAGAAGCGGCTAGATGCTGCTTGTCGACATTCTTTTGAAGCCGCGATGAAAACTGTAAGCCTCTTACCTTCTCAGACTCTTTGGCAATTAAATCCAAATACTCGATGCACTTGATAGGGTATTTACCGACCGTTGTTTCCCCGGACAACATAATCGCGTCGACTTCTTCATACACTGCATTGGCCACATCCGTCGCTTCGGCACGAGTGGGGATGGGGTTTTCAATCATTGACTCTAATAAGTGGGTAGCGACGATGACTCGCTTGCCGCTTTCATGGCACAGTCGTACAATTTTACGCTGTAAATTGGGCAGTTGGGCGATGGGCACTTCCACCCCAAGATCGCCGCGCGCCACCATGATTGCGTCTGCATTTTTAATGATGGCGTCGATATTAATCAGCGCTTCCTGGTCTTCAATTTTAGCGATGATTTTTATCTTACTGCCTCGGCTGCCCAATAACTCTCTGAGTTCATCGATGTCTTCGGCTCGACGAACAAAAGACAAGGCAATGAAGTCCACTTCATGCTCCGCAGCAAATTGAATATCGTGCTGATCTTTTGAGGTGAGAGCGGGTAAATTCACGCGAATTCCGGGAAGATTAACGTGGCGTTTACTTTTCAATAACCCCCCATCAATGATCTTGCACTGCATCTTAAACTTTTCTTTGCTTTGCACTTCCAAGTTGATCAAACCGTTATCGACAGTAATGCGATCCCCGACATTGACCGACTCAATCAAATCTTGGTAGTCAATGTGAATTGAGCGAGTCTCGGACGTGTCGGCAATGACTGAGACCGAAATAGAATCTCCCTCATTGAGTTGCAGATCGCTGTCGAGATGGCCGGTGCGAATTTCCGGTCCCTGGGTGTCCACCAGTATAGGAATAGGGAACTCAATTTCTTGGTTGAGGGTTTTGATTGCTTTGATGACCTTTAAATGGGTCTCGTGATCGCCATGGGACATATTGAGGCGGACCACATTCATTCCTGCTTCGTAAAGTGCTTTAAGCATCTCAAAAGAAGAAGTCGCGGGGCCGATGGTGCATATGATTTTGGTGCGTCTCACGAGTGGGTCATATCCTTGGTGATCAATTTTGGGTCTAGGTTCGAGTTTAGTTTCGTGGTTTAGTGTCGAGGTTAAAGGGTGGTATTTAGAAGAAGTCGTTTGCCAAAAGGCCCTACAAGGGTACAACAATACGAGAATGACGTTAGTAAATGCAGGTCCCAATTATTACTTTTAGATTAGCACATGGGTGTTTTGAAGAGATGAAAGCAGAAAGCCCCGCGAAGGGGCTTTTAGATTAACAGTACGAATAGATCAGCAGAACAAATAGCGCCCTAAAGTCTATTAAGCGGGCACGGTAGCTTCTGGTGTCGGGATTTCGTTGACGAAATCACCACTATCAAATTGAGCCCGGAATTCGTCGATAAAGTGATAGTCCTGCTGATCCCAAGGGTGAAAACTGCGTCGATAAAATTGCAAGTAGTGGGGCACCACCAGCGTAAACAGGCCATTCTTACCGAATAGAAATGACATTCCCTGTTTCCAAGTGGAGCCGCTGAAAAGTAGACCGTCTTTACGCAGTAACGGAGACAAACGAATAAACACCAGCATCAGAATGGCCACCGTGGTGAGCATCATGGCGATGATTCTAAGCCAGTAGCTTCCGTCTACTTCTTCATACACATCATACGCCACGCCCTTGTGTTCAATTTCTTCCGCGGCATGCCATAGAAAAAGCGGTTTGAAATCTTCATGTAATGGTTCGATAAAAAGTTCAGGGGTGGCGTAAACCTGGTGGGATAATATCGCCGTAAAATGCTCAATCGCAATGGTGACGGCTAACGAAAATCGAGGCATGGTTTTATTGAACAGCTTAAGCCCCGCATCAAGGAATCTATTATCTCGAGCGATGCTTTTATAGCCCTGCAACGCAAGCACATCACCGTGTAAATCGTGCGCACTAGAATGATTGCCTTCTTGGGTAGAGAAATCATTAATATCTGCTTGAAGCTCCTCGTCTTTAATTAGGTGGCGATATTTCTGCACGCTACGCACGAAAAAAGTTTCCCCGGCGGGAAATGTAGTAAAAAAGGCATTGAAAAAATGCGTATTAAAAGCGTTACCGCCGTGCCAATAACGGGGCGATTTTTCAGTGATATTGAAGGTTACAAATCGGGGCATTATCTGGTGGCCTGTTGGCTTTTTGTAACGGTTATTATTATTGTGTGTCAATTGAGTCAATCCTTATAATTAAAATGGTATCGAGCCCTATCGTGTTAAAAACTTTATGGGTAGGGTAGTAGGGCTAGGCTATTACAGGCCTAAGTTATCGCACTGTTGTGATTATAACTACACGATCATTGGGAATACCTGTCGTGAAAAGACAGGCCTAAGGTGAATAGACCTAATATGAATGCTACAGAGGGCATTTGGCCCCCTATATAAGCCTTGCTTAACAAAGGGCGAATTTGTTTAACTGGTAGAGAAAACTTGGGTCAAAGGCCTGTGGCGTAAAAATACAAGATAAATAACGTCCAAAAGCAATAATAACGAGGTGAAGCGCCTTTTTGCATAAAACGCGTTTGACCGTTCACATTTCAGAGAGCTAAATTAATGGCTAATAACGATCAAATTAGGCCAATCGACTTGATTAAAGGCCTCCCCAACGTCCTTTCTCGAGTTCCTGCAATTTATCAAGCGGCGAAGGCGAGCCGAAACAAGCATGAAAACCAATCCATGCCTTTGTGCGTGGAAGAGGTGGTTAAAAAATACCCCAATCGGCCAGCAATCCACTTTCAGGATCGCTCCCTGACCTACTCAGAATTTAATGCGGCGGCCAATAAGATTGCGCATTTTTTGAGGTCTCAAGGCGTGAAGCGCGGTGATGTGGTTGCATTGTTAATGCACAATCGGACCGAGTTTTTAATTAATTTTACCGCCATAGCGAAAGCAGGGGCCTGCGCCGCATTACTGAATCATACCCAGGAAGGTAAAGTGCTGGCTCACAGCATTAATTTAGTGTCCCCTGTGGCCGCTATTGTGGGCGAAGAATTGACTGCGCAATTTGATAGTGTGCGTGCTGACATTCAAATCCCCGAAGAACACATTTATGCAGTGGCTGATAGAGACGTGCAAAAAGACCCTGGAACGGTGCCCGACAATTATTTAAACCTAATGGTCTTAAGTGCAGATCAAAGTCGAGACAATCTAGCGTCGTCAGCAGAAATTACTCGTTCTGATCACCTGTGTTACATCTATACCTCTGGTACCACCGGTATGCCGAAAGCGGCGATCACTGACCATAATCGTTTTTGCAGCATGATCGGCACTATTAATGTGGCGATGAATTTAAATAAAAATGACATCTATTATTTGGCTTTGCCGCTTTATCATGCCACGGGCTTATTAGCGTGTTGGGGATCAGTGCTTGCCAGTGGGGCATCGGTGGCCATCCGCCGTAAATTCAGTGCCAGTGCTTTCTGGGATGATATTAATAAATTCGAAGCCACTATTTTTGGTTACGTCGGCGAAATGTGCCGGTATTTATTGAATCAGCCGCCCAAGCCTAGCGACGGTCACCATACCTTAAAGAAAATATTCGGAAACGGTTTGCGGCCCGGTATTTGGGGGGATTTTAAGGAACGTTTTCAAATCCCTAATATTCTTGAATTCTACGGCGCCAGTGAAGGTAATACCGGGTTTGTGAATTTATTTAATTTAGACAATACCATTGGGGTAGGTTCCGCTACTTTGGTGCAGTACGATCGAGAAAAGGATGAAGTGGTTCGCGGCAGTGATGGCTATTTAATCCCAGTCGAAAAAGGTGAACCAGGATTGCTGATCGGCGAAATTACTGAGAACAGACCTTTTATTGGTTATACGCAAAAAGACAAAACTGAAAAGGCAATCTTTAGAGATGTATTCAAGCTCGGGGATGCGTGGTTTGATACCGGTGATTTACTGAGAAATATTGGTTGTGCGCATTATCAATTTGTCGATCGATTAGGGGATACCTTCCGTTGGAAAGGTGAAAACGTTTCCACTACCCAGGTAGAGAATATACTCAGTGGTCATCCTTCGGTGGCCGATTGCGTGGTCTACGGCGTTGAGATTCCTGGCACCAATGGCAAAGCCGGCATGGCGTCAATCACCCCCAAAGACGGTTATGACATGCCATTGACTGAGCTGTTTGATTTTGCGCGTCAAAATCTACCCGCCTACGCAGTGCCCGTGTTTCTTCGCCATAAGCAAGACGTGGATACAACCGGAACCTTTAAATATAAAAAGTCTGATCTTAAGAAGGAATCCTACGGGGTCACTACCTGCCCTGATCCAGTGTTTGTGGCACTTCCCAAAACGACTCATTACGTGGAATTGACCGAAACCTTGCAATCGGAAATAGATGAGGGCGAATTAGCGTTTTAATGAGTTCCGATTCTTTATCAATCTAAGATTAACTTGCTTTAAATCAATGGCCTTTTGTTTCTAACAAAGGCCATTTTTTTTGTTCTATTTTTGAGTAGGCTTCTGTCTATATTTTTTCCCGTTTGATATAGCGATTCCGTCTAAGCTTAAATCATAGATCCAATAATACGCGTGATTAATCTTAGGCCCGTTTAAGCTAACGAATGGGTTATTTACGCATCAGGTAATTGGGTGGCGGCTTTGATTACCCAGATTTCAGCTATAGTTATTAATAGCTATGGCTTTAACGAGCCCTGTATCTTTGAGTGGCCTGGCCATGAATCGCAATTGTTAACGTTGTTTGTTTAAATTTATGCCTTTAAGTAATGTTCAACAACTCATTTTGCAACCGTTCATTGATGAATGTTTAGATAATCTGCTTGAGATGGCCGAGATGGAAGGCCGTACCGAAGACGGGTTTGTCGATAATTTAGGCAGTTTTAATTTCCATGGCTATGCCATTTGCGCAGAGGTCACCGGTGCTCTCGACGGCGTGATAGTCATGCACCATTACATCGAGACTGCATTGGCGCTTGGTAATGCGATTCGCAAGAACGTGTTGGAAGAAGATTTAGAATACGAAGAGGTCAATGAATTAGTAGCCGATGCCTTGGCAGAATGGGGCAATACCGTTGTTGGACGCGCGGTAGGCAGCCTTAAAACTGAGGAGTTAGGGATTCAGTTTATACCGCCTTACTTTGTTTATTCAATGGACATAATGTCGTCTTTACTAACGGGCACAGAGGATATTATAACGGTTCCTGTTCACGTCAAAGACATTGGGCGTTTCTATTTTAATCTGTTAATACGCAAAATAAGCCCTGAATTAAATGATCACTTAAATGGCGTAAGCAATGACCTAGCCACCGCTCCTGCTGAGAAAGTGATGAGTGTGGTGTTTAATGAAAAAATTACTCGTTTAGACAAAGATAAAAAAATATTAGTCGTGGACGACATGAAAACTGTGCGTACTTCCATGGTTAATTATTTATCTAAGTTAGGCTACAACAATGTCGTGCTTGCAGAGGACGGCAAAAAAGCGGTTGAGGTGTTTAACGAGCAGCACCCCGACATTCTGTTTATGGATGTAGTGATGCCGGTGATGAATGGCAACGATGTGTTGAAACTTATTCGCAATAAAAATCAGCAAGTCCCTGTAGTGATGCTGTCTTCCGTAGCGGACCGAGGCATGGTGAAAGAGTGCACTGATTTGGGGATCTCCGGTTACGTGATTAAGCCGCTAACTGCCGCCACCGGACCGGATACATTGAAACAGTTTCTTAATCCTTAAAATATAATTAGATTGAGTTAAGTTCCTAATCGCATTCGAAAGCGAAGGTAGTACCCTCAACGTCATTCCCGCACCCACCCCGTCATTCCCGCGAAGGCGGGAATCCATCTAATTCAAATCCACAGCCTCAATTTCACCTCTGCATTAAATCGTGCCAAAAACAAAACCCCACCCTAGATGCAAAAAACGAAGCATTGATCAATATGGATTCCCGCCTTCGCGGGAATGACGGGGGGTGCGGAAATGACCGAGGGGGTGCTGGAATGACAGGTTAAACAGGCGAAGAATAAATAGCGGTTTTACGGTTATTGAGTGGGGGCGGTTAATCGCTCAGCGTTAAAACCACTTTAACTGAATCCGTGACTGCGTCAGGATCAACATAGCCAATGCTGTTGAGATCCTCGCCAATGGTTTCAACAATTTCGTCACTGTCCATTAGCACTTGGGGAGGTTGTCCTTTGCCGGTAAATATTAAACGCGACCAATAAGCTTTGACTTGAGACGGCGTTTTATTAGCCACCGACTTGTAAAATTGATCACGCGTTTCATCGCCTTCTTCAAGATCGAGGAGTTTAATTTTTTGGCCATTGGCAAAGGTTTTTGTTTTGGCGAGAAATATTTTTGAAATTTGTTCTGGCGTCACGTCAGCCAGTGGGCTGTCGCGGTGCACCACCACTGCGATGTCTGCGTAGGCGATGGACGTTAAGGAAAATACGGACGTAACGCTGAGGATCAATATCGAGCATAGGGGTAGAGTTTTCATGAGTTATTCTCCTAATAGACGACRTCGATAACGAGGCTGAAGAGATCGGCATTGTTGCCCGGGTCGGTGAGGAATTTACCTTTGGTGTTTTCCAGGTCGGTCATATGATCCATTTGTAGTTTAACTGCAACGCCACTCCTGACATCCCAACGGACCCCCGCGCCATAGGTTTTTTGTTTCGCCACCGCAAATCCAAGGCCATTGACCAAGGCCGGAATCAAAGGGCCAATTGAGGAGGCAATAAGGCCTTCTTCCGTCGTGTAGGAGTGTGCGTAATGTACGAAAGGTAGGAACCTATTAAAGCGACGTCCTAGTGTTACGTAATGTGCGCTGGCGTTGACGAATTCGCCATCGAAAATAAGCTTAGTAGCCTCGAAAATGCCAATCCAAACCCCATCATCGTAATTGATACCGATACTTTGAAAGTCAATGGTAAGGCCTTGGAGGTCGAAGGCGCTGATCAGTGTTTCACCGGCGGCTTCAATTCCTCCGTCGCTAAATAAATCTGGGTTTTGACTGAAGAGTTCAAACACAAGAAAAGTTTGATAGGGTGATACCCCTTGGGTATCTTCTAGGAATGAAATAAGACCGGCTTGTTCAACACTAAAATCGATGTAATCACTTGAACTCGTCACTGCCTCAGGGGGAGCAAACTCAAGCTCTC
>NVTH01000134.1 GCA_002401525.1 Moraxellaceae bacterium | reverse complement strand
ACATTCGGCAGCACCGCTATCTGGGAGGCCACGTTGCCGATTTCCTCAGTGCGGATATCGTCGGTGACGCCATCCCCTTCGAGGATAATATCAATGCCTTGATAGTCTTTACCGGCTACAAACTGCACATCCATATGTTCAGCAATGACCACTAGAGCCTCTTCATTATCAGAATCTACGCCATGCCGCTGAGAGGAGAGCGCCAACACTCGGTAAAGCGCCCCGCTGTCTAGCAAATTAAACTCCATGCGCTCAGCAACCATTTGAGCGATAGTGCCCTTACCAGAACCACTCGGACCATCGATGGTGATCACCGGAACACTCGATACTTCGGAATCTAATTCCATCTAAAACACCCCACCTATTTAACGCTTATATTGAGCCCAGACTGCCCCGCCAATTCGACAAAACTAGGAAAGGACGTCGCCACGTTCGCGCAATTTAATATTCGCACTTCCCCTTTGGCCCGTAATGAGGCCATGGCAAATGCCATAGCGATACGATGATCATCGAAACTATTGATTTCCCCTCCTTGAAACACAAATTGCTCGCCACTTCCCTCAATCACAATGCCATCAGCAGTGGGGCTGGTATCCACGCCTAAAATTTTCATACCGTCCGCCATGGCTTGGATTCGATCACTCTCTTTCACTCTTAGCTCTTCCGCTCCTCGTAACACGGTCGTGCCTTCTGCGCAGGCCGCGGCAATAAAAATAGCTGGAAATTCGTCAATTGCCAGCGGCACCAACGATTCAGGGATATCAATGCCTTTTAATTGCGCCGATTTCACTCGAATATCCGCCACTGGCTCCCCACCCACTTCACGCTCATTACTTAAAGTAATATCCGCGCCCATGCGTCGCAGAACCTCAATCACGCCTGTGCGAGTAGGATTCACACCAACATGCTTCAATAACATGTCGGAGCCTTTCGAAATTGAAGCCCCCACCAAGAAAAACGCTGCTGATGAAATATCTGCGGGCACATCAATACGAGTCGCTTTGAGCGAACCACCGCCACGCACACTGATCACACTATCGGCCACTTCTACGGAGTATCCAAACCCTTTCAGCATGCGCTCAGTGTGGTCTCGACTAGGCGCAGGTTCCGACACAGAGGTCACTCCCTCGGCATAGAGTCCAGCGAGAAGCAGCGCTGATTTGACCTGGGCGCTGGCGATGGGCATGTCGTAATGAGCCCCCTTTAGAGCGCCTTCAGGCTGTATTTTAATCGGTGGGCGACCATTTTCCGCCGTAACAATATTAGCGCCCATTAGAGCCAAAGGCTTCGACACCCTTGCCATGGGGCGTTTCGTTAAAGATTCATCACCGCTTAACTCAGTGTTAAAGTTCTGCGCGGACAGCAGCCCCATTAGCAACCGCATCGAGGTCCCCGAATTGCCTAAATCAAGCGGCCCGGAAGGCTTCTTTAAACCATGCATGCCGACACCATGAATTTTCACRCGGCCATTRTCAGGCCCYTCGATGACCACCCCCATGTCCCGAAAAGACTGYAACGTCGCCAGCGCATCATCGCCCTCTAGAAAACCTTCCACTTCAGTCACCCCTTYCGCCAAGGAGCCGAACATAATAGAGCGGTGAGAAATAGACTTGTCTCCAGGCACYCKAATTTCCCCGCGCAGMTGGTCGGAGGGYTTTACAGAAAACTGGCTTTGCKTTWCTYTCGCRGTKRRAGGGSTGGYTTGGGRTSTRGYYTGAGRGCTAGWTAAWGGTTTAGTTTCGGTCACAGATTCAGTCCTAGTTGGGGGCACGGCTTCAACACCCGTCTTACTTTCAGATTGCTTAGTAAAATAATCCCGGGCTGATTTTGCCCGCGAAAATGCTTTCAATAATTCGTCACCGTCTTGATTAAGCACCTGACCACGAAGCGTCGTGAGGCCATCAATAAARCGATCTAACACATCCACCGTCGCRTCTCGATTGGCGAGAAAGATATCTCGCCACATCACCGGATCACTGGACGCTATGCGGGTAAAATCACGGAATCCCCCTGCCGCATAATTAAAAATCTCTCGCTTGCCTTCTTCTCCCGCGAGCGTATCCACTAAAGAAAAGGCCAGCAAATGAGGCAAGTGGCTTGTAGCAGCCAAAACCTGGTCATGGTAATCGGCATCCATAATGACCACTTCAGCGCCAACCGACCGCCAAAGCAACGACACTAACTCCACCGCATCAGCATCAGCGCTATCCAACGGTGTCAATATCACTTTATGGTTCACATAGAGATCCGCATGACCGGCCTCCACACCGCTACGCTCCGAACCGGCAATCGGATGTCCGGGAATAAACCGCGGCGGCACCACTCCAAACGACTTTCTTGCCGCCTCAATGACGCTGCCTTTCACACTTCCCGCGTCAGTGATAACTGTCTCAGGCGAGACATGATTTGCGATTTGGTCTAACACTTTACCCGTCGCACCAATGGGCATCGCTAGCATGATCAAATCGGCATTTTGCACAGCCTTTGCAGGGTCTTTTTCCGCGCGATCGATCACACCCAATTCTAATCCTAGATCCAGAGTTGCGTCACTGCGCGCACAACCGACGATCTCATTACACAGCCGACGTTGACGCATCGCTCTTGCCAAAGAACTACCGATCAAGCCCAAACCAATAATCACCACTCGATTAAACAGTGGCGACCCAAAACCCTCTTCTACATCATTCACTTAACTACAGCCCCCTAAAGCATTCGCTCTATGATAGGTATCTATCCGCTATGTGCACCCGAGCCATCCATCGCAATGATTAGATCAAAACCCTTAAATCACAGCACCCAGTGTTTCGATAAAACGCTGGTTTTCCGCCTCGAGACCGATAGAAACCCTCAAATGTTGCGGCATATTATAATTAGCCACGGGGCGAACGATCACCCCTTTAGCCAGCAGCGCTTGATAAACCGGCATTGCATCTCGCTTTAAATCCACATTAATAAAGTTCCCAATGGAAGCAATATACTCCAGCTTAAGCTGCTCAAACCCTTGCTCCAACTGAGTCATGCCCTGCTGATTCAGCGCCACACTCTGTGCTAAATAATCTGCATCGTCCAACGCCGCACAGGCTGCAGATAATCCTAGCGAACCTACATTAAAAGGCTGACGGACACGATTCAAAATGTCGGTAATTTGAGGATTTGCAACGCAAAAACCCACTCTTAGCGCCGCTAAGCCGTATGCTTTCGAAAAAGTTCGCGTCACGACCAGGTTTTCATGCCTCGACATGAACTGAAGCCCTTGAGGGTACTCCTCAAACGAAACATACTCAGCATAGGCCTCATCCAATACTACAATCACGCGGGAAGGGATGCTTTGCAAAAAGCGCTCTAACTCGTCGGCACTGAAATAGGTACCCGTGGGGTTATTCGGATTCGCCAAAAATATCAGACTGGTGCGCTCAGTCACCGCCGCAGCCATGGCTTGTAAATCATGCCCCCAGCCTTTGGCATCAGTGACCACCGCCTTAGCACCTACCGACTGAGCCACCAAGCCGTAAACAACAAACGAATATTCCGAGAAAATAACTTCTGAGGACGAGCCACTGAAGGCTTTGGCCAGGAGCTCCAATATTTCGTTGGAACCATTCCCCAGAGTAATCATGCCGGGATCAACACCATGCTTAGCGGCTAGCTTTTGCTTCAGCTGAAAACCAGTACCGTCGGGGTATCGCGTCAGCTGACTAAAACTAGCCTTTAATTGCTCTTGCACTTTTAGGCTGGGCCCGCGAGGGTTTTCATTGCTAGCCAGCTTGATGATATCCGAGAGCCCCAGCTCGCGCTCTAATTCTTCGACCGGTTTGCCGGGTAAGTAGGGGCTCATCCCTTGAATGGAGGTATTCGCCAGTGCAATAAAATCTGTGCTCATCTCGGTTTCCCTAACGTGGCAATTCAAAATAAAAATAGTAGGGTTATAAACCAATACTAGTAGGGAGCAGAGCCAAGAGAGCAAGCGCCCTTAACAAAAACACCCAAACCTAAAGCACAGCCTTCGGATAGGAGCCTAAACAGCGTAATTCAGCCACCTCAGATTCTAATAATTTCCACAACTTTTTGGACTTAACGTCTTCAACATGCCCCTCGAAATCGATGAAAAATACATACGACCAATTTCCCACCTTAGAAGGACGAGTTTCAATTTTAGTTAAACTAATGCCCAGATCATGGAACGGCTCCAACACGCGATACAACGCCCCGGGATAATTTCGCGTCGAAATCAACACTGAAGTTTTATCCTTGCCACTTGGCGGCACTGGGCTATTGCCGATAATTAAAAAACGCGTGGTATTGTTCGGATTATCTTCAATTTTCTCAGCCTGCAGCACTAAGCCATACTGAGCCGCCGCCATATCCCCCGCTATCGCTGCGGCGGTGGGATCATCTCGCACCATACGAGCCGCCTCGGCATTACTACTCACCGCTACTCGTTCCACTCCCGCCCAATGAGTATCCAACCACTTACGACACTGCCCAAGGGATTGCTGGTGAGAATAGATACGCCGAATACAGCCATCGCCCTGATTGCGTTGCGTGTTCTTTGCTGAGTCCTTATCCCGTTTAGCTTGATCAGGATGCACCAAAAAATGCTGGTGAATACGAAGTTCCACTTCGCCACAAATCACTAACGCCGAGTCTAAAAAACTATCCAGGGTATGATTAACAACCCCTTCCGTTGAGTTTTCCACCGGTACTATGCCGTAATGAGCCGAGCCCGCCTCAACTTCTCGAAACACCTCATCAATCGCCGCCAAGGGAATACTCTGTACAGAGTGCCCGAAATGCTTATGAACGGCTGCGTGAGTGAACGTTCCTTCAGGCCCTAAGTAGCCAATTTGCATTGGGTTTTCAAGCGCCAAACAAGCCGACATCACTTCACGGAAAAGCCGCGCGACGGTCTCATTGTGCAAAGGCCCTTCATTGCGCTCCATCACCTTACGCAACACTTGAGCTTCACGTTCTGGGCGATAAAAAAGCGTCTCGGCGCCTGCTTCGCGACTTTTCACCTCAGCCACTTGCAACGCGCAACGCGCTCTCTCATTGAGCAAATTTTGCAATTGCGCATCAATATTATCGATGCGCACTCGTAATGCGCCTAACTCTTTTTCTTCCTGATCGCTCATAACGCAGACATTTTTATTTAATCGATTATCGGATTATCTAACGACTTTGCTGTTGCTCAAAATCAGCCATAAACTCAATCAGTGCATCAACTGCCTTCTCAGGCACCGCATTATAGATGCTCGCCCGCATCCCTCCCACTGAACGATGGCCTTTAAGATTAAGCAACCTTCTTTGTTCGGCCTGAACTAAAAACTCTTTGTCCAAATCCGCGCTCGCTAGTGTAAACGGTACATTCATCCATGAACGGCTTTCAATTTCCACAGGATTGGCGTAAAAATCAGACTGATCAATAAAGCCGTATAACTTTTTCGCTTTACGCTCATTTATCTCAGCCATGGCTTCAAGCCCGCCCAAATTCTTCAGCCACTTAAACACCAACCCCGCAAGATAAATTGAATAGCTAGGCGGTGTGTTGTACAAAGAACCATTTTTAGCCGCGATCTCATAATTAAACATTGCCGGCGTTTGGGCGGACGCATTACCCAGCAAGCTTTCGTCAATAATCACCAAGGTCAATCCAGCGGGACCTATATTTTTTTGCGCGCCTGCGTAAATCACACCATAACGGCTCACATCAATCGGACGAGACAGTAAAGTCGATGACATGTCGGCGACTAAAACCTTACCGCCTACCTCTGGCACCTCAGCGAATTCCAAGCCACCAATGGTTTCATTGGCCACATAATGCACATACGCTGCTGATTCGCTCAGCTTCCAGTCAGCCGCCTTAGGCACATAACAAAAGTTTTGATCATCACCGCTGGCGACGACATTGACATCACAATAGCGTTTCGCTTCGGCAATCGCCTTTTTAGACCACTGCCCAGTATTAAAGTAATCCGCTTGAGTACTCTCGCCTAACAGATTCATCGGCAGCATTGCAAACTGACTGCTCGCCCCACCTTGCATAAACAACACTTTGTATCGATCGGGAATGGCTAATAAGTCGCGTAGATCTTGTTCTGCCTGTTCAATAATACTGATAAACTCAGCGCTGCGATGACTCATTTCCATCACTGAGCAACCGGCTTGATGCTGCCAGTCCAGCATTTCATCCTGTGCCTGCTTCAACACTTCTTCCGGCAGAGCAGCCGGGCCAGCACAAAAATTAAAAGCTCTACTCATAACTACAACCTAAATTAAGCACTATTAAAAATTCAAATAACCGGTATTACTTCAACTAATCTTCTGTCGAATCCACACCATCATCTTCATCGGCGGAATCATCCCCCGCTTCGGAAACGCCAGAATCCGCTACGCCATCAGCGTCAGAAACCGAATCCCCAGCAATTGGATCCCCAGCAGTAGCGTCAGAAACCTCACTGCTTACCGCACTTTCAGCCTCTTCTGCATCAACTTCAGCCTCATCACTGACCAACTCTTCGACTCGTTCAACGCCTACCAAATGCTCATTGTCGGACAGCCGTATTAATCTCACTCCTTGAGTGTTTCTGCCTTGCACTGAGACTTCATTCGCTCGGGTCCGAATCAATTTACCTTGATCACTGATCAACATAATTTCATCGCCATCGACCACCTTAACCGCGCCCACCAAGGCACCGTTTCGATCACTAATTTGCATCGCAATCACACCCTGACCGCCACGCCCTTGAGTGGAATAGTCATCCAAGCAGGTACGTTTGCCGTAGCCATTGGTACTTGCAGTCAAGACACTGCAATTGTCTTCCACTACCAACAAGGAGATTAACTTATGCCCTTCTTTAATCTTAATCCCTCTTACGCCACGGGCGCTTCGTCCCATGGCTCGCACATCTTCCTCTTTAAACCGGATCGCCTTACCTTCGCTGCTCATCAACATCAATTCTTGTGAGCCATCGGTAATGGCAACGCCCACCAGGGTGTTATTTTCTTCCAGTTCAATGGCGATCAAACCACTGCTGCGAGGTCGAGCAAAGCTATTCAGCTCCACCTTCTTAACGGTGCCATTACTGGTGGCCATAAACACATACTTGCCAGCACTGAAGTCCCGCAAAGGCAATATGGAAGTAACCCGCTCGCCTTCGCTTAGCGGCAGAATATTTACAATCGGTTGACCACGAGAAGTTCGGCTTGCCTGAGGCAGCTGGAACACTCTTAACCAATACACCTTACCCACACTGGTAAAGCACAAAATAGTATCGTGGGTGCTGGCCACTAATAAGTGGTCAATGTAATCCTCGTCTTTCACCTTGGTCGCGGCTTTGCCTTTGCCTCCACGCTTCTGAGCCTCATAAGTATCAATAGGCTGAGTTTTGGCGTAACCGCCGTAAGACAAAGTCACCACTACATTTTCTTCAGTGATCAAATCTTCGTGACTTAAATCCAGTCGAGAAGTAATTATTTCAGTGCGACGATCATCGCCGTAATTATCACGAATCTCCTCAAGCTCTTCGCGAATCACTTTCAACAGTAAGTCAGGGTCAGACAAGATGCTGATGTAATATTTGATCCGCTCTAATATTTCTTCGTACTCTTTATGGAGTTTTTCTTGCTCTAAACCCGTCAAACGATGCAACTGCATGTCTAGAATGGCTTTGGCTTGCTCTGGAGAGAAATAGTACTGCCCGTCGCGAAAACCAAACTCGTCAGCCAGGCTGTCAGGACGGGAGATTTGCCCTTCGCCTGCTCGCTCCAACAAACGAATCACATCGCCGGGCTCCCAAGATTGGGCCAATAATTTCTCCCTCGCCTCCGCAGCATTGGGAGAGGCCTTAATCAGCGCAATCACTGGATCAATATTCGCCAGAGCGACCGTTAAACCTTCTAACATATGACAACGCTCACGAGCCTTGCGCAATTCATACACAGTACGGCGCGTCACCACTTCACGACGGTGCAATAAGAAGGCTTCTAAAATCGCCTTCAAATTGTGCAGCTTCGGTTGACCGTTCTGCAGTGCCACCATATTAATGCCAAACACAGACTCCATCTGCGTTTGAGAATAAAGGTTATTGAGCACTACCTCGCCCACTTCGCCACGCTTTAATTCAATGACGATGCGCATGCCGTCTTTATCGGACTCATCCCTTAATTCCGAAATGCCTTCAATTCTCTTGTCACGCACTAACTCAGCGATTTTCTCAATCAAACGCGCTTTATTCACCTGATAGGGAAGCTCGTTCACAAGGATGGTTTGTCGGCTGGTCTTATCATCCACTTCAATCGCACTTCGCGCGCGCATGTAAATGCGGCCCCTGCCGGTACGATAGGCTTCCAAGATTCCGGCGCGACCATTGATAAACCCTGCGGTGGGGAAATCTGGGCCAGGAATGTACTCCATCAACCCTTCAACGCTAATCTCGCCATCGTCCATCAAGGCAAACACACCATTAATGACTTCGGTTAAATTATGCGGCGGGATATTGGTGGCCATTCCCACGGCAATCCCAGAAGAGCCATTCACCAAAAGATTAGGCACGCGTGTAGGCAATACTTCGGGAATCTGCTCAGAACCGTCGTAGTTAGGAACGAAATTAACCGTCTCCTTATCAAGATCCGACAGCAACTCATGGGCAATCTTCGACATTCGCACTTCGGTATACCGCATCGCCGCGGCAGAATCACCGTCCACGGAACCAAAGTTGCCTTGACCATCTACCAGCATGTAACGCAGTGAAAAAGGCTGCGCCATACGTACAATGGTGTCATAAACAGCGGTATCGCCATGGGGATGGTACTTACCAATCACATCCCCCACCACACGGGCGGACTTCTTGTACGGTTTATTCCAATCGTTATTGAGTTCGTTCATTGCAAACAACACGCGCCGATGCACTGGCTTTAAGCCGTCTCTTATATCCGGCAACGCTCGTCCAACAATGACACTCATGGAATAATCGAGATAAGATTGTTTCAACTCATCTTCGATATTGACTGGCAAAATTTCTTTAGCTAACTCGCCCATAAATTCGCTCTTAAGCTACTTCAAGTACCGATTTATCTGAAAAAAACAAATCGCCCGAAACTAGATCACACAAGAAAATAAAGGGCGAAATAATACCATATTTCAAGCCTCTGCCCTAAATTCCACAGTTTTTAATGCGCAAATAAATAGATTCCCAAAAATATTTGCAGGCAGTGTTTCGAGAGAATTGTCGATAGGCTTTAGTAATCTGAGAATTCTAGACTAAAAACAAGCATTTGCCCTTCAAATCCTAACAATCCAAGTAGTGATTTTGAGATTTGCGTTGCGTTCACAATTTGGCCAAAAAATAACCACCTAAGCGAGCACCTCCATAAAGCACCCGCCCCCAGGGG
>NVTH01000133.1 GCA_002401525.1 Moraxellaceae bacterium | reverse complement strand
CGTGCTTGATAATTCCACCGATGTAGAACAATGCAGACTCAGATAATCCAGCGTACTCGTCACCAGCAAAAATGTTTTCGCCATCTTTAGAGATGGATTGGTGACAATGCATTCCATTACCGTTATCGCCGACTAAAGGCTTAGGCATGAACGTCGCTGTTTTGCCGTAGGCGTGGGCAACGTTATGAACACAGTACTTAAGGATTTGTACTTCGTCCGCTTTGGCCACTAACGTGTTAAACCGAGTGCCGATTTCGTTTTGGCATGCAGTGCCTACTTCGTGATGGTGAACTTCGATTTCTAAGCCCATTGCTTCCATCGCGCCACACATTGCGCCACGTAAGTCATGTGCTGAATCAACTGGAGGCACTGGGAAGTAACCGCCTTTGATGCCAGGACGGTGACCGGTGTTGCCGCCTTCGAAGCTCAAAGAGGAAGCCCAAGCGGCTTCTTCAGAAGAGATTGAGTAGCTTGCACCACTGATGTCGGCGGACCATTTAACGTCGTCAAAAACGAAAAACTCGGGCTCTGGGCCGAAATAAATAGTGTCGCCAATGCCCGTGGATTTAAGGTAGTTTTCAGCACGTTTTGCTACTGAGCGAGGATCACGTTCGTATCCTTGCATAGTAGTAGGCTCAACCACGTCACATCGAACGATCAATGTGGCTTCGTCGGTGAAAGGATCAACAACCGCAGACGAGTCGTCTGGCATAAGAATCATGTCGGATTCGTTAATGCCTTTCCAGCCAGCAATAGATGAACCGTCGAACATTTTTCCGATTTCGAAAAATTCGTCATTCACTTCCCCTAGTGGGATGGTGACGTGCTGTTCTTTACCACGTGTATCAGTGAAGCGTAAATCCACCCACCTGATTTCATTTTCTTTGATAAGGGCAAAAGTCTTTTCGGACATTGTGTTAGTTCCTCCAAATGCGGGATTTTGCTAGTTTGTATGCTGCGTAAATTGATCGATTTTGGCGTTATAAACCGCGGTCGGTTGTGCAATAAGGCGACGATTAAAAGGTCCAGCCGAGGCTGCTTACTTTAGTCGGACTTCATTGATACGCTGGCAGCGAAAGTAGCGCGACAGGTTGTGATCAAATTCAGCGCAAAATATATGTCATTGCGGCGGCGCTGGGAAGCCCCTAGGGGCAATCTTTTTGCGGTCTAGGGGAAATGATGCACTGTAGTGGTGAGTAAAGTGAATGCTCGCTCCTAATTAGGGCCGTAGAGGAAGGTTTTTAAACCCCGATTACTTATCGGGCCAAATTAATTGCAACGGCTGCTTTGCGGTCATTAGCCTAAGAGTATTGTCAGTTTAAAGCCATTCAGCTTGATCCCACTTCTATTTTAATAATGTACTCATTGTCTTCTTCAACGACCGAAATCACGCTGTGACCGTTAATGCGGCACCAGGCGGGAATGTCTTGCTTGACGCCGGGATCTGTTGAGATGACTTCAAGGGTATCGCCGGGTTCTAAAGTTTTTATTTTATTTTGAGTTTTAATGACCGGCATGGGGCACAGCAGCCGTTTAGCGTCTAAGTGGTGATGTGTTGGGTCACGATCGCTCATATGTGCCACTCAGCTTTGACGTCTTGAGGCGGGAAGGGAATGACATTGTGCTCGGTGCAGACGCCATTTTTGGCGCGGATTTCAACGCTGACCGTATCAGCGCTGTGGCCTTGGCTGTAGCGAGCTGCAATGCGCGCTGCAAATAGTAAATCTGCTTCAGTAGGGGCGCCATCTATTAAAGTGAGCGGCCCACCATGGCTGGTGATTTTGATGGAGATAAATTCTTTGCGGTAGCCGGTTAAGAAATTGTTTTCGCCTTCCTCCCGACCCACGATCATTTTGTAATTGGGTTCGGGTCGTAAGTGACGGCCGACTTTAAGCAGCATGATGTCGTCTAATTCGTATTTACGCTCGCCTCGAGATTGCCACAGGTCGGATAACTTCTTCGAATAATTTTCGTCGGTTAAGAAACAGCAGCCACCGGCGGGTTGGGCATAATCTTCGAAGCCAAATTGTTCTGCTAAGGCCATTTGTGGTTTGCGATTCCGGCCGCTAAAGCCATAGAGCTTGTCTCGATCCAGCCAACCTTCTCTTTCTGGACGGGTGGGGGGCAGGTTTTTAGCGCACAGCGGGCGGACTAGCAGGTCATCGGAACCGGATTCGCGGGCGATAATAGGCATGGTCTCTTTACGCTGAGATTTTGGACGTTGGCCGACTACCTCACCAGTGATGATAAAATCGAAGCCGCTTTGATCGACCAATTCTCTCGCCCGATTGAGCATCAATTGTGCTTTGGACACCATAAAAATCTTGCAGTCGAGGCAGGGGTTTAGATTGGCGCCGTAACCGTGCTTCGGGTTAATCACAATGTCTTTGTATTCTTCGGAGATGTCTTCGATGTGAAGCTTGATGCCCAGCTGCTCCGCAGACCATAACGCATTGTTTCGTTTGTTTTTATCTTTGTGCTTTTTACGGATTGCGTGGGTGTGACCTTCGACGCAGAACCCCGTGTAAAAGTTCACCGCCTCCACTAGAATGCCTTGTTCTTGGATGACTCTAACGGCTAATAAGGAGTCTAAGCCACCCGAAAGAAGGGCGATGGCTTTGCGTTGAATGGTCATTTTGCTTACCTAGTGGAACTGAGTTGAAGCGGATCTAAAAACTGAGCCGGGCATTGTATACGATTTGAACGCCGGCCCAAAATTTTGTGGTGAGGGGATGTGTGGGCGACGATCTAAAGGGGCTAGTGTGAGGATAGATTATTATTTTTTCTATGGCGCAGATAACTTAACGTATTGATTCGAGGAGACGGCTCATTTAATAAAGGACTTACTGGGTCAATTCTTAGAACAATGGCCAATCTTCACTAGACTATTTAATAGGGAAGTTTAATAGGATGTTGATTTGACGTTGGCGACGTCGCCGTTAAGGCGAAACGATACTGGTGCACTCGACGGTCCGTTAAGTAGTTAAATTGCAGGAAGCAGTTATGAAGCGAGTGCGTATTATCTCTGCGACGCGTTATTCCGAGTTACACTTTAATCGCTACAGTAAACTTGGCATTGCATTACAGAAAATCTCGTACGATCCGAATATTTGCGTTTCAATTAAGTTTGAGAATTGCTTGCCCAACGGATTGGGTTTAGGCCAAATATTCAATCAGTACCTTCACCCTCAGTACGAAAAGGAAATACTGCTTTTTGTACACGACGACGTCTACATCGACGATTTCTTTCTTTCCTTTCGGCTCAATGAAGCCATCGCGCACTATGACGTAGTGGGCGTGGCGGGTAATCGGACCTTGCCTAGTCCAGAGATCTCTTGGATCTTAGATCGCAATATGGCAGGGGGTTTCTTTTGGCAAGCGAAGGAGAAACTGAGCGGTGCGGTGGCCCATTTTCAGCCCCAGGGTGAAGCCGTTTCACAATACGGTGCGGTGCCGAGTGTATGCCGGTTAATCGATGGCTGTTTTATGGCCGTTAACACGGAGCGAGAGCTTGCTCAGAAGGTGCGATTCGATGAGCAATTTAAGTTTCACTTTTACGATTTGGATTTCTGCAGGAGCTGTGACCAGAACGGCTTAAAAATAGGCACCTGGCCTATCGCTGTGACTCATGACAGTGGCGGGGCGTTTGGATCTGAAGCCTGGGAAAGTGCCTGTCAGGAATATTTTGCCAAGTGGTATCCAGACCACGCTGTGCCAGTTTTCTCTGGTTCGGTCGATGAAAGTCAAAGCACCCACCCTTCCTAACGGATTGGCCTAATCCTTTGCGGCAACCGAATCGAGCGATCTATTTCGCTCGGGGCGCAATCTATTGATAGGGATGCCCTATACTTTAATCCGAACTGGATGGAAAGGATGCCAAGCCCAGCCCCATGAGTAGAATTCGCTACACAGTGATCGTTTGCCGCSAGCGTACGCAAGACAGTGATCTTGAATGGCTCGCCAAGATTAAAAACCATAAAATTCAGATCTTGGTGATTGATTATGATTCGATGCGCCATCCCGGCCGAGTGTTCAACCAGGGCATCTCAGAAGCAAAGGGTGAGTATTGCTGTTTTGTAGATGAAAAGCTTTGCTTCGAGGGTAACAATTGGCTGACTAGTTTAGCCAAYGCGCTGACCGACCAACCTTACGATTTAATTGGTCTTCGCGGCAGTAGCCGGTTTGAGTTATCAAAAATACAGCTACGCTGTGCAAGCAGTAAAAAACCCACTCTCGAACCGCAAATAATCTTAGATTCGTTACTGTTATTTGCAGAGACGAGATTTTTTAAACACATCCCKTTCGATAATAATCTGSAATCCAGCCCCACCGTGGTGGCGTTAGAATTGTCATTGCGCGGCTATCTTTTTCACAATAAACGAATAGGCCTATGGTGTGGCATTGCCTGGCCCGAACAGATGTCTTGCGAATTAAACTTGAGCCGAGAAGAAAGCCGGTATTTACAACGCTACTACGGGGGGTTTATCCCCTTGGATATCGTAAAGGCAGAATGTTGGTCTCAAAACCGGGCGGCGATTCAGTTATTTGATCAGCGTGTGTTAGGTATYTTGGGCACGCGATTGACGTCCAATAAAATACGCGGCATATGGAAAACCGAAAACGAAATCGAAGTAGAAGACCCGAGCGGCGAACGCATTGTATTAAGCACTCAGATTCAACAGGTGCCTGTGTCCAATGTGAGCTGTTATTTTGTGATGGGGGTGGGGAACGGAAAAGAGATTAATATTTTACTGCAAAATCATGATATTAATATCATCGTGGTTGAACCCGAAGTGATTCTAATTCGATTTTTGCTGATGTATTTTAATTGGAACGATGCGATTCGATCCGGGCGACTGAAAATCATGCCGACCTTTCTTGGCGTGCCTGGGGTGGCTGAGGTATCGCTTTTGGAGAGTGTGGAATTTTTACAACGCACAAAATTGCTGAAAAAAGGCTTGGTGGCGTTTCTAAAAACCGGTTCCACTCAGTTAAATCAACCCTTTTTCGACGAATTAATTTTAGGCGTGTCAGGTGATCGTCGAGCCGATGATGTGGCGCAAAACTGGAAAACCCAAAAAACGCCTGAATTTGAAGTCACCGTGGTCAGTCCTTATTGTTCTATTTTTAATGACATTGCGAGCGCTTTTAAACGTTTGGGATTCCGCACCCGGTTGTTAGTGGTGCCCCATGAAACCGGCGCAAATAGTTTTGATGGTTGGCTTAAACTATTGAAGCCCTTAGTGGAGTCGCCCAGTGAAATTAATATTTTTAGAAATCGATGTTTACTGGAGTCTGAACGCGGCAGTGACTATTTTAATAAAGAATCAATTTTACCGGGGCGTCAATTAAGTTGGTGGTGGGATGTTCCCAATATTGCCTCACGGATTGATTTCAGCGATGCCAATAGACAGCGTCCAGCATTGGCATTTGCGCACGACATATTGGGATTTTTACCGCCCGGTTCGCAATGGTTGCCTGCGGGAGCGAGACACCAATTTTGTGAACAGGAATACAATATAAAATCTGAACAAGATTATACTTTTGAAATAAGCTTTGTTGGACAAAGTCGATTTGAGATGGTGCAACATAATTTAACAATATTGGGGGGCGCATTAACACGCTTCTATGGGACAAAATATAAATCCTTTAGCAACGATTTAGTGAGTATAAAGGGCTTGCGAAATATCTATGATCATTTGATTAGTTATCAACAAGAGCTTGAATCCATCTTTAACACCCTAAATAACTCGATGCCCGCACAGGTGTATTATTTAAATTATTTGTTACAAATGAGTATTACTGGGTTATTTCGCTTGTCCGCGATTGAAGCCCTGATTGGCGAAAATATTCCGGTGCAAGTATTTGGAGATAAGACATGGGTTACCAGTGGAATTGTTCCAGAGATCCGTTATGGCGGCGTGTTAGAGCCTGAGCAATTACTGCAAGTTTTTAATCAATCACGCATTAACTTGAATCTAAATTTTATGCAGGTTTCTTCCACGGTGAATCCAAAAGTAATCGACATCTGCGCCAGTGGTAATGTGGCATTGACCGACGAAAGGCCCGAAATTTCGCGGCTCTATCCCGATGCGGTGTGCAGGCCTTTTTCGTTCGTTACGATTGATGACTTGCTAGACCGTATTTATGAATTACGCGGCTTTAATCTCAGCGATTACAGAATGTCCATCGGAGACTACACGCGCCAAAATCACAGTTTAAGCCAGCGAGTGGATTGGCTTGTGGATTATTTAAATTTAATTCCAAAATCCAGTGTTGATAGAAAAAGGCGGCTTGGGTAAAAACTTCTTCGATAAACTTTAAAGCAGCAAGACCGATTATAAAATAAGGAGTGACTTTGCAATGAGCAATGAACCGCTTCAGCTCGACCGAAAGAAAATAATTGACGAAAATTTTATTCGCCGTGTCCGAGAAAAAGACTTTCCCAAGGCAAAATCATCTGCAGAATTACTTGGCTGTCAATTAAGCAAAGATCTGTGGGTGGATCTGTTTGAGTCGCAGCTTTTGAGTCGTCAGCTTGACTTTATCGCGCGAGATTTAAAAGAAAGTAATCAATCCTTTTATACGATTGGCAGCAGCGGCCATGAAGGTAATGCTGTGCTGGGGCATTATTTTTCGCTTCAAGACACTGCTTTTTTACATTATCGAAGTGGCGCTTTTATGGTGCAGCGCAGTAAAAAAGACCCGCAAAATAATTTTATTCGCGATTGTTTATTATCGCTCATGGCGTCAGAGAAAGATCCTATTTCCGCTGGACGACATAAAATCTGGGGAAGTGTAGCGCTGAATATTCCCCCCCAGACCAGTACCATCGCATCGCATTTACCGAAGGCCCTGGGGTATGCGTACAGCACTATATTGGATCGCGGCAGACACTTGGATGAGGTAAAAACGCCCGTAGTGATTTGCTCTTTTGGGGACGCTTCGTTTAATCATTCCACCTCGCAAGGCGCCTTTAATGGTGCGCAATATTTAGCTTATTGCAATGTACCGTTGCCGCTTATTTTTGTGTGTGAAGATAACGGCATTGGCATCTCAGTGCCCACTCCAGGTAATTGGATTGAAGACAATGTAAAAGGTCGTACTCACCTGCATTACGTGGTCGCAGATGGATTAAACATGGCCGACGTTTATCGTGCCTGCGCAGAGGCGGAGCATTTTGCTCGGGCAAAACAGCAGCCCGTGTTTATGCACCTAAAAACCGTGCGGCTTATGGGGCACGCAGGGTCTGACATCGAAAGCGTCTATCGTCGACGGGAAGATATATTACTCACTGAAGCCGACGATCCTTTATTGCATTCCGCTCGATTACTCATTGAAGCGGGGTATCTAACGACTCAAGAAATACTTCACCGCTATCAACGCATTCACGATGAGGTCGGTCTTGAAGCGAAAGCATTGGTGGGTCAAAAAAGTCTGGATTCAGTTGCAGCAATTAAACAAAGTTTGTATCAAACCGAGCGGGATACAGTTCCGCCCTCTTTACCGAGTGAAAATATTCGAGAAAAATGTTTTGCCGGGGCGTATAAAAATATTACGAGTAAACGAACCCTAGCGCAGCAAATTAATAGCGCACTCACCGACCTAATGTTGCAATATGATTCGATCGTGGTTTATGGCGAAGACGTCGGGGTTAAGGGGGGCGTTTATCATGTGACCGCAGATTTGCAAAAACGTTTTGGTCAGGGACGAGTCATTGATAGCTTTTTAGATGAAACGTCGCTTCTTGGAATGGCCATTGGCATGGGCATGCAAAAGAGAATTCCTATTCCAGAGATCCAATTTCTTGCCTATACCCATAATGCAATTGATCAATTGCGAGGCGAAGCGGCCACGCTGTCTTTTTTTTCCAATGGTCAATATCAAAATCCAATGGTGATTCGCATTGCCTCTCTGGCGTATCAAAAGGGTTTTGGGGGGCACTTCCATAATGAAAACGCGATTGCATTTTTACGAGAAATTCCTGGCATCATTGTGGCTTGTCCTTCCAATGGCAGTGATGCGGCAAAAATGTTACGTCGTTGTGTTGAGCAAGCGCATTGCTACGGTCGAGTGGTGGTGTTTTTGGAACCCATTGCGTTGTATTCCGCCAAAGACCTGCATTCCCCTGGGGATGGTTTATGGTTGGGGGATTACCCTGATCCGGACGAAAAAGTTGCGCTTAATGAAGTCGGGCTCTTTGGTGAAGGTGAGGATTTATTAATTATTAGTTATGGCAATGGCTATTACCTGAGTCGCCAGGCGGAACAAATTTTAAAAAACGAGCATGGGGTCGCCTGTACCGTCATGGATTTACGTTGGCTGGCGCCGCTCGCGATGGACGCGATATTAAAAGTGGCCGCTAATTTTGAAAAGGTATTAATTGTCGACGAATGCAGAAAAACTGGCTCAATCAGTGAAGAATTGTACACGCGTTTAATCGAGGAGAGCGAACGATCGATTTCAATTAAGCGTTTAACTGCGGAAGATTGTTTTATTACCTTAGGAAAATCTTGGCAGCATTTGTTGCCCAGTAGAGAGGCGATTGTGCGTGAGGCGCTTGGGTTGATTTAGCTTAAATTAAATTGGCTTAACTTAACTTAATTTCATTTTGCTCAAGCTAAGTAGTGATTGATATAGAGGGTAGTGAAGGCGATTGCGACGAATCCGAGAACCAATAAAAATCGGGTGATTAAGCATTTTTTGCAGGGCAAATATTTAGAGTTCGAGGGCATAAAAATCAAACTAAGGAATTGTCGCTGAATTATTTTTTGGCTGAATATCTAAGGTATAGAACGAAATAGGAAAGTTGTAAATATCCTGGTCTTTATTCGTTTGTGCCAACCACGCTCTTCCCGTCAATCCAGTGCGCCCGTCACATCCACCCAACCCGCCGATCCCCGATATTCCTGCGCATCTCCGTCATTGCCGAGTCCCCGGTCATTCCCGCGATCCCCCGTCATTCCCGCGAAGGCGGGAATCCATCAAGTTTAAGCGCTGATTCCAAATTATCGAGACGCTTAACTTTAGAAAACGATAATAGTGGCTCGATGAAGATGGTGCACTGAAAAGCATGGATTCCCGCCTTCGCGGGAATGACGGGGGGTAGGGAAGACGGGGAGGCTCTGAATTGAGGGGGTTCCGAAATAACGTGGCGCGCGCGGGAATGACGTTGAATCCTTGAAAAGAGTTTGACGTAGCCTGGGAAAAGAGGAGGCACGAACGTAACCCGGGATGAACTATGCACCGAACTATGCACCGAACTAAAACCCCAGGTTGCTGCCGATCCCCGTCATTGCCGAGTCCCCCGTCATTCCCGAGTCCCCCGTCATTCCCGCGAAGGCGGGAATCCATCAGGTTTAAGCACTGATTCCAAATTACCGAGACGCTTAACTTTAGAAAACGATAATAGTGGCTCGATGAAGATGGTGCA
>NVTH01000132.1 GCA_002401525.1 Moraxellaceae bacterium | reverse complement strand
ATGGCATAGGGATAGATTTCTTTTTTGACCCCTTTTACATGGATCGGAGGACATTCGGTGGCTTCAATAATATCTTGGACCAAGGCATAGGTGTCGTACGTAATCATGATACCGCCAGTTTTTGCGGTGGCTTCTAAACGGGCGGCGATATTGACGGTATCCCCTAACACGGTATACGACATACAATCATTCGAGCCGATATTTCCTGCCACTACATCCCCGGTACATAATCCTATACGCACATTAATTTGGGGCGCGTTTTTTCTGAATCCTAATATTTCAGGAATTTGAATGTTGATTTGCGTAAGACTGTCGAGATATTCCAAAGACGCATTGCAAGCCTCGATAGCATAATTGTCGTTGGAAAATGGCGGGCCCCAAAAAGCCATGACTGCGTCGCCAATAAATTTATCGATGACGCCATTAAAACGATAAATCGGTTGTGATGCGTGGGTGAAGTAGTGGTTCATGAGTTTCACTAAGCCGTTTGCAGTCAGGGACTCAGAGATTGCGCTGAAGCCTTCGATGTCCGAAAAAAATACCGTCATTTTCTTTTTTTGACTGTCGTTTACGAAAAGGTCTTCGCCTTTTTCTATTACTGACTCTATGATTCTTGGGTCTACATATTTACCAAAAAGGTTTTTTATTCGCTCTTTGTTCTCTAATTCCTCAGCCATTTTATTAAACGAGAGGGTGAGTTCACCCACTTCATCTCGGCTTTGAACGGGTATACTGATGCTCAAATCCCCGCTGCTTATCTTTTTCACTCCGTCGGAAAGCTCCTTCAGTGGTTTAATAATTTTAAGGGTGATAAGCGGGCTAATCACGATACCAATTAAAAAAACAACCACTCCAATAATGAGTGATCCTTGATGAATCGAGAGCTCACCAAACATCACCGTTTCTGATTCTGATTCAGTCAACCGCTCTAACATTTGAAGTACGTCGTATAAAGCTTGCCCCAAATTATCAATTTGGCCCTCCAGTTGTTGATATAAAAGGTGTCGCACTTCTGGGTTGTTTATTTTTTCTCGTTTTAATAGAAGACTGACATGAAGATTGAAATCTTTATGTTCCTTTTCAACTGTTTTTAGTGACGGGGTAATTTGAGCCAGCAAAATGAGCACTTCATGTTTAATGCCGCCCTTAATAAGTTGTCCTTCGAGGATGGATTGCGCGAGCGTTAACTCCTGGGATACTTTTTCGCTGTATTCGTTGAGTCGCTTGATCGATGCGTTGATCTTGTTCGGGCGAGAAGGGGTTTCCTGCCTTAATCTCAGGATTCGTTCAAAAATTACTGTTTGCTCGAGGGCATAGGCGGTTAAATTAGCGACATGATTATTAAGAGGGATCACCGTTTTTGCTAATAAGGACAGCTCTTTGTCCACTTTATCGGCTTGATAGTAGGAGAAGACGATGACCGCTAGCATTGTGGAAAGCAGCAATAAAAATGAGCCCGATATTTTGACTTTAAGGGAGGTGTTTTTTCGGGTGATGGGCATAAGGGATTATTAGCAATTTAGGAGGGCGTTAGATCAAGTGTAGCAGTCGCTTTAGCGACTTATTGATGGGCAGGCCCTGACACAAAGGAGGGACGTACCGAAAAAAAAGCTAATCATTCTTGATTTGATCAAAATATATCGTCTTGACTTCGAGTTGCCTCTATATCAATGTTTTATTGTTGTTTGTAAGGTTTCATTGCAATGAAACCAAGTACTTACGGAAGGAATAGGTCTCTGAGCGTTTTTTTTAATTTATTTTAGCAATTTCTGCAATCAAACAGGCTCTCCATTCGTTATAGCTGTATTAGTTAACCATTAACGACTCCAAGGAGTGAAGCATGAAATCAAGTAAAACACTTATCTCATCAACCGTCGCGGGTATTCTTGCGGCGAGTGTTTCTATTGGCGCTCAGGCCGTTCCGGATCAGCCTTCCCAATGGGAAAAATGCGCCGGTATCGCCAAGGCGAGTAAAAACGATTGTGGTGCGCTGGATGGAAGCCATAGCTGCGCGGGACAAGCCAAAACCGACAATATGGAACATGAATGGGTATACCTGCCCGCTGGTAGCTGTGACAAAATCACCGGCGGAATGGTGAAGGCGGTTAAACCGGCCAAGAGCTAAACATGAGTAATCGTTTAATCTCTGGCGCAGGCATTGGCCTGCGCATACCTCATATCCACGATATTCTTGCTGGGCAAAATGATCAGGCCATCGCCAACATTCCCTGGTTTGAGATAGTCGTGGACAATTTTCTTGTTGAAGGTGGTTTTAATCGAACTGCCCTGCGAGCCATTAGCGAACGCTATCCGTTGATTTTTCATGGCGTTGCTTTGTCACTGGCAAGCCTCAACCCTTTAAACTTGGATTATCTTAAAGCGATTAAATCACTGAAAGATGAAACAGGCGCCGAGTGGTACTCAGAGCACTTAAGCTTTTCCAGTTCGGGTTCGTCCCATTTTCCCGATTTATTGCCATTACCTTATACCGAAGAAACCATAGCGCATGTGAGTGAGCGTATTGTTCAGGTTCAGGATATTATGGGTGAGCGAATGCTAATAGAAAATATTTCCAGTTACGTCAGTTGCCAATTTAATGAAATGTCTGAGGGCGAATTTATTGCAGAAATAGTCCAGCGTGCAGATTGCCATCTGTTATTGGATATAAACAATGCCTATGTGAATAGTGTTAATTTCGGCGAACACCTAGGCGATTATTTATCGCGTATTCCTGCAAGCGCTGTTAAGCAAATTCATTTGGCTGGATTTACGGATAAAGATGATTTTTTACTGGACGCACACAATAATCCGGTAACCGATGAAGTCTGGAAAGTTTATGCGGCGTTTATTCGCGACAACGGCCCAATCCCCAGCATGATTGAGTGGGATAGTGATCTACCTCCACTGGATACCTTATTGAAGGAACGGGCTATCGCTGAAAGGCTCTTGGAGTCTGCGCAGCAGATCGGGCATTGCGCGTGAAAGAAGCTCCGATTAATTTAGCCCAATGGCAACAACAGTTTGCTCTTGCTTTAGTTGATGAACGGCATGTCGATGATTTCACTGGCCTGCTAAATGAAAAAGATAGCCGTCGATTTGAAACCTATAAGAACAATGCACGCCAGGCGCTGTTGCAAACGCTTATCACGACCTATCCCATGTGCGAAAGGGCATTGGGCGAGCAATGTTTTGCTCAGCTCGCTAGCCACTACATTCATCGCTTTCCGTTAAGGGAAAATAACCTTAATCAATATGGCGCTTACTTCGCCGACTTCCTGAAATCAGAAATTAAGGCGAATCATTCACTGAAAGACTATGACTATCTTGTTGATGTAGCCACGCTGGAGTGGCACCAGCAACATTGTTATTACGCTCAGGACTCGGCAAACTTTGACGCGCAAGCCCTGGCGGCGGTTGACGATTCCCGACAGGCAGAGCTGGTCTTTATGTTGCGGCCGGATATTGTCATTATGCAGTCACAATACCCACTCTATGAGTTGTGGCTGAAACACCGTGAGAACCTTCAGACTGTCGAAATACCAGAACCAAGAAGTCTCTACTATGTTTGTATTTATCGAGACCAATTTCGGGTCAAGCTTGAAAGTCTGTCAAGGGAGCAATACCTGCTGTTAGAGCAAATATCAAGGCAACAATCGCTGCAGACGATGATTGATAAAGGCATACACATTCAAGCCCTGGCTAGGTTCATTCAAAAAACATGGATTTGTGGGTTTAAACATGGAAAACAGCAATGATTGATCGAGCACAGTTACAAAAACTCTTTCAATACTCCTTCTCGTTGACGCAGGAAAAGGCCTCAGCTGAGGACCTACTGCAATCCTCTTTAGAAAAATTCATTAAACTCGATAAGGCATTCGATAACCCTACAGCCTATATTCGGCGTATTATTCGCAATCAATTTATCGATGATTGCAGGCGGTTGAAAATTATTAGTTTCGAAGTGCTCGAAGAGGGCGCGCCTGCGCTTATGGAGGATCGTAGTCTTGAGGATTTGCAAATTCAAAATGATTTAATTGAATATATCTTTAAACAGTTAGCCACCGCTGAACGGGAAGTTTTATATTTGTGGGCCTTAATGGGTTACAGCGCTACTGAAATCGCTAAAGATACCGGTCAATCACGCGGTACGGTGTTATCACGTTTACATCGAATAAAGCAAAAAGTCATTGCCAGTGTGCAAGCCGATGAGGCGAGCGCTGGAGGATCCGCATTATGAAACAACGATTTAAAAAATCAGCTAAAGATTTTTTTGAGCAGCAACAGCTGAGCGACGATTCACTCAATGCGTTTGAAGACATGCTCGTAAAAGAAACGCCAATCACTGCCGTTGAAACCGTCAGCGTAAAAACTCGAACGCTTAAATATTATGCGCTTGCTGCCAGCATTGCTCTGATGGTCGCGGTAGGCTTGTTTTATTTACCCGGTGCCAATAATCTAAGTTTGGATATCGCTAATGAAGTAGCAAAAAATCATATAAAAATGAAGCCGCTGGAAGTGAAAACGCAAAGTTTATCTGAACTCAGGCAGTATTTTACTGCATTGGATTTTTCTGTGACACGCTCCGATGTTTTTGGACTTAATCTAAATGCCATGCTGGGAGCACGTTATTGCTCTATTCAAGGTATTACTGCTGCGCAACTTCGTTTTGTGAACGAGGCCGATAGCAACGTCACGTTGTATCAAGTGCCCTATGATGCGGAACCCTTTGGCGGGCTTCCTATTGCCGAGCCAGGGGATTCACCAAAAACAATTTATGTAAGAGGGCTAAAAATATCAATGTGGGTCGAGAAAGGTTTGTTGATGGTCACCGCTGAGGAGTCTCTTTAGATTCTTTAACGTGTGCTAAGCGCCGTCTCACTGATGTGAACATATTGGTCCGCATATGGAGCGATATCTAACCTGGCACTGAAAACCGTTCTTATCCCAGTTTGTCAGCGCCTGGCTCACTCCTGAAAGGTTAGGTAGTGCGTACCCTATAATTTAATAAACTGACTTAAGACGTTGATTACTATGCACTTAATCAGATTCAAAAGCTTCTTCCGTTAATCAAGTACCGCCTGCTTAACATTGAGCGCATATCAGTCTCTTTTCTATAACCGGTTTGCTTACATGGAACAGGCCAATCATTTTATTTGTTCTAAACTTTTAGTATATAGGGAGACAAAGCAGAGTAAGTCTCAAACAACTAGGGTCAACTAGGGTTAGACAAGCATGAAGAAAATACCCCCCCTGGCGTTCTTTTTAATTGTGGCGTTGTTTGCCTGTTCTAAGTTCGACAATTCCCCATTAGAAGTAGTTGTTGTTTGGGGCAGTCAAGGAACGGATAAAGGTCAGTTTCGTTACGTTGAAGATTTTGCTTTTGATAGCAAAGGCCATTTATTAGTGACCGATGCACTTAACTCGACGGTGTCGGTATTCACAAAAGACGGCCTTTTTATCACCGAATTTGCGGGTAAAGGGGAGGGTGATGAGCACATGGAAAAACCTGAAGGCATCGCCGTTGCCAAGGACGGGTCCATTTTTGTCGCGGACTATCTGTCTGGTTACGTCAAAAAATTTGATGCGAATTACCTTCATTTGCTAACGTTTTCAGATTTAGGCGAAAACCCAGGACAAACCGCAGAATCAGAGTTTATGGATTTCTGCAAAGATGGGCTGCTCTATATGGCAGAAGCGGGCAATCATCGAGTCAGTGTCTTTGATATCGATGGCAAATTTATACGCTGGTTTGGCGGTTATGGTACCACCGAGGGGAAGCTCAACAGGCCCGAAGCCGCGAAGTGTGATAGCGAAGGCAATGTGTACGTGGCTGACCTTGCTAATCATCGTGTTCAAGTTTTTACTCCGGAGGGGGAGTTTATTAGGCAATGGGGAAAAGAGGGCTCTGCTGAGGGAGAGATGCGTAAGCCCGCTGGTTTGGCTTTGGATCAGAGTGACGATGTGTATATCACTGAGATCGGCAATAATCGAATTCAGAAATTCGATAAATTTGGAAAATTCATTTTTTCCTACGGTAAAGAGGGATCGGAGCCAGGCGAGTTTGGAAACCCTCATGGTATTGTTATCGACCAAGGTGGAAATATCTATGTAGCAGACACCGCCAATAACCGAATCCAAAAACTACGGGTTAAATAGAGAGATATCGACTCATTGTTAATTTAGTAGAAACATGAAAGCAGAGATAAAAAAGCGTAGCTCAGTAATCAAACGACTCAACTTGAGCGTTTCAATCAATATCACGTTGATCCTTACTTTGTCTGTCTTTTTTCTTGCTGCGTTTTATATTATTGACTCTCATCGAAATATTTTATATCGCTACACGGTGGAAAAAAGAACCCTCGACAGGTTAGATTCGCTGGTTTCTGAGGTAGGAGAAAATCTTCTTTTTACATTAGCGTTAGAAAAAAATAAAGACAATAGAACGTCTCAAATACTACTCCTGAGTGAAGAGCTTCAAGCCGCATTTGACTCGCACTACGCCGCAACCATTCAATATCGAGGGATTGGGCAGCAGTCTTACACCAGAGAAATAGAACCGGTGATCACGGCACTTCGATCGGACATCCTTAAAACAGTGTCTATGTACCGAAGCGGTGATTCAAACTCTGCTATGGCCCATTATTCAAGAAGCCTTTCAAAAAGAACCAAGCAAATTAAGCGCTTTACAATTGATGAATTACGATCAATAGATATTCTAATTGCGGATGAAAGGCGCACGCTGGATGAAATTCAAACCTACGCATTTGTTACTCTGCTCTTTTTCGCGTTTGGCATGGCTATTTTAGCTTTCGTGATTAACAGAAAGATCATCCGTTCAATTACCAAACCATTGGATGAGTTAAGCATTACAATCGCCTCGCTGGCGAGCGGAGACTACCAACAAAAAACGCACATTTTTCGCAATGATGAATTCGGTGATCTAGCCAATACCCTGAACAAGATGGCGGAGCAAGTCCGGCGTTCCCAGCAATCTTTAGCCACTATAAACCATTCCCTGGAGGAAAAAGTAGCTGCGAGAACCCTTGACCTAAATACAGCTAAGGATGAAGCCTTAGCGGCGAGTGCCGCAAAATCGGATTTTCTCGCTAGCATGAGCCACGAGATTCGTACGCCGATGAACGGCGTAATAGGCATGCTTGGACTTTTGCTAAGGACGGATCAAACAGAAGATCAGCGTCGAAAGGCTATGGTCGCCCAATCAAGCGCTGAACAATTACTGGCTATTATTAATGACATTCTTGATTTCTCAAAAATTGAAGCGGGAAAATTAAAGATTGAAAACCTTGATTTTGATCTGCGAAATTACATCGGTGATTTTTCTAAATCGATGGCCTTGCGTGCTCAAAAAAAGGGCCTGGAACTTATTTTAGATCTCACCAAAATTGAAAGCTCAATGGTAAAAGGCGACCCTGGGCGCCTAGGTCAGATTCTGACGAATCTGGTGGGCAATGCGATTAAATTTACTGCATCCGGGGAGGTGGTGATTTCAGCAGCTCTCGCCAGCGCTGGAAAATCTGGGCTGGTGCTTAGTTGTTCCGTTTCAGATACAGGCATAGGCATTTCTCGAAACCAACAGATCGATATGTTTCAATCTTTCACTCAAGCAGATACATCCACTACGCGAGAATATGGAGGTACAGGTCTAGGGTTAGCCATCGTTAAGAAGCTCTGCGAATTAATGGGCGGCAGTGTGATTGTGAACAGTGTATTAGGCCAAGGCAGCTGTTTCA
This sequence comes from Moraxellaceae bacterium, assembly GCA_002401525.1. Lineage (GTDB taxonomy): Bacteria > Pseudomonadota > Gammaproteobacteria > Pseudomonadales > UBA3067. The sequence goes on along the minus strand of NVTH01000132.1, from coordinate 1,691 downwards.
CATTCAATCTACTGCTACAAGAAAGTGATCAATCCCAACAGGTACTGCCCACTACCAATATTCGTAACGCGCCAATATTAATCGTTGATGACAATGACACCAATCGTGCAGTACTACGGGCACAATTAGAACATTGGGGTGCCATTGTCACAGAAGCTTACAGCGGTGCTAATGCATTAAAAATTCTTAATGATAATTGTTCGCAGGCTAACGGTGACACGGACAATCATACCAGTGCTCAGGGTGTATACGGGCCCAATATAAATACCACGACATCCTTTAGAGTGATTTTCCTGGATATGCAAATGCCAGAAATGGATGGAGAAATGTTTGGCAAACGTATTCGAGAAGATTCTCGGTTCAACGATAGTCACCTAATAATAATGACCTCGATGGCATCATTAGGAGATTCTAAACATTATGCAGCGCTAGGATTTTCGGGTTACTTTACCAAACCGATCACCACTCAAGATCTATTCGGTGCGCTTGCGATCGCGCTTATCAGTGAGCATCCGCTGGATAGAAGGGAGCCACTGATCACTCACCAATATCTAGAAACACTCGCCCCAGAAAAAAACACCCTATGCGATGCGCATATACTATTAGTGGAAGACAATGCAATCAATCAGGAAGTTATTCTAGAAATTCTTAAAGCAAATGGCATTGTTGCTGACGTGGCCTCCAATGGCTTAGAAGCCATCAGCGCCCTCAAACAGCGACAAACCATTGAACCTTATCAATTGATTTTGATGGATTGCCAGATGCCCGAAATGGATGGATACGAAGCCACCAAAGCCATTCGCCAAGGCGAAGCAGGAGGGGTTTTCTATCAAATACCAATCATTGCCATCACCGCCAATGCCTTGGCCGACGACAAAGAAAAATGCATTGCAGCGGGCATGAATGATTATCTTTCAAAACCCATTGATGCAGATGAGTTGGAAGATACCATTCGTAAGTGGTTAGGGAGCGAATTCATACCCGCAATAGAAAATAAAGAAAAATTTATGGGTAAGCTTTAAGGCAACATCATCCAGCCCGCAATCATTTTATGAATAGCCTCGATTAGCGCGAGGCTATTTTTATTCTTCTTACTCGAATAACGCAATGTCCCATCGCATTCATCATGTGATTAAACCCTCTTGTGGGTAAAACTAGCCCTCAAGAATGTTTTTCAATATGTTTTTGACTAAAAGCTTTTGGGTGCTTGACTGTGCTGACATCTTAACGACGATTGGAGGCAACTTTGGATTGATCTGAATCAGCGGCGGAGGGAATGTCAGTTCGCGGTGTGGCGGGTGTGGGACCTATTTGTTTTCTTGACTGATAGAATTTAAGGCGTAGGCCTTGCGCATATTTGTAAACCTTTGAGCGCGCCACGGCAAGGGAGTTGTAGTCAGATAACGATTTGGCGGGAATGATCGAAATCGAGGGCGGCATGTGGTTGACTCGGTACATCAATAGCTCAGCTTCTTCGAAGCTAAGGGCCTCTGTCATTGTAGCAACGCCTACCTCGATCCAGGGGTAGTTTACTTTATCCCATGCTTTCGCCGAATTATAAATTTCTTGCGACTGGCCAGGTACCGGTGTGTGAAGTTGCATATAGAGCCGATATTTTAAGGGCCGCCGTTTAATGCGGTCGAGGTATTCTTGGCGTAGGTAATCCATTGGCTTGGTTTCGCCTTCGAGCC
>NVTH01000131.1 GCA_002401525.1 Moraxellaceae bacterium | reverse complement strand
TACCAACCAAACCACTAATAACGACGCGAGAGGTCGAATGCTAAACCCAAGATCAAAATCCAGACCCGACCGTTTAATTTGATAGGGGCCTTGCAAAAGGTTAATGGTTCTTTTTTCTAAATTGGGTGCCAGCAAAACCTGACAGAAACTTTCCAATAAACCACTTTCGACCCGTGCTTCGCCGATTCGTACTTGCCCATCGCTCAACTGATCTAATTCAGCGTCTAAACGCTGCCGTTCGATGCGAGAGCCTTCAGCTGGGTTAAAGCCTTCAGCTGGATCATTATTAGAGCCTTCAGCTGAGTTAGAGCCCTCAGCCAGGTTAGAGCCAGAACATGCACCGCCTTCAATCCATTCGATTCGGATGTCGTCTTCATGTTCCGCCTGAATCCCCTGCACTGCGCTTTCGAGCACATACGGCAGCGCCTGACGATCAAAACACATGCCATTTAAAAAATCGGTTCGCAACCACGCTAATTCACCGCTCACTAACAAAGACCAACCCTGATCAGCTTTCGGCACTAACAGCACATCCGAAGTCACTAAGTCGGGATTCACGCCACTGGCACTCAACAGTTCTACCCAAAGCGCCATTTTGGTATGCGACACAACGGCGACAGGGTATTGGTTTGTGCTAGGGTATTTTGCGCCGACGGCAAAAAAATTGTCTTCGATATCGGTCGCCAATTGTTCTTCGAGTAAAAATGGCAACGCTTGTTTTAAATGCCGAGTACGACGCCCCGGCATGCTAATAGTAGTGAGTAATACGTCCGTCCCGGGCACCATGACCACAATTTTTGAAAGCCCTTGACTGCCCGCTTGTCGCTCAACAAATTCTTTAAATTGCGGCCAATTACCCGTCATTTTGCTGTTGATTGACTGAACCACGGTATCCAACACGCCCCATTCAATCAGGCCGTGCTGCCAAACCTGCTCCAATGGAGTTGCCGCCATGTCGAACGGCGTCTCGATGATTCGTACTACCAGCTGTAGAGCCACATCAAACCTGCTTAATTAGTTAAAAATACGCGCTAACCGATGGAAATTTATCAATCGCTATCCTATTCCCCGCTGCCACTTTCGCCACTACCGCCACCGGCGACCCCAACGTCGCCTAACTCAGACAGCATTTCCGCCGCCACATAAGAAGGGATTTTTTTTCGGCGCAACACTTTCGGAGTCGCCGCTGTGGTTTGCGGAAGATGCAACGTGCTGATCAAGAAGCTACTGCGCCCCAGTATATCTGCCCGAGAATAGATTTCGTAGTACTCACTGCCATAAACCACATTGGACACGGAAATATCATTGTCCTTAAACGCGCTCGGAAGTGCGCTTAATGGCTCGCCTTCCCGTTCTTCCACGACTTGACTGGCAATGGACGCCGTGACGTTCTCTCCCAGCGACATCATCACTTCAACGCTGGCAGTATTTAAATTAATAAGTACATCATTGGGCAGAGCCGAAAGATAAGGGGTTATTTTTTTAAAAATATCCGCGCTTATTCCCCGCACTAATCGTAACTCGCTCAAATCAATTATTTCCTGATTGGCGGCACGATACGGTTGTTCGAGCAAGAGGTAATGATCGTCCTCAACGCCACTCAACTGATAGGGCTGATCATTTTCATCAATCCAATCCACGATCGCCGCGGCTATTTCTTCAGCCTCCGCGCCACTGTAGCCCAGCGCCGATAGCAAGCGGATAAAAGCGTCGTACTGAGGATCCTTCGCATTTGAGCTCGACACATTGCTCAAACTATTAATGTTAAACCGGCTTTGCAAGTCCACGATGCGCCCCGATATCACCCCTTCATCCACCACTAAGGGAGGCAGGTTTGCGCTTGCTATTGTGGCAGCGTCGGGGTTTTCATCCAATAATGTTTGCAACGTCAACATCGCAAATGATTCGGCTCCTCGTGCGTAGACTTGACCTTGGTCATTGGCCAAGATGTTAGCCGTTCTGCGAATCATCAATTGGCTGCGTTCGGTCATCTCCACCGCAATTAACGTCGCCACTACAAAAATCAGTAACACGGAAATCAGCGCCACGCCTTTTTGCGAATGGCGCGGCGTGGCAAATCGCGAACGGCGTTGCTCAGCATATCGAGCCCAATAAAGCGCCATCAGCCAGTCACTCCAAACAAGCGCCGAATTTCGCCGTAGTCTTCTGACTCAATCAGTATTTCCATGACCTGGGGCAAATCATTTTTTCGTTCTGGGTCAAAGGGCGGCCAATAACTTAGCCAGGCTTTATCCACGCTATCAAAATAACGAATCGCAAAATTGGTGAGTCCTGGAATAAATTCGGTACGAATCGGCTGGCTGTCTTGGGCTCGATCCAATACTTGCCAATATTCCCGCATGACACTGCCTTCTTCGTAACTGTATCTGACCCGTTGCATGTCACTTCGAAGAAACATTTCTGGCAATGGGTTATTCCAGCCAGTGCGAGTGAATTCCACCACTTGCTCATCGCCCATTACTGGCGGCAAGCTGGAACCCAGTTCATCTCTTATCCCGCGCGGCACGATTTGTTCCAGATCTCGGCTCATAAACAGTAGCCCGCGTTGCAGCTCGGCTATTTTTTCGCTGCGTTGCAATGAAAATTCGTTAGTATCAAGCACCGAAGACAGGATCGACGTCGAGGCAACACCGATCACGGAAAATATAAAAATCGCCACGATTAACTCGATTAAGGTAAACCCTGGTTCAGGCGTAGAGTGTCTCATTATCGCTGCGCCACCAAGCCTAACAACGTCGTCACGGCATGAAACTCTTCTCCGCGCTCGGGCATGAGCCCTACTTCGATTTCAACTCGGCGCAATTTATCATTTTCGGTTTTGGTAATAATCGCCTCAATGCGCCATTCTCTATCCGCTAATGTGGCGTCATATTTTTGTAATCCAGGGGAAGGAAACTCCTCGAAATAATAAAACTCAGTCAGTTTATTGAGCGCGACCCAGTGGGCGAACGTCTTGTCTTGAATGCGTTGCAGATTAGTCAGGTGTCCCACGCGGGTGTTGTACATTCCCACTGAAATCACCGCAACAATGGCCAACGCCACCAGGACTTCCAGCAAGGTAAATCCCTTGGAATGAGGCCCTTTCATAGTGCTGCCCTTATTCGTCATAAGGGTCTTCCAATATCAATTGCCCAAGATCATTGACCGAAATTTTATAGGGGTCGATGTTATTTTCCTGCAACGAAAACTCAAGTTCAAAAGGGGTCACTTCGCCGCTGGACAAAAACCACACGCTGGGTTTTTTGTTATTCTGCTCGGTTTGGGATTGATCGTTTTGGTTTTGATTGTTTTCGCTTAGACCGTCTTGCTCGTCAAAGTCTGGTGAACTTTGGGAAGCGCTCTCACTCTGCTGCCCCAGTTCGAATGGAATGTCTTGAGAATAAAGCACCAAGCGCATGGATTCAGGAATCAAGTAGGCTCGAAATAACTCCAAATCATCAAATTCAAGCCATTCATTATTATCGAATTCGAACTGTAAAAAGCTGTAGCCGTCCTCATAAATTTCCAGCCCGAACTCTTTATTTTGCAGCACCGCTTCATCGCTTAAGAGTCGAAGCACTTGGAACAAGCGTCGCGCTTCTCTGTCCAATTCCCTGGGGGAGTTATCGGTATTAAACGACAGCACCGTCACGCCGGTGACGATGGAAATAATCACCATCACCACCATGATTTCAAATAAGGTAAAGCCCTTTTGTAACCTACGGCGCAAAATAGTAGCTCTCAGCGTTTAAAGCAGTGCAGTTAAGACTGTGCAGTTAAGACTGTGCAGTTAATAAGGCAATGCACTCAAGACAATGCAGTTCTAGGACGAAATCTTTATTTTAGATATCATCGTCTGAGATATCTGAGTCAAACTCAGAACCTCCTTCCGCGCCATCAGCGCCCAATGAAATAATGTCATAAGCGCCCTGACTTCCAGGCCGAATATAAACATAAGCATTACCCCATGGGTCCAGGGGAGGCTTTGGAAGATAGCCATCAACAGGCCAATTTTTTGCATCGGAAGGCGCACTTACCAAGGCTTCGATGCCCTGATCAGAGGTGGGGTAACGATGATTATCCAACTTAAACATTACCAAGGCTTGGGAGATGGTGCGGATATCATTTTTTGCCGCGACTACTCGAGCCGAATCATCTCGTCCCACAATATTGGGAACAATCATCGCCGCCAAAACCCCAATGATGGCCATTACCACCATCATCTCAATTAATGTGAAGCCTTTTTCTTTGCTGCGATATATCACTGTCATCGAACTGTTCCGTCACTCGTTGTTGTGTGTTGTGTGTTGTGGTATACCCATCACATCGCCACCTGGTTAAGGCTAACAATGGGCAGCATAATGGCCAGCACCATTAATAATACCATTCCCCCCATGAATAATAAGATCATCGGCTCAAAAAGGCCGATTACTGTGCTGATTAAACTTTCCAATTCTCGCTCTTGGTTGCGAGCGGAGCGGTCTAGCATGGCATCCAGTTCGCCGCTGTTCTCACCGCTGGCAATCATTTGAATCATCATCGGTGGGAAATACCCACACGGTTCCAATGAACGGTGCAGACTGGAGCCCTCACTTATCTTCACTGCTGCAGCCGAGATTGCCGCTCGAATAGGCAAGATTGAAGTCACTTCCCCTGCTACATTCACCGCTTCTACCAAGGGCACCCCAGAGCTGGTGAGGATGCTTAATGTGCTGGAAAATCGCGCATTATCACTGCCTCGAATAAAACTCGACACCAGGGGCAAACGCAGCAACAAGGAATGAAATCGATAGCGAAACGGTTCGCGGCGCATGGCCATCGTAAACGAGACGAAGATCGCTAGAATCCCCCCTAGCAATAAGTATTTATAGTCGATTAAGAAATCACTGCTGGAAATTAAAAGCTTAGTCAAAGCAGGCAAATCTTGTCCCGATCGTTCAAACACCGAAGTCATTTTCGGCACGATCCAAGTGAGCATCGCCACGATCATCAAAATCGACATAAACAACAGGATAAACGGGTACAGCAAGGCCATTTGTACTTTTTGCTGCACCTCATGGCGACGTTCGGTAAAGTCGGCCAATTGATCCAACACCAACCCCAAATGCCCTGAATGCTCTCCCGACGCCACCGTTGCTCGGTATAAATCGGGGAACGCCCGAGGATACTCTTCCAACGCTTTGGCAAAACTATGCCCTTCAACCACTTTAGAGCGCACCGCCAACATCATGCTTTTAATTTTCGGTTTATTGGTTTGCTTCGAAACCGCCCCGAGGCACTCTTCCACCGCGAGACCGGCTTGAATTAGCGTCGCTAACTGACGCGTAATTAACGCTAGATCAGCTGCACTAATGCCTGCGGAGGAAAACATATTCCCGAACACACGCCGCTGTTGTTTGAGCTTGGTTTCCTCTACGGCGATGGGCAACCACTTTTTATCTCGCAGTTGCTGACGAATCTGCCGGGCGCTGTCGCCTTCGAGAACGCCTTTCTTTTCCCGCCCTTGTTCATTCAGGGCCGTGTATTCAAATGCAGGCAAAAATTACTCCTCTCTGGTGACGCGCAATACTTCTTCCATGGTCGTGATCCCGGCCAATATTTTACGCACGCCATCGGTCCGAATGCCAGGACCTCGCTCACGGGCGTAACGCTCTAATTCTTGCTCGCTGACGCCGTTATGGATATTGGTGCGCATTTGATCATCCACCACCACTAGTTCGTAGATCCCCGTCCGACCGCGATACCCCAGTCGATTACACACGTCGCAACCTCGAGCATGATAAAGCGTGGGCGGATCTTGATGATCAAAACCAAACAAGTCACAAATACTGGCATCCGCGGTATAGGGCTCTTTGCAGTCATCACAAAGAACGCGTACTAGCCGTTGTGCCAACACCCCCAGAAGACTAGAAGACAATAAAAAAGGCTCAATGCCCATGTCATGTAAACGGGTCACGGAACCTACTGCCGTATTGGTGTGCAAAGTCGAAAGCACCAAATGCCCGGTTAAACTGGCTTGCACCGCAATCTCCGCCGTTTCAAGGTCGCGGATTTCCCCCACCATGACGATGTCCGGATCCTGTCGTAAAATGGCCCGCAGACCACGAGCGAAGGTCATTTCTACTTTAGTATTGACCTGAGTCTGTCCAATCCCCTCAAGCTGATACTCAATCGGATCTTCCACGGTGAGGATATTACGGCTGTGGTCATTAAGCTGGGTAATGGCGGAATATAAGGTGGTGGTCTTGCCCGAGCCAGTCGGTCCGGTGACCAAAATAATGCCGTGGGGCTTATGGATAATGTCGTCCATGCACTGAAAATCGCGCTCCGCCATTCCCAAATTCCGCAAATTCAATCGACCGGCTTGCTTGTCTAACAACCGCAACACGACTCGCTCGCCATTGTTCGCGGGCATGGTAGAAACTCGCACATCCACCTCGCGACCGGCCACCCGCAACGAAATCCGACCGTCTTGGGGAACTCGTTTCTCAGCAATATCCAACTTGGCCATTACTTTGATCCGTGACACTAATAAAGGCGCTAGTTCGCGACGGGGCTGCACTACGTCCCGCAGCACGCCGTCCACTCGCATTCTCACTTTGAGGCTACGCTCGAAAGTTTCGATGTGGATATCCGATGCATTTTCCCTGACTGCTTCGGTCAAAAGCGCATTAATAAGACGAATAATCGGCGCGTCGTCTTCTTGCTCCATTAGATCTTCTGTTTCCGGCACTGAGTCAGCAAGACTGGCGAGATCCAGCTCATCCCCCATGCCTTCCACCATCTGCATGGCCTCACTGGAATCATTTTGATAGTCCGATGCCAAACGTTCATCAAATTTTTGCTGACTAATCTTTTCCAGCCGCACTGGCGCCCCTATAAACCGACGCACTTCGGCGATTGTTTGCAGTTCCACCTCAGGCAAATGAGAAATCAGCGCACGGGGTTCATGCGCACCAGGTTCAAGAGTACTGTGGTCAGCAGCGCCATGTTCAACAGCACTGACTAACACACCATGACGTTTGGCAAACATAAAGGGAATGCGACGCAATGCCGTTTTTTGATTTAAATTGGGATCGCTATTGAAACTATTGGGCGCACCATTCAAATCGCCTACTGTAGCTGTAGTTGAGATGCCGGTTGAGGTGCTGCTTGAGATGCTGCTCGATGCACTATCACCCATCTCAGGTTTGGTAGAATTAACTTCGTTCATCCCTTTTTCACGCTCGTCATATTAAACATCCTATCAAAGAAACGGACTTTATGGATTCAACCAGTGCTAGGTTACGCTAAACCAAAACCCAATGCGCAACTCTCAATGAGCATAGACGGAGCAGTCTACTAAACGACTATAGTGAATACAATTCAAGCCCAACGGGCCAGATCTACTAAAATATAATTAGGACGCGATCGCGACACGATTGCAATCCCAAAATTTTTTAATAAAGACCCTCTAACCGAAGATTTGCACCGGGGTTTTACGCTAGAATAGCTCGCTATTTTGAACCTCCTGCGCTTATTTTTTCGCCTAGTGCGGCCTAAGCTCAATTCAAAGCACCCAAATGCAGCCAAATAAACTTCGGCTAAATGATTAGCCAATATAATCTGAGTGAATACATCATGAGTAGCAAATCAATTCTCGTCACCGGCGGCGCAGGGTACATTGGCAGCCACGTAGTACGACAACTGGGCGAACAAGGCGAAAATGTGGTCGTACTGGACAATTTATACTCAGGCCAAAAAGAAGCGGTACTCTACGGAAAACTAATCATTGGCGATACATCGGATAAGGAGTTGGTTGACCAAATCATCAAACAATACAATATAGACACCGTGATGCATTTTGCTGCGCACACGGTGGTGCCCGAATCAGTGGAAAACCCGCTGAAATATTACGCCAACAACACCAGCGCCACTCGCAACTTGCTCGAATGTTGCCAAAACAACGGCATTAAACATTTTATATTTTCGTCCACCGCTGCGGTGTATGGCATGTTAGAAGAAGGGGTTGCCACTGAAGACACCCCCACACGCCCGATTAATCCTTACGGTACGTCAAAATTAATGACCGAATGGATGCTAAAAGACCTCTCATTGGCCACCGACCTCACCCACATCACTTTGAGGTATTTCAATGTGTCTGGCTGCGACCCTCAAACCCGCATCGGTCAAAATACCCCCAATGCCACTTTATTAATTAAAGTCGCTTGTGAAGCGGCTCTCGGAAAAAGAGACTCCTTGTCTATTTTTGGAACCGATTACGACACCCCCGACGGCACTGGGGTCAGGGATTATATTCATGTCGAGGATCTCGCCGACGCGCACATCACCGCTTTGAAATATCTACGCAACGGCGGCGAGTCTAAAACTTTCAACTGTGGCTATGGCCACGGCTACAGTGTTAAAGAAGTATTGGATACCGTTCAAAAAGTACACGGCGCTCCACTGAACATTGAAGAGAAACCACGACGCGCCGGCGACCCCCCCATTTTAATTGCCGACTGTTCAGCCATCCAAAAAGAATTAGGCTGGAAACCCAAGCTAGATGACCTTGAAAAAATTGTCGAGTCCTCGTTAAAATGGGAACATAAATTAGCCAATAAAAATCAATAGACCTCTATAACTAATTAAAACTGTCACTAATTAAAACCATGACTAAATCAAGCCGTGATCAAAAACATTCTTCCTGACTCGGTCACGGTGGTCGCCACCCAAGACCTTCACAGCGACCGACCTTGCTATGCCGAAGAGCTAGCACTGATCAGTAAAGCAGTGCCCAAAAGAAGGGATGAGTTTATTACTGCTCGCTATTGCGCGCGGCAGGCTTTAGCACAACGGAGCATATACGACACGCCTATTCTAAAAGGCGACAACCGTCAACCGCTTTGGCCTAACGGCATCGTGGGCAGCATCACTCACTGTAAAAATTATTGTGCGGTAGCGCTCGCCGAATCACATCAATTTCATGCCATTGGCATTGATTCGGAGCCTAATACACCATTAAAAAAAAACATCTATCATCTAATAATTACAAACAACGAATTAAACAACATGGAACAAAGCGGGTTACCAGAAGACCTTTGGTCGAAGTTAATATTTAGCGCTAAAGAATCGGTTTTTAAATGCTATTTCCCTCTAACACTTCAATACCTTGACTTTCTGGAAGCAGAAATTAGCTTTCCTGCTGAAGGCCAATTTAAAGTCAGTTTATTAGTGCCCCCGCCAGACCAGCACCCACAATTCCAGGGCCTTAGAGGGAATTATTTAATAACCGATGATCACGTTCACACCGCGCTCACTCTTCCCGTTTAATTTTAACTGGGCCCTATTACATCCTGCTAAATTTTAATGGCCTTTCATTACTACAGTTGTTTCAACTACAACTGATTCAACCTTCACTAGAAGATCTAAACCAATGAAATACATCGATATATTTAATGGCGACGCGGATGG
>NVTH01000130.1 GCA_002401525.1 Moraxellaceae bacterium | reverse complement strand
TTCAGCACCCCGAACTGTTTAGCGGTTTAGTGTTGATTGACCCCTTTATGGTGCCTGAGAAATTTGAAGACACCTATCGATCCATGACCAATATGTTGGTGAGTAAAACGCGCGAGCGTAATCCTGTGTGGAAATCTACTGAAGCCGTGAAGGAGTACATGGCCACCAAGTTTATGTTTCAGGACTGGAGTGACGAAGCCATTGAGGCGTTTATCGCTTTCAATCTGGATCAACACGAGAATGAAACGTTTACCTTAAAATGCCCGCCCACCATCGAAGCCGGTGTTTACGATGACAAAGTAACGGCTTTGTGGCCTAGTGTTGAGAATCTTAAGGTGCCAACCTTCATACTTTCCGGCGATAAAACAGTGCCGTTTTTTGCTGAAGGCCATAAAATKGCRGCCGATATGAACCCGAACATCGAGTTGATATCCGTAAAAGGGGGGCATAATTTTATGCAAGAGCACCCCGAAGCCAGCGTAGAAGCGACTTTGTCTGCAATTCGAAAGTTATTGGACTAAACTTTCTCAAGTGAAGTGAAAGGCAAAAAAAGAAGTAGAAATGAATACCCCTAGATTAAAACCTAGGGATCGCTTTAGGCTTGGTTGTATTRCGCATAGTGGTAGTGTGTTTAGTTTGATTTTGCTAAATGTAGTTTAATTTCGCTCAGTTTTATCGTTAGTTCTTACCCAAGGAATAAATTCCAAACCTTATTCAAAACGCCAGATTGCCCACTTCATACTCCCAATAATGGGGAAACAGCTTGCTTCTTCTCCAGTCTTTATACAAAACCTTATTGACCAGCTTTCGGGATTTAATGCCCATTGTGGTGGTCATTGTTATTTTTCAGTTATTCATCTTAAGACAACCTTTGCCCAACGTGGGGGACCTTTTAATTGGCCTAGCGTTAGTCGTCGTGGGATTAGCGTTATTTGTAAAAGGCTTGGACCTTGGGCTATTTCCCATCGGTGATAATATGGCCCATGCGCTTGCCAAAAAGGGCAGTACGTTTTGGTTAGTGTTGTTTGCGTTTACTCTCGGGTTTTCCACCACAATTGCGGAGCCGGCCCTGATCGCCATCGCTGGAGAAGCTGCGGATGTGGCTGCCCGGGCAGGTGAGATTGTGGACCAGGAGGAGGTCAAACATCAATATGCCCAAGGTTTAAGAATCACGGTGGCGCTTGCCGTGGGGGTCGCCATCGTGGTGGGGGTGATTCGTATCATTATGGGCTGGCCGATTCAGTGGTTTATTATTGTTGGTTATACGTTGGTGATTATGCTGACCGCATTTGCTCCCAAGGAAATTATTGGTATTGCTTATGATTCAGGCGGAGTGACTACCTCTACGGTGACGGTGCCCCTGGTCACGGCTCTGGGCGTCGGTCTAGCGTCTTCTATTCGGGGGCGAAATCCAATGATTGATGGGTTTGGATTAATTGCATTTGCTTCCTTGGTGCCGATGATTTTTGTAATGCTTTATGGAATGTTCATCGTATGAGTAGTGTGATGGTGTTTCTGTCTTTGCTTTGGGGCACGATGGTGGATGTGCTACCGATTGCTTCTGTGTTGTTCTTTTTTCAAGCCTTCGTGATTCGTAAATCCATTCCCAATATGGCCAGTGTGCTGCTTGGGTTTGGGTTTGTTTTAGTGGGATTAACGCTGTTCTTAGTGGGTTTGGAAATTGCTTTGTTTCCTTTAGGCCGCGTGATGGCGGAGCAATTAACCAGCCCAATTTTCTTGGAATTGACCGAAGGCGCGGAATTACGCTGGCAAGATTACTATTGGGTCTATGGCTTTGGTTTTTGCATTGGTTTCAGCACTACCTTTGCCGAGCCTGCACTGTTAGCGGTGGCTACCAAAGCCTCTGAAGTGTCGGGCGGTGCGATTAAGGTGTGGGGGTTGCGAGTGGCGGTGGCGTTCGGTGTGGCGGTGGGGGTTGCGCTGGGCACATTTCGTATCGTCACAGGCGTGCCGATTCATTATTTTATTATGACCGGGTATATGGTGGTGGTAATTCAAACTATTTTCGCGCCGAAATTAATTATCCCCATTGCTTATGATTCTGGCGGAGTGACTACGTCGACGGTGACCGTGCCCTTAATTGCCGCATTGGGGTTAGGATTGGCGGAAACCGTGCCTGGACGTAACCCGTTAATTGATGGCTTCGGTTTAATCGCTTTCGCATGCTTGTTCCCCGTGATGTCAGTGATGGCGTATGCACAGGCTACGGAATTGTATGAACGTTGGGTTAATCGAACTCGAGCGCGCCGGCAGCGTGAGAAGGAATAGTAGAAGGTGAAAAGAAAGGGTAATTGAACCCTTATGTAGAGCACTTAAAATAATTTGTTTCAACGATGCGCAGTATTTACGGGAGGAACCAGGGATGCATTTTAAATTAATCATTGCATTTGTTGAGGATGACAAGACTAATGCAGTCATGAAAGCAGCGCGCAAGGCGGGGGCCACGGGAGCCACCATTATCAATAACGCACGAGGAGAAGGTTTAAAGCGCAGCAGAACTTTTTTTGGGCTCTCGCTAGAGACGCAGCGGGACGCCATTATGTTCGTGGTGGAGGAGCATTTAGCGCGGCATATTTTGGAGCGAATCTCTGCAGTGGGGCAGTTTGACGAAAAGCCAGGCACGGGAATTGCCATTCAGATTGATGTAGAGGATGCGATGGGCGTGGCCCATCAAGCGAAAACACTGGAAGAAAAAATTGAGGAGATATTGTAATGGCTAAGGAATCGATTTTAGTCGGCGATGTAATGAGCGACCGATTCGTATTAATGGATGGGTTGGTCACCGTGTATGAAGCGTTGCAAGAAATGAAGCGTGTGGAAGCCGTGGTTTTAATGGTAAATAAAAGAGACGCCAGTGATGAATATGGGGTGGTGGTATTGGCTGATATCGCGAAAAAAGTACTGGCTAAAGATCGCTCCCCTAAGCGTGTGAATGTGTATGAAATTATGACCAAACCGGTGATTAGCGTTCATCCGACCATGAAAATTAGGTATTGCGCGCAATTATTTTTACAGTTTGGAATCGCTTGTGCACCGGTCATTGACGGCGGTGAGGTAAAGGGATTAGTAAGTTATGAAGCATTGGTGATGAAAGGCTTGGTGCTGGAAGGGGGACTAGACGAAGATCCGTCGGCTCAATAAAATTCGAGGCAATTCGGTTTGCTTCGAATACCATTCACCCTGGAACTATGCGGATTAAAAAGAGTGAGTCCGTTAATCTTACGCGTTGCCCTACTTAAGGGTTCGGAAGTTGAGCCATGCTTGATATTGCAATCGATTTCACGTTTGCCGGCACGCATCACTTTTTGAAAATCGATCACCCGCAGCAGTAATCCCTCGTTATAAAAAGCTACGATTTAAATCACCTTGTGATGACTATTCACTTTATTTATCGTCTTGCGCGACGGTAACCGTAATCCCTTTATTATTAAGAATCTGCACTCAAGTTACTCCAATTTTAAATTCCCCCTATTTGAGCACCACTCTGGCGCAATACGAACCAGGAAGGTGCGCGATTGTGCTGAAAAGTGAATTTAGGCGTTTAAAAGTCAAGGTATTATTGCTTGGCTTGATTATTGCTGCCGAACTAATAAAAGAATAAAAATACCAATACCAATACCAATACCAATACCAATACCAATAGAAATAGAAATAGAAATAGAAATACCAATAGAAATAAAAATAAAAGGAAGATGGCCTATGAGCAGTACGAGTGTGCGCGCTAGTTTTCTCTCATTGACTGGAAGAGCCAAGGTTTTACACATGACTTGGTTTGCTTTTTTCGTGACGTTTTTGGTGTGGTTTAGCCATGCGCCTTTATTGCTGGTGATTCAAGAGTCCATGGGGTTATCGGATCAAGAGATCAAAACCCTATTAATTCTTAACGTCGCTCTGACCATCCCCGCAAGAATTGTGACCGGCATGTTGGTGGATGTGTACGGCCCCAGAAAAACTTATTCAGTCATGCTGCTGGCCACTGCGGGCCTTTGTTTCTTTTTTGCCACCGCTCAATCGTTTGAAATATTGGCTTTGGCGCGATTTCTATTGGGATTTGTAGGCGCTGGCTTTGTGATTGGCATTCGCATGATCAGCGAATGGTACCCTGCCAAGCAGCTGGGTTTAGCGGAAGGGATTTATAAAGGCATGGGCAATGTTGGCTCCGCAGTGGCTGCCCTCACTCTGCCAACACTGGCGCTGTTAATTGGGGGTGATGACGGTTGGCGTTATGCCACTGCACTTACCGGCGTGATTGCGTTAGTGTACGCAGTTATTTACTTCCTTTCGGTCACGGACACGCCCGTGGGTTCGACTTATTTCAAGCCCAATAAATCAGGCGGTCTTGAAGTGACCTCCAAGCGCGATTTCTTTTTCTACCTGTTAATGAATGTCCCTATGTACGGCGCGCTCGCGGTGTTGACCTGGAAAGTAGAGGCGCTTGGATTGTTGAATGAATTCGCCGCGAATACGACTTATGGAATTTTGTTGGCCATTTATCTATTCCAAGCGGGCCAGATCTATAAAGTGAACAAGGAAATATTCGTCAAGCCGGTGGACGAAATTCTGCAATATAATTTCAAGCAAGTCGCCATACTCAGCATCGCTTATGCGGTGACCTTTGGCTCTGAACTAGCGGTGGTATCGATGCTGCCGATATTTTTTAAGAGCACCTTTTTAATTCCCATCTCCTTGGCGGGCATGTTGGGCGCTTGTTTTGCGGTAACGGACGTTTTGTCCTGCCCGTCAGGAGGGGCCATTAGTGATAAGTTCGGGCGCAAAGGTTCGTTAGTGATACTGCTCTGCGGTGCTGCCATTGGATTTTACGCAATGTCACACATCAACGGCGAATGGCCCATTGCCGTTGCGGTGATGGTGATGATGATGTGTTCCTTCTTTTTGGGTTCGGCCGCGGGATGTGTGTTTGCCGTAGTGCCCTTAATCAAACGTCGATTGACTGGGCAGATTGCAGGCATGGTGGGAGCCTATGGCAATATAGGTGCGGTGTTATTTTTAACAGTATTCTCGTTTGTATCGCCGTCGGTATTTTTTATGACCATCGCGGCTGGGATTGCGTTCGCTGCGGTGGCCGCGATGTTTTTAGACGAGCCTAAAGGCGCCATAGCGGAGGTGTTGCCGGACGGAACCGTGCAGCTTATTGAGGTACACTAAGAAGATACAGAAAAGGATTCTTAGAAGCCTTCGGAGGAGATAAATCACTGATATGACCGAATGGCATTTAGACGGAGCATTAGCCTTTACCATTGGTCAGCGTTCTATTGCAGGGATTAAATCCGAGAATGAAGACGCCATTGGCATTCGAATTCCTGAAGCGGGGCTCATCAATACCAAAGGCGCCGTCGCGGTGATCGCGGATGGCGTGAGTGTTTCCGAGGCCGGTCAAGAAGCCAGCGAAACCTGCGTTCGTAATTTCCTTTCCGATTACTACTCCACACCCGAAACCTGGAGCGTTAAGAAATCCAGTACACAGGTGCTCACCGCGTTAAACCGCTGGCTGTTTGGCCAAGGACAGCATTTTGCAGATGCCCACAAGGGCTACGTCAGCACCTTCAGTTGTATCATCTTTAAATCCCAAACGGCGCACCTTTTTCATGTTGGCGACTCGCGTATCTACCTCTATCGTGACGGTGAGTTGGCGCAATTAACCCGTGACCACGCCACCTTTATTAGCAAAGAAAAATCCTACTTGTCTCGAGCCATGGGCTTGGATGTCACCTTAGACGTTGACTATCAAAGTGTTGATCTTGAGGCCAATGATGTTTTCTTGTTAACGACGGATGGGATCCATGATTTCGTCAGGGAAAAAGAAATCAATGATTGCTTAAGCCAAGCTGCAAAGCGAAGCAGCGATGAAGACTTTGAGCAGTGCTGTGAAGCGCTTATTCAGCAAGCCTTGGACAATCAAAGCAGCGATAATCTGAGTTGTCAGATACTCCGAGTGGATAGCTTGCCGGTCCAAAGTTTGGACGATGTGTGCCACAAACTCACGGAGCTTCCATTTCCCCCCGAGTTAAGCCGGGGCATGGTCTTAGACGGTTATCGCGTTGAAAAAGAAATACACGCCAGTAGCCGAAGTCAGATTTATCGGGTGATCGATGTTGAAAGCGGCAAACAGTATTGCATGAAAACGCCGTCCAACAATTTTAACGATGAGCTGCCCTACATAGAACGATTTGTGCTTGAAAGTTGGATCGGAAATCGAGTCAGTAACTCCCATGTCATGCGAATTGTCGAGACCAATCGCCCGAAATCTTGCTTGTACTTTTTAACCGAATACATTGAAGGCATTACCTTAGAGAAGTGGATCAAACAAAATCCAAAGCCAGGGGTGCAAGAAGTAATATTCATAGTGGCTCAAATTATCAAAGGCATCAAAGCCTTGCATCATCGAGAGATATTGCACCAAGACATCAAGCCCGCCAACATCATGATTGATAATAATGGCGAAGCTAAAATAATTGATTTTGGTTCCTGCTATATAAAAAGCATTGCAGAAATTGCCACCCCGTTAGAGCATCAAGTGAATCTGGGCACTGCGAGTTACTCCGCGCCGGAAGTGATTCTGGAAGGAAAAAGCAGCGTTCAATCCGATATTTTCTCCCTGTCGGTCATCGTTTATGAAATGTTGACCGGCAAAAAACCATTCGGCGGCAAGCTCGATGAATGCCGAACTGCCAAAGCATTTTTAAAAACTAAATACGTGCCCAGTTATGAGATCAATCCTTTAGTCCCCATCTGGGTGGATGGGGCGGTTAAAAAGGGCTTGCGCTATGACCCAAAACGTCGCTACCTCGAAGTGTCCGAATTTCTGCATGAACTCCAACATCCCAATCTAAAGTATAAAAAGAGTTACGATCTAGTCACGGATGAAAGTAATCCGGTGCTTATTTGGCAGATTATTTCTGGGGTGTTGTTGGTGGCGCTTTTGGTAGCGTTATTTTATCGCGGCTGAAGGTGGGAACGCATCGAAAGTGGTTTATTGGAAGTGCTTGAAAATTTAATTCAGGTTACCGTTGAATATAAGTGGTTGCCCTGATGGCTGAGCAAACCCTCATAAAACCACCCGCACCGATAAAACGAACAACCCAAATCTTAGCAACAACACGGGATTTCGCGTGGCCAGGACTGTTGAAAAAAGTACTAATGCGGATGTGGCCGCAGACTAGAGGCGAAGGAAGTTTGGCCCTTTGTTCTTTGGCTTTTGTCTCTTTGTGTTTTTTGGGAGCAACTATTTCTCCTGGAAATAGTGAATGATATCCATCTCTTTATGAAGCACACCAATAATTTCAATTAGACCGTCGCCAATCAGATAAAACACCACGTGCTGGCCTTGCGGGAAGCTGTAGTATCCTTCACCAATATCGGCGCGATGCTGGCCGAGTAGGGGGTTACCCGCAAGCCACTGGAAACGCTTTTCAATGGCTTTTAAGTAGGTGGTACGCTGAGCTTTACCCCAGGTTTGTTGCGTATAACGGCCTATTTGTTTCAAGTCGTCTCGAGCGCGGCGTGTCACTCTATAATTTTTGTCAGAGGGTCGCGTCATTAGGACTCGGCATCCAAATCGTCAATCAGCGAATCCATCGAGAAATCATCGACAAAGTCACCGTCACGGGCTTGAATCGCGCCTTGGGACAAGTGGGCTCTTAAGGCTTGCAGTTTACTTTTACGGTCTTCCATTGCGCGCAGTGCGTCGCGCACCACTTCGCTAGCGGATCCGTATCGACCACTGGATATTTCATTTTTGATGAATTTCTCCCAGTGCTCACCCAAACTTAAACTGGTGGTTGCCATAATAGATCTCAAGTATTCATATTTGTTAAATATGAATATAGCCTAAGCAGGGTGCAGGGGCAATCCTGTGCATTATGTTTGAATATTGAGAGGTGCTAGCGGTTTTAGTGGGGCCGCTCCCAAGGGGAAGCAGCGGTACTTTTTCGCTTAACGAGGGTGATTTGGCAATCCTGTTCAAATTTTAATTCGTAGCTTATTTGATCGATACGCTCTTCTTGAGAAATGGAAACCCGAAAAGCGTTAGTGGCGGTTTGTTTTATGTTGGTAATACCTCCTCCGCCCACATGCATGTAGGTGGTGCTAAGGTCATCAAGGATAAAACGAATTAGAGCTTGAGATTTTTGCAGCGCGTTTTGCTGGCATGAGCGGGAAGTTTCATTGGCGCTAAGGCCGCCGCTAGCCATTGCTAGCAGAGTGCTTAGAAGTACAAAGCGCTTGAGTGTGTTACCGATGTGGAGTGAATTGGGTTTTTTCATAGCTGATCATGAAGCAATGTGTAAGGTTAACGTTTTGGGCGGGCCGTAATGTGTAAATTCGCTTTCGCTTCCGCTAGTGTTCTAGGGTAATGCCGTATTGTTTTGGGTGTCCAATCTATTGGGCTAGCGACATTGCCTTTGGCGGTGAGCGTTGTCAGCATTCGGTTCAATTTCGTTATGGCATTAAAGAGAATAACTAGAGGGGCTTAAACCCTCAGGTTAAAGTAGATCTAAGGATTACGGGACGGTTTTCCTGGTCTTGCCGGTTTATCTATCTTGATAATCCCCCTCAGTTTTCTGAATCACTTAATGTGTCTCAGCCTACTATAAAATCTTAACGAAATAATTTTATTCGTGATTGTCAGTGTGAGCATGAAATTTTAATAATGGTGAATCCGTAACTAGGCTGAATGAGAAAGTAATCCGGGATTCTGGAGTAGAGCACTGCTTTAAAATCGCAAATACAAATTCACTAACGCTAATCCTTAATACTTCTTACAAGTCTATTGGTCTGCCCCACCAGATAATGTGGCAAGGTTAATAGCAAATACTCAGCGTGACCATTGGGTAATTTAACCTTTACCTTCTCAATGACTGGCTCGTTGCTGGTAAATCGAATTCCGCAAAGTGCCGATTTTTCATTAATAAATTGATGCATAGATTTCAATCTGCCAACAGCTCCAGCTTTAACCTCTATCGGATATATGATTCCGTCAATGACCGTTAAATAGTCGACCTCAGCATTTGAGCGGCCCTGTCGCATCCAATAATACAATTCTAGATTTTCGGAATGTTCATAATCATTTATAGCGCCAGAAAACAAAAGATGCTGTCCGATAAACTGTTCAGCAATACTGCCATTATTAATCAGTTCCATCTCGATTACTGATGCCATTTTATCACTATAGAGATGAAAAATAGTTTTAATCGTTTAAAAGCGATGGCTTATTAAGATTGGTGGCAAGGCCTAGGTCATCCTCAAAATGGATTGGGGAAGCCTGCTTCAAAAAATCAAGGGGACAAATCTAATAGCGTACGTTTAGCAAATGAATTTTATTGAACCTTAGCGCGTATGCTGTTGGATTTGACCTTTTACCTTTGATCGGGTTTTTCGTATTAAAGCATTAAAATCAAGGTTTAGCGGCAGAGTCCACACCTTGGTATAAATCAAAAAACATCTCGTAACTACTTAAGGTGGTTCGCAGGGCGCCGTGCTTTGATATCAGCCACTCCGCGATGTAACTGCCAGCTCCATCAGAAAACTTCCCC